>CAXTSM010000006.1:110982-157651 GCA_964247025.1 uncultured Chthoniobacterales bacterium
TTTCTTTGTAGCCACGGCGCTCCGTCGCCGTGCGCGCGAGGTCACGCGCCCCCCGACGCCCCGACGGAGCGGGGCGGCGACAAGGAGGGCTTTTGACCACATTGACCCGCCCGGGCATGTTTCCTTTTCGCCCCGGCGCTCCGTCGCCGTGCGCGCGAGGTTACGCGCCCCCCGGCGCCCCGACGGAGCGGGGCGGCGACAAGGAGGGCCTTTGATCACGTCGACCCGCCCGGGCATTTTTCTTTGTAGTCACGGCGCTCCGTCGCCGTGCGCGCGAGGTCACGCGCCCCCCGGCGCCCCGACGGAGCGGGGCGGCGACAAGGAGGGCTTTTGATCACGTTGACCCGCCCGGGCATTTTTCTTTGTAGCCACGGCGCTCCGTCGCCGTGCGCGCGAGGTCACGCGCCCCCCGGCGCCCCGACGGAGCGGGGCGGCGACAAGGAGGGCTTTTCCGCGTTTTTTCTTTGCTCGCCGCTCGACGGCGAACCCTCCCTATGGTTTTTCGACGGATTTCCGGACGACCACCTTCGCGGTGGCGGCATCGATCTTCGTGAGCAGCGCCTTGTTGCCGGCGTCGAGCGCGGCGGATTTTTGCCAGTAGACCAGCGCTTCGGCGCCGCGATCGAGCGCGCGGTAGGTGTCGCCGATGTGCTCGAAGACCACGGCGTCCGGCTCGGGCATGGCTTTCGCGGCGCGAAGGAGCTCGTCGAGGGCGGCGGTGAAATCGCCTTTTTGGTAGTGCAACCAGCCAAGGCTGTCGATGTAGGCGCCGTTCGTCGGATCGAGGGCGAGGGCTCGGCGGATGAGCCTCTCGGATTCGGGGAGGTTCTCGCGGCGCTCGATCCACATGTAGGCGAGCGAGTTGTAGGCGTCGGGATTTTTCGGATCGAGCTCGATCGATTTCCGGAACAATTCTTCGGCCTTGCGGAACCGTCCGGCGGCCTGCGCGGTGCATCCGTAGTCGAAATAAAATTCGCCGTTCAGCAACGCGGGATCGCCCGCCAAGGATTCGACCATCGTGCTCTCGTAGGCGGTAAGCGCCTCGTCGGTCCGGCGGGCGGCGGCGAGGGCGCGGGCTTCCACGTAGGTGAAGAACGGCAGCCGCGGGAAAAGCCGGCGGGCCTCGGCCGAGCGCACGATCAACTCGTCCACGCGATTGGTGCGGAGAAGCAGGAGCATCAGGTCGCGCTGACGAACGAGGTTGCCTTTGTCGATGATGAGGGCCTGCTCGATGTTTTTGAGCGCCTTCTCGTGGTCGCCGCGTTCTTCGTAGAGATGATAGATCTGGTCGTAGGCCTGGATGTCGATGGGGTTGGCCGCGATGATTCTTTCCAGCACGGGAACGGCTTCGTCCTTGCGGCCGAGTTCGATCAAGGTGGCGGCGAGGCGCTCGTTGACGTTGGGCAAGGCGGCGTTGATGTCGACGGCCCGGGCGTAAAATTTCGCGGCCTGGTCGATGCGGCGGGCGATGATGTTGAAGTCCCCGATGCGCGTGAGCGCGGCCGCGTCGTCGCCGGCGAATTGCGCGGCCCGATCAAGGCAGGCGACGAGTTGCGCCACGACTTTTTCGTCCGAGGGCGGCTCGCCTTCGGAGGAATTGGTGAGGAACTCCGCGAGTTGCAGCCAGTATTCGGAGTTCGTGGCTTTGGCCTTGAGCGCGCGGACGATGACGCGGGCGCATCCGGCGGCGTCGCCCTGGGTCTGGGCGATTTCCCAAAGCGCCTGGTGGGCGGCGAACCGGTTCGGATCCGACTTCAGGGCCATCTCGGCGTAGCGGGAGGCGAGATCGGGCTTGCGCAGATGCCGCAGGTAGATCGAGGACAGCGCGAGCGAGGCTTCGGGATCGTCGGGCTTTGCCTTGATGGCATCCTTGAGCACGCCGATGGCATCGGTCGCCTCCCCGCGGCGCAGGCAATCGTAGGCGACCTCGATGGCGAGCTTCGTGAAGCCCGGGTCGATGGCGAGCACCTGGCGATAGCTCGCGAGGGCTTTTTCCGGGCCGGCGCTTTCCTCCTCGAAGACGCCGGTGACGAAGTGCGCCATGGCGTCGGCCTGCGCCTCCGCCTTGGGGGAGAGATGGTATTCGGAGGGAGCGAGCTCGCCTTCGTCGAACAGGTAGTCCGTCGACGAGGCGGTCGCGAAATGCAGCGTGGCAATCGGCGCAAATATCCCCGCGGCCACTCTGCGAGAGAGTGTCGCCGCCCGGGAACCGACCGCCATTTTCACGCGGTCACGATAGCGGCTACGACTTGTAGCGCAACCGCTTCTTGTGGCGGTTGAGTTTCATGCGCTTGCGGCGCTTGTGCTTGGCGATCTTCGCCTTTCTTTTCTTCTTAATCGAGCCCATGCAAATACTTCTCTTCTAGTAAACGACTTTGTTGAGGGGGTATTCAATGATACCCTCCGCCCCGAGAGCCTTCAGCTTCGGGATGATTTCCCTGACGGTCTTTTCATTGATGATGGTTTCAACCGCCACCCAGGATTCCTGGGCCAGGGGCGAAACCGTAGGATTTCGCAGCGCCGGCAGGGTCTCAAGCAAATTTTTCAGATTCGCGGCGGGCAGGTTCATCTTGAGGCCGACGAGATCGCGGGCGGCGAGGGCGCCGCGGAGCAGCAGGACGAGCGTCTCCATCTTCTCCCGCTTCCAGGCGTCGCCGCCGGCGGCGACGTTCGCGATGAAGACGGGGTAGGATTCCATGATCGTCGCGAGGATGCGGAGCTTGTTCGCCCGCAGCGAGGATCCGGTCTCGGTGATGTCGACGATCGCGTCCACGAGGTCGGGCACTTTCACCTCGGTCGCGCCCCAGGAGAACTCGATGTCGACCTTGACGCCGTGCTTCTCGAAGAAGCGCCGGGTCATGCCGACCGCCTCGGTGGCGATGCGCTTCCCGGCGAGATCGGCGACGCCGCGCATCGGCGAGTCCTCGGGCACGGCGAGAATCCAGCGGGCGGGCTGCGCGCTGACCTTGCTGTAGGGGAGCTCCGCCAGCAGCTCGACCTGGGAGTCGTTTTCGGCGACCCAATCCTTGCCCGTGATGCCGCAATCGAGGAAGCCCTGCTCGACGAAGCGGCTGATCTCCTGGGCGCGCAGAAGGCGGACCTCGATCTCGGGATCGTCCGTGGCCGGACGGTAGGAACGCTTCGAGCCGGAGATGGCGAAGCCGGCCTTGGCGAACAGATCGACGGTCGCGTCGAGCAGATTGCCGGAGGGCAGGCCGATGGTGAGAATTTTCGGGCTCATGGCAAGGGGCGAGGAAGCTACGGCGGAAATCCGCAACGCTAAAGGCTAAAAAGCGGCGCGCGACCGCCGGATCATTGCCAGGTGACCTTGCCGCGCACCTGCATGAGCACCGCCCCGTCCGGCACGGTGCCGGGCTTCGCGTCGACGGGGACCTCGACGAGCGTGACCTGCGGAAATTGCGTCCGGGCCGGGCTCGTCGGGGCGATGCCGGCAATGTTCGTCTCCAGCCCGCGCACGAAATTTTCCGGCCAGGCGGCGAAATTCTTCAACGGCGGCGGAGCGTCGAACTCCCCGGGCAATCCCACCGAGACGAGCAGAAACAGGCACCCTCCAAGCAGCGCGCCGGAGAACAAACCCGCGAGCACGCCCAGGCCGTTGTTCACCAGATCGAGCTGCACGCTCCTGTAGGATTGTCCCTTTAGATTGACGACAAATCCGGCGATCGCCCCGCCTGCGGCATAGAGGATGACGAACGTGCCGGTCGCGATCCAGCGCGGATCGAAGGTCAGGCCGCCCGCCACGGTCTCGGCGCACGGCTGCCAGAACCGGATCGCGAAGAGCACGGCGAAGAGATTGACGATGAAATGTCGCCCCTCGGAGGTCGCGCCGCAGCGCCAGCCGTTCCAGCCGCGGTAGAGCATCAACAGGCCCGTGACGGCGCAAAGCGCGAGGGCGGAAACGGTCATGAGGCCTCGATCACTTCATCGACGGTGGTGATGCCGAGGAGCACTTTTTCCGCGCCGTCGTAGCGGAAGCTCTTGAAGTCGTTTCGCAGCGCCAGCGTCGTGAGCGCCGCTTCGTCCGCGCCCTCGCCGATCACGCGGCGAAATTCGTCGTCGAGCACGAGCAGTTCGAAGAGTCCGGTGCGGCCGCGAAAGCCGGTGCCGAGACACGCGTCGCAGCCCCGGGCCGCGTAGAGCGGCTGACCGGCCTCGAAGCTGAACCCGAGCGACTCGAGCTCGTTGCCCACGGCGGGATATTCGGCCCGGCATTCGGGGCAAAGCACCCGCACGAGGCGCTGGGCGACGACCATGAGCAGCGCGGAGGCGAGCTGGTAACGCTCGATGCCCATGTCCTGCAACCGCGAGATCGTGCCGATCGCGTCCTTCGTGTGAAGCGTGCTCAGCACGAGGTGGCCGGTGAGCGCGGCGCGGAGGGCGACGTTCGAGGCCTCGGCGTCGCGCATTTCGCCCACGAGAATCACGTCGGGATCCTGCCGCAGGATGGATCGCAGCCCGGCCTCGTAGGTGATGCCGGCGCGGACGTTCACCGCGATCTGGGTGGCGCCCGGGAGCTCGTATTCGGCCGGATCCTCGATCGTCATGATGTTCAGGCTCGTGTTGTTGAGCTGGCGGAGGGCGGCGTAGAGCGTGGAGGTCTTTCCCGAGCCGGTGGGGCCGGTGGCGAGGATCATGCCGTTCTTGGCGTGCACGACGGCGTTGAACCGGGCGAGCATTTCCGGCGCCATGCCCAGCGAAGTGAGGTCGAAGACCCCGCCGCGGTGGTCGAGCACGCGGATGACGAGCTTTTCGCCGTAGATCGAGTTCGCGGTGGCCACGCGGAAGTCCACTTCGCGGTCCTCGGCGCGCACGCGGAACTTGCCGTCCTGGGCGCGGCGTTTTTCGGAAATGTCGATTTGCGAGAGCGATTTGATCGCGGTCACGAGGCGGATGCCGTCCGTCGAATCGAAGGACATTCTTTCGTGCAGGATGCCGTCGAGGCGGAAGCGCACGCGGTAGGAATTGCTCGTCGGCTCGATGTGGATGTCGCTGGCCCGCTCGAGCAGCGCCTCCTCCAGGACTTCGTTCGCGTTGTCGAGCCCGGAGGCGGCTTCGTCGTCGCCCCCGATCGCGATCGACCCACGATCGGTGTCGAGAAACGTAAGGCCTCGGCGCGTCGTGCCTTTTTTCGCGAGGTGGCTGGCGGGGTCGAAATTTTTCGGGACGTTGAACGAAAAGGGCAGGCCCGTGCCGCTCGTGATCGGCTCTTCGGAAGCGGCGGGCGAACTCCCCCCGGCCTTGATTTTCCGGATCTTCGTCTCGTGGATTTTTTGCTGCGTCCAGCGCGCGCCAAGGTAGGCGCCGGCGCCGACGCCGGGCAGCAGCAGGGCCGCCAGGGTCCACGGCCGGGGCTCGACGCGCCGCTCGAAGAGGTCCCGCTGCACCACCTGCAGGCCGCGCATCCAGATTCCGCCGACCGCGAGCAGGCCGAGGAGGAGGAACTCGAAGTTCCACCGGTCGGGGGCGGCCGCCGCGGGGGCGGCCGGAGTTTGCGCGGAAGCCGCCGCGGGCCCATCGCTTCCGGGGCGGGCGTTCGCGGCTGGCGCCGTCGGCCCGGCCATCCCGTCCGGGGCCGCGGGACCGGGCGCGGCCGCTCTTCCCGGCGGCCGTCCGTCGATCGTCTCGACCGCGCTGATCGGGTAGCGAATGGAGCCGTGCGACGAGACCACGGAGATATACTCGTCGCCCTGCGGAATGATCCGGACGTTGCGCGCCTGCTGCCCATTCTTGAAGACAACATCGGTCGCGCGAAGGGAGCCGCTTTCCAGAAGCGACAGCAGCGCCGCAACGCCTCCCAGGTAGCCGATTTTTCCCCCCACGCTCACCGGCGCGGTATCAAAACCATTCTGATCCCGAGGTCAAATCCAATCTTCGCGAAACAAGCCATCCGCCGCTAACCCTCGGCCCGAAGCGGGCGAAGCTGGCGGCGCTTCATGATCTGGAACGTGACCACATACGCGACGATCATGGCGGGGATCGCGAGCACGATCGAGCCGACGAGCAGGGGCAGCCCGCCGTGGCGGGAGAGCAGCCAGTGGATCAGGTTCGAGATCGTGCCCCAGTTCAGCAGCGAGTGAATCTTCACCTCGTGCATCGCCATCCTCGGCGGCAGACGGTGCGGATTGCTGAGGATCCAGTAGCCGATGTCGAACTGGATGCGCAGGAGAAACGGCAAAAATGGCCACACCAGATCGTGCAGGCTCACGGCGATGACCGCGGCGATCTTGCTGCACCGCGCGAGCCACGCCGTCGCGAGACAAAGCAGGGTCTTCACCCCGAAAAGCGGAGTGAAGCCATAAAAAACGCCGATCGCGACCCCGCCCGCCACCGCGTGCGGCGTGTCCCTCAACTCCAGCAGGCGGCGAAATTGGGAACGGACATAGGCGAGCAGTTTCTTCACGGGAGCCACGCAACCAAGCAGCGCCGGCGGCCATTTTCCAGCATTGAATTTCGGGGGGACGGCGGTAGGCTCTGGCTTTCAGCGGCAATGAACCACGGCACCGACGACTGCGATCTATTCGACGAGGAGCCGACCGGTTTCGCGCGGTGGGCGCTGCCGGCCTTGTTCCTGTCGCTTCTGCTGCACGGCTTCCTCTTTTTCTGGCTGCGCGACCTGCCCTTTCACCCGCTCACCCTCGCCGCCGCCGCGCCCCCGCCGCCCCGCGCGTTTCACCTCCAGCGCCCGAAGCTCGACCCGAAGATCCTCCAGCCCCAGATCGCCAAAAAACCCCGGCCCGCCGCCGCCCCCCAGGCGGTCCGCCCGCCCCGGGACAAACCCGAATTCGCCGCGATGATGGCCGAAAACCGCGCCGCCCCCGCCGCTCCGCAAATCGACAATCCCATGCTCGCCGACAAGCCGCGCGTCGAGGCGACCAGCTACGAGCGCACGGTGCAGGACGCCCGGCAGGGCGGCATCAAAAGCGTGGCGTCGGACCTGGACCAGGTGAGGGCCGACCTGCTCGCCGACAAGCCCGGCGTGTCCGCGAAGCCCCTGCTCGACATCGCGCGGCCCGCCACGGATTCCGGCGCCTCCCCTTCACGGCGGGGCGATCTCGCCGGCGCGGCGTCTCCCGGCTTCAGCAACCTCGACGACCTCCTCGCGGAGACCGGCCCGCTCAGCAAGGAAACCGCGCCGATCCGCATGGACGCCGACGTGCTCTACACCTACGACAGCTACCAGGTGGAGCCCGGGGCCGTCGCGAGCCTCGAGAAACTCGGCGTCATCATCCAGCGCAACCCCCAGCTCGAGTTTTCCATCGAGGGCCACACCGATTCCCATGGCCCGGCGGATTACAATTTCCAGCTGAGCGTCGCCCGCGCCGAGTCGGTGAAAACGTGGCTCGTGCAAAACATGAACGTCGACCCCGCCCGCATCGCCACGCGCGGTTTCGGCAACACCCGGCCGATCGTCCCCCCCGCCAGCATCGAGGAGGAAAGCGTGAACCGCCGCGTCGAAATCGTCCTCCACGACCGAGGGGCGACGCCCCGATGAGGGTCTACCAGCCGGGCGCCTCGATGGTGCCGCTCTACAAGGAGCGCGTCCTTGCCGAGGCCGCTCGCGAGCTCTCGGAGCGCGCGCGCAAGCGCCACGACGACTGGCTGCCGGTCTTCAAGCGCTTTCTGAAACTCGAGGAGCACCGCCTCCGCATGTGGCACAACGCCGGCGGCGGCGGCCGCGAAATCGCCCGCCAGCGCGCCGACCTCATCGACATCGTTTTCCGCGAGCTTTTCGAGAATATTTCCCTCAACGTCGGCGGCAAGATCGGCCCGGAGCGCATGGTCGTCGCGGCCTTTGGCGGCTACGGCCGGCGCGAGATGAACCCCTTCAGCGACGTGGACGTCATGTTCCTGGTCGAGCGCGGCAAGCCCACCGCGCGGCTCGAGAATATCGTCCGCCAGACGCTCACCGGCCTCTGGGATCTCGGCTTCAAGGTCGGGCACTCCACCCGCTCCGTCGCGCAGGCGATGAAAGCCGCGAACGACGACATGGTCACGAAGACGTCGATGCTCGAGTGCCGCTTCCTCCTTGGCGACCGCGAGCTTTTCACCGACTTCAAGGGCCGCTTCGAGCGCGATTGCCTCGCCGGCCGGGAAGAGGCCTACGTCCGGTGGCGCTTTGCCAGCCAGGACGAAAATCACCAGAAATACGGCGGCACCGTCTTCGTGCAGGACCCGAACGTGAAGAACGGCTGCGGCGGCCTGCGCGATTACCAGAGCCTGCTCTGGATCGCCTTCGTCGCCCACCGGCTCAACAGCACGGCCAAGCTCCTCGAGCGCAAATTCCTGCGCACCACCGAGCGCCGCACCATCGAGAAGGCCTACGACTTCCTGCTCCGCGTCCGCACGGAGATGCACTACGTCAACGGCCGGCCCATCGACGGCCTCTCCCTCCAGCTGCAGGGCAAGGTCGCGACCGCGTTCCATTACCCGCAGAAGCACATCCTGCGCCGCTGCGAGGCCTTCATGCGCGACTACTACAGCCACACGCGCGACCTCGCCCAGATCACCGCCTCCGTCCTGGACCGGCTCGATCTCCCCGCCACGCGGCCGGCGGGCAGCGGCCTCCTGAAGTTGATCGCGCCCAGGTCGAAGCCGGTGAAATTCGACGGCTTCCTCGCGCGCGACGGCCAGATTTTCCCCGGCGCGCGCGACGTCTTCAACGAGGACCCGTTCCGCCTCATGCGCGTGTTCCAGCAGGCGCAGAAACGCCAGCTCGCTCTCGGCGCGGAGCTCCGCGACCTCGTTCGCCGCCGGCCCGCGCTCATCGACCGCACGTTCCAATACGCCCGCGTCAGCCGCGAAATTTTTCTCGATATCCTTTCCCGCAAGGGCGAGGTCGGCCGCATCCTGCGCGCCATGCACGACGTCGGCGTGCTCGGGCGCTACCTGCCGGAGTTCGGCGCGCTCACCTGCCTCGTGCAGCACGAGTTTTTCCACCGCTACACCGCCGACGAGCACACCCTCGTCTGCATCGAGAAACTCGACGCCGTCCTTCTCGCCGACGACGGCCGTCTCGCCGGCTACCGCTCGCTCTTCCAAAAGCTCGAGGACCCCGCGATGCTCTACCTCGCCGTTTTGCTCCACGACGTCGGCAAGGCCGCGAACTCCCGCCATCACGAGGAGCAAAGCGCCATGCTCGCCCACAAGGTCGCCCGCCGCCTGCAGCTCTCGCCCGACCGCCGGCGCATGCTCGTCACCCTCGTCGACGCCCATTACACCCTCTCGCATACCTCGCAGACCCGCAACCTCGACGACCCCGCGACGACCGCCGAGTTCGCCGCGATCGTCAAGAATCGCCCGAACCTCGACGCCCTCATGTTGCTCACGCTCGCCGACGGCATGGGCACCAGCGACCAGAACTGGTCCGACTGGAAGGAGTCGCTCGTCTGGATGCTCTACCGGAAAACGACCGAGTATCTCGAGGTCGGCCCGCGCTGGGCCGAGGAGCGCCGCAAGGACCGCGACTCCCTGCGCGAAACCGTCACCCGCGTGCTGCCGAAGGATTTCACCGAGGAGATCGAGGCGCATTTCGCGTTCATGCCCGAGCGCTATTTCCACGCCTTCGACGCCGAGCGCATGGTGGGCCATCTCCGGCTTTTTCGCACCTTTTTCGAGCGGCGCATGGACCCGAAACTCGCGATCACGCCCGTCTTTCACTGGATCGAGCGCCCGGAAATGGGCCACTCCGAAGTCTGGGTCTGCGGCTGGGACCGCGAACGGCTCCTCGAGCGCATCGCCGGCGCCTTCCTCTCCGCCAACGTCAACATCCTCAGCGCCGACATCTTCACCCGCGGCGACAACCTCGCCCTCGACATCTTCCGCGTCTCCGACTCGCGACACCTGCCGGTCACGAGCAAGCGCGACCACGAGAAAGTCGAGGCCCGCCTGCTCGAGGCGCTCCGCGAGGAGGAATACGACTTCACCCCGCTCATCGCCGAGCCCAGCCGCCTGCGCCGCTACCGGCTCTCGCAGGACGCCGAGCTGCCCTCGCGCATCGTCGTCGACAACGACGCCCACCCGCTCTACACCATCGTCGAGATTCAGACCCCCGACCGCCTCGGCCTCCTCTACAGCCTGCTCCGCGCGCTCGGCAACGTCGGCATCTCCATCCAGACCTCGCGCATCACGACCGAGATGGAGGTCGCGATGGACACCTTCTACGTGAACGGCCGGGACGACAAAAAAATCACCGATCCCGCCGCGATCGAGCGCCTCCAGCGCCTGTTCCGCCGGGCCGCCTCCGAGCGGACGCGGCCGTGATCACGCGCCATTTTCCGACGCTGTTCTGGCGCCAGGGCGCGCGCGCCCTCGGCCGGCACCCCGTCCTGCTCTCGCTCAACATCCTGAGCATCGCCCTCGGGGTCGCCGTTTTCCTCGCGATCCAGATGGCCAACCGCGGGGCGAACGCCAGCTTCCGCGCCGGCATCGATCTCGTCGCCGGCCGCGCGAACCTCGAGGTCCGCGGCTCGCTCGACGAGACGCTTCTCCCGAAAATTTCCGCCCTCCCCGGCGTGCGCGCGGCCACCCCCCTCGTCGAGGGCATCGTCTCGCTGCCCGGCCATCCCGGCGAATACCTGCGCATCGTCGGCGTCGATCCCTTCAGCGGCGACGAGCTGCGCACCTTCGAGCTGCTCGGCGCCGACCGCGCCCGGCTCGATCTGGAAACCTGGCTGCGCGATCCCGACGCCATCGCCGTCACCCCCGACTTCACGAACAAGATCCTGCCCCGCGTCGGCAACCCCATCCTCGTCCTGGCCGGCGCCACGCTCCGCGAGCTGCGCCCGCGCTTCGTCATCCAGCCGGCCGCCGCCTCCGGCGATCCGCGCCTCGCCGCCATGGATCTCGGCTGGGCGCAGGAGCTGCTCGACGCGCGCGGGCGGCTCACCGCCATCCTTCTCCTCGTCGAGCCCGCCCGCCTCCCGGCCGTGCAAGAGGCGATCCGGCGCCTCGTCCCCGCCGACGCGCGGATCGAAACCCCCTCCCAGCGCGGCCGCCAGGTCGAGTCCATGCTCGGCGCCTTCCAGCTGAACCTGACCGCGCTCAGCCTCGTCTCGGTGCTCGTCGGAGCCTTCCTCATCTACAACACGCTTTCCGCCTCGGTCGTCCGGCGGCGGCGGGAAATCGGCATCCTGCGCGCGCTCGGCGCCACCCCCGGCGAAGTCCGCCTGCTCTTCCTCGGCGAAGCCGCCATCGCGGGCCTGCTGGGCACCGCCGTCGGCATCGCGCTCGCGCTGCCGCTCGCGTCCGTCCTGTCCGCGCCGATCGCCCAGACCGTGCGCAATCTCTACATCCTCACGAGCATCGACCGCCTCTCGATCTCGCCCTGGCAATTTGCCGAGGCCCTCGCCGTCGGCCTCGGCACCGCGCTCCTCGCCAGCTGGGTGCCCGCCGCCGAAGCCGCCCGCGCCAATCCCGCCCACACGCTGCGCCCGGGCTCCGCCCCGGATCGATTCATAAAAAAATCTCCGCCCTGGTTCCCCGCGGGCCTCGCCTCGCTTGGGATCGCGGCCCTCCTGGGCTGGGCCACCTTGCGCTTTCATCAGCCCCTGCTCGGCTTCGCCAGCGCCTTCTCCGTGCTGACCGGCTTCTCGCTCCTCGCGCCCGCCGCGATCCGGATTTCCGTCCAGCCGCTCCGGCACGCCCCGCGCTACCTCCGGCTCGCCGCCGGCAACCTCGCCCAATCCCTGCATCGCAACGCGGTCACCGTCGCCGCGCTGGCGGCCGCCATCGCGATGACGGTGAGCATTTCCGTGATGATCCATTCGTTCCGCGCGAGCGTGGACGACTGGATCGACGCGACCCTCGTCGACGACCTTTTCATCGGCCTCGCCGCGAACGAATCCGGCCCGACCAACGGCGTGTTGCCCGACGAGATCGTGCCGTGGCTCGCCGCGCAGCCCGGCGTCGAGCACCTCGCCACGCGGGCGGATCGATCGATCGACTTCCGCGGCCAGACCACCGGGCTCGCCGTGATCACGGGCGAGCGCCCGCACAACCTGCGCTTCCTCGGCGCGAACGCCGCCGGCCAATACCAGGATTTTCTCGCGCCGGAGACCGTGGCCGTGTCCGAGCCGTTCGCCACGCGTTTCGGCGTCGACCGCGGCTCCCGCCTCGAGCTTGCCACCCCGCGCGGCCCGGTCTCGTTCCGCGTCGCCGGGGTTTTTCAGGATTACGCGCGCAGCGGCGGGCTCGTCATCATGAAACGCGCGGACTTCGAGCGCCATTGGGAGCCCTATCGCCCGCAGTCGGTGGGGCTCACCCTCACCGACTCCGCGAGCACCGACGAACTCGGCGACCGCTTTCGGCAAACCTTCGGCGCGCTCGATCGATTCTCCGTCTACTCGAACCGCGCGCTCCGCCAGCGCATCTTCGAAATCTTCAACGAGACCTTCGCCGTCACGCTCGTGCTGCGCGCCATCGCCGTCGCCGTCGCGGCCACCGGCGTGCTGCTCGCCATGCTCATCCTTGCCGCGGAACGCACGCGCGAGATCGGCGTGCTGCGCGCCGTCGGCGCCTCGCGCGCGCAGGTCGTCGGCTTGTTTTTGCGCGAGGCGGGATTGATCGGCCTGATCGCGAGCGGACTCGGCGTCGCCTCCGGCGCGGCGCTCGCCATGGTGCTGACCTGGGTCGTGAACAAAGCCTTCTTCGGATGGACGATTCAGCTGAGCTACCCGGCGGGGCTCCTGCTCGCCACTCCCCTGTGGATCGTGCCGGTGGCGATGGCGGCGGCCATCATCCCGGCCTGGCAGGCCGCCCGCGTGCCGCCGGCCGCCGCGGTGCGCTTCGAGTAGCGCGCGCTGCCGCCTTGACGGAGCGGCCCGACCTGCTACCAATCACAGCGCGCGCCACGCGGGTATAGCTTAGTGGTAAAGTTCCTGCCTTCCAAGCAGGCCATGCGGGTTCGATTCCCGCTACCCGCTCCAACTCTTTTAATCAACGAGTTACACAAGTTTCGGTTCCGAAAGCGGCTAAACTGAGACAAACGTGAGACACTTTCCAGCATCGTCCGGGGAAATCCCGGGGAGTGTTAGAATTGCGGTGGATTTAACGAAACGGGCGAAGCCCACAACGAAGAACCATCGAACAAATATGAAATCCGCCAACGCAGCCAAATCTGTCAAGCAAACGAATCACGGTTCAGCCATCGAAATCAGCGAAGCCTTCGCGACGAACCTCGACACAATTCGCAACATCTACATGCCAGGTGCCAATACTGGGGCCGTCATCGAACGCTTCGCGGGTTGGATGTTTCACGACATGCTCAACGATGAAGGCGAATTGCTACATGACGCCGAAAACCAATCCTACCAAAGCGAGGAAGAGCTTCAAGCGGTCGCTGATCGCATCATCGATTTCGTTAAGAATCGCGGCGGTGACGCCTTTCTCACCTATGGATGGCATAGAAACGGCCGTGAATGGAATTTGCAGTTCCTCCGCTCTCAAAGGGATGAGGAAATTTACGATTTCTGCATTCGGAAAAGGTGGCCATTCGACGATACTCGCGAGATGTTCCGCGCCCAAGTCGTCGAGTTGGACAAAGCTGCCGGGCTCCCGCCTCGCAATTGGATCACGAACCCTCCAAAAAACGTCTCGGAGATATTGGCAATTCTCGAGGGCAAGGTGCGGCTTGAGATGGAGGTGGCCGCATGAAGCTTGATCGCATCATCGTTCTACAGGACGACCGCCAATGATCCCGACCCGATCGAGTTTTCAGTCTCGCGGATTGCGTGAAACAAGTTTCTGGGGATTGTTCGCCGAGCAAGGGAAGCCCGGAGGAAGCGTTTATGCTTGATCGCGAATTTGGGAAAAATGCGTAGGCGTTCCACTTAACCAAAACCAAGCCCCGCCGGTTCGCGCCGTGCGGGGTTTTACTGTTTCCTTTTCAGGTGCTCTCGCTTGCACCACCTCCCCTAGGCGCGGGCACAACCTCTAACGTCGTAAATAGTGATCGGCGATTACTTGACGTCAATGCATGCGATCGAAGAGACCGGCAAGCAGCACGATATCGGGACTTTTCTCGTGCAGCGGTGCGAACATGGCGCCACCGCCCACACACAAACTTTCCGATCTCACGTCTCGTTCGGCCGATGAGCGGAGCCCTTGACGGCGACAATAAGAAGGTGATCGCGGACGCCGTGGAGGGTTCCCGGTGCGCGGCGAAGGCGATTTTGTTCCGTAGTATTCGTCCCTTGCTCGTGGAGGTCTTTTCGCGTAATTAGACGGCACATGCTTGAGTTTATTGTCCGAGATATATCGGTCACTTTGGAGATTCCGTTGCGGCGCCAGCCCTTCGACTTGGCCAAAATACACGCGCTGAGCGAAGTCGTTTTTGGAGCGGTAGAAGCCGAATCCTTTTCACTTCCGACTTCGGCGGCGACACTTACTACGACCGACGTCCTTTACCGATACACGTCCGAATTCTCTCTTTTTAAAGGGCTTGGAGTTGTTCGACTTTCTGGAAGTGAACTCTTCATCGAGTTCAAAAATCTTTCCACCATTGATGAGCTTGCGGTCGTCTCACGAATTTCCACGGCCATCTGTGCCACGATTACCGACAGAACCTCAGATGGTGCAGAGCTGATTTTTACAGGGCACAGCGAAGGAACCAATCCGACAGAAGGTGAGACCTACTTCAAAAATCTGGCGATGCCAGGTTTTGATCTGGGGTCACATCGCATGATTTCATTGGCAAGCCGGGAACCTGAACATCTACGCAAAATCACCTTGGAAAAATCGCATGCCTACCCGGGCGGGTTATTCTTTTACGCCGAAATCACAAATATGAACTCACTGGGCGACTTTGTTTCCAGTTTGGCAGTTTTACAGAAAAAGTTACATGTATTTGGGGTGGCAGTAAATGTAAATGGACCCAACAATGAATCCTGAAAATACAAAAGGAGTATGCTTCTACGATGATCTGAAAACAGACGCCATCGCATGGAGGTATGAGGTGACTTCAAGAGACGCCGAGCGCACCGCAGGCCGGCGACAATTTTTAGGCGAAAAGCGAAAAGGACATCGGTTTAAGGGGAAGAGTCCATACCAACGGACAGGAAATATTACGCAGGATGCCGTCGAAGGTTCTATCCGCGAGATCGTTGCGGAGCGGAAAAGGAACGAAATAACCGAGAAGACTTGGTGGAACACTGTCAATCAACTTTCAGGATTATTGCGGCTTCCCAAAAATTGGGACGGAAATGATGCAGATCCACCCACGCCATTGGCCGTTGGGCTTGCCCTTGAGATCATTTCCAACCTCGCGACCACCGCGTGTAAACCTGAGTGGATTTGTCCGACTGGCGACTCTGGTATCTCCTTCATGTGTGACTGCGCAGATTGCACCCTCACATGGGATATTGATCATGACGGTGATATCTCGCTGAAAGTTGATCGATTTTTCCTTGATCCGGAGTTTCGGATGATCGCTCCAACAGACATTGACGAGGTAATTACGGAACTCATCCGTGCCTGAGCAAATCTGCAGTTCGGGGGGAATTCCTGACCACCTGCACACCTGCGAAAGGGAAGTTAAGGCACTAGACACAGAACATCTCCTCTATCGGAGGTTTGCTCGCGAAAATCGACAGACTCTTTCTAAGGCGTTTGCGTTTAAGCGGAGACAAAGTTCGACGTTTTATTCAAAGGAGTGCGCGAGGGGTCCTGACGATGCTTTATGGGATTGCGTTCCGCCCAATCTGGGAAGGAATGTCAAAAACGGTGTGATGAGTGTTCCCGTCGCATCGGTGGTGGAATGGGAGGTCAAATGGACGAACCCCACCGAAAAGGTTGAATATCATTATCGGGTGGTAGCGGTTCATGACCCGATCCTCTGCAATTACGCGCATGCCGATTTTAGATTTTTCCGCGATGGCGTTGAGGTGGACGAGATCAAACCCAACATGGTCAAAGACCAACTCCGCCATAAGATAGCGAACTCGCTGTTCGTGCACATCGAACCTCCGCAGCCTCCAGTGTAATCTACTTCCCGAGCGCGAGGAGAATCAAACCGGACAGGAACGACATGCCGCCAAGGGAGCCGAAACCATGGTTTCCAAGGCGCAGGACCTCATCTCTTCGCGCCAATGGCTTTCGTTTTTCTTGGAATACACATGTCCGTTATGTGGGATGGGCCTTCCTCGCTTTTACTTGGTGGTTAACCCACGTCTCACGTTCATGAGAGCGAGACTTAACATTTCGCCCGATTAATGATCCAACGGACCGCTCTTTTCTACTCGCCTATGGCTGCGACTCGAATGCTCGCCTCAAGCTGTCACCGTCGCGGTAAGCGCTATTGGACACATTTTCAATGAAGAATCCCCAGTTCCTCGGAATATCCACCAGCTTTTTCGTTCAAAGACATTCCTAAACAATGCTTTGACCCGATCGCGCCCTCTACAAGGTCTTTTTTGGAAGACGGGCGTGAATGTCTTCACGAATCATTTTTAGGTCGGCTGCCATCGCGGATTGCGAGTCCTTGTCTTTTTTGGAGCTGTCGCCCGTGGCAGATTCCTTCGATCCGTCGCCCATCATGCTTTTTTTTATACCGGCTTCTCGATCCGCCGCTGCTTTTGAAATGGCGGCTGCATTCTCCTTCGAGAAGTCGGGAAACATCTCTGCGGCGCGCATGGCGGCAGCCCCGGTTTCACCTTGACCGCTTTTCGATGCGGGGCCTCCGATGCCTTGCGCGTTCCAGCGATCAGCGCGCGCCCGGGACAGGGCGGCGCGATTGTTGAGGTGCCGCGCGATGCCTGGATTCACGATCCTTCCCTCTTTCGTGTTTGCCGCAATGTAGCTCTGCGCCCGTATTTCGTCGGGAGTGAGATTCGGGTCGACCGACGCTTGATCGGGTGTCGAAGATCCTCCACCACTCCCGCCACCACCGGAGGCAGGTGCGGAACCCTGGGCTCGCAAGCTGGCGATGCTTCCGTCTAATGACGCCAAATCCTTTTGCAACGCTGACTTTTTGACGGGGTTGGTTTCCGCGGCGATCTTCTTTTCGAGTTCGGCGCGATCGGTGAGGAGTTGGGCCAAACGCTTTTCGTCGTCCATGGCCGCCAACATGGATTGATGTCGAATGTCAGCGGCGGCTTCCTCGTTTTGGGAAATCTCGTCCGTCGTCTTTTTGTGGGCCTCTGCGGCCTTGGCGGTGGCCTTCGTGCGCGCGTCGGCGTGGCTCTTGTTCGCCTTATCGATCTCTCCCAGGCGTTCGCCAGCCTTCGCGGCGTCCTTTTCTTCTTCCGCCTGTCGGGCGAGGATGGCAGCGAAGTCAGGCTTGTCGCCTCCGCGATGGCCCTGAGGGTAATTCTTTTTCGGAGGATTGAAGGCGTCATCAATCGCCTCGCCTGCTCCAGGGATGATGCGCGTGGGGAATAGCGCACCCTTCATGAGGGTGGTTATTGGATCTTTGATCAAATCGGCCTGAACGCCCGCGATCGCTCCCAGCGCCTGATACTTCCAACGCTCCCACTGGTCCCCTGCTTCTTTCAACGTGGCGATCTGCTCTCGAGTCAACATCGTAACATTGGATTGCCCGCTGGCCAATTCCTTGAACGTGGGAACCAACGCGGCCCCGCTTTTCCCGAAGAGGATTTGTGCGGCCGCGGCCCGCTGGAATGGATCGACGATGCCCGCCACCGCCGTGGCGACCTTGGTGAAAACCTCGTCGGGCTTCATTTGTTGGAGACTCGAAACCGAAAGCCCCAGAGCGTTAAGAGCCGTGCTCGCGGCATCGCCTTCTTTCGCAAACGTGAGGGTTTTGGCGAACTTGAGGGTGGCGGTCGCAAGGTCGTCGATGCTTGCGTTGCTGACGGCGGCAGCCGCCCCCAACTTCTGGATATATTCCGGCGTGAATCCCGTCGTTTCGGCCACGTCGCCGACATGGGAAAACTTCTCGAAGGCCGCCCGAGCGACATTGACCGCGGCGGAGATCGAAACGAAGGCGCCGGCCGCCCCGACCGCCATCCTTGCGAACCCGCCGAGCATCGAACCACTTTTCTCCGCGACCTTTCCGACGGAAGCGATCATGCCTTTTGCTTTCGCGACGGCGTTTTGGAGGTTGGAAGTGTCGCCCGAGAATTTGAATTTGGCTTCCTGGGTCATGAGATGGAAATTTTGTTGGTAAGTTTTGCGCGATAGGCGGCGTCACCCATGGCCCGCTCAAGCTCGCGGAGGGTGGCGCGGGCTTCGGCGCGGATGGACGAAGTGATGAGGCGTTCTTGGAGGGAGCCGATGGACTTGGCGCGATTAACTGCCTCGAGCGTGAAAAGGGTCGAGGTGATGCTGTCGACAAATGAGCCGTTGTTTCCGCCGTGGCGGGCGATCCAGGCCGGGGACTGGCCACCGAAATGCGCGAGTGCTGGGACCCATCCCGACCGGGCAATGCCGCTGTGCGACTGCTGCCGGCCGAGGAACCGGGAAAAGGCCTCGGGAGTGGTTGCGATCCGTTTGCCGCGATAACGCTTCGGGATTCGCCCGCGGCTGTTTCTGGCGGCGGTGTGAAGCGCGGCGAGGTCGTGGCCGTCGGGATCAATCAGGACGTTGCCGAGGGTGTATTTTTGCGAAGATCCTTTCCGGTTGAGGGTCAGGCTCGAAATGAAAGGCGCGCCGCCGTTGGCCTTCTGCCAGAAATCGAGCACCTCGCGCTTTTCGAGGAACATGATTTTCAAGATGTCCCGACGAATTGCGGCCTCGCCTGCCTTCAGCGCCGACGCGCCACTACTGGCACCCCTGCCGGTCGTTGGTGGCGTCCATGCGATCACGCGTTGAATCAACCGCAGCATGCTCCGGCGCATTGCCTGCGGGGCAGTAACGCCGAGAAGCTTTGGAAAGGCGTCGAGCGAGGTAAACAGCGCTCGGGCGTCCATGGTCACCCCGGCGTTCATTTCTGCGCCTGCCGTTCAAGCGGTCCGAGAACGAACGTGCGCAGGAACCAGGCAACGAAGTGACATCCCGCGATCAATGCCGGCGTGACCATTTTCAGGAGCCGATTACGAAACCAGCGCCTGGCCTCCTGCTCGGCGTGATATCGATGCGTGCGAAGATCCCACTCCAATTCTTGACGGCGAATCTCCGTTTCCCATTCCTCAGGCGTCCGAGAGAGAAGCATGGCGTCAATATCTGCGCGCGCCTTGGTGACAAGGGAAACGTCGGCGGCGATCTTTTCACGGGCGGCGGTGAGCTTGGTTGTGTCGATCATGCTTGCGGTGGTTGCGCCGTTGAAAGCGGCTCGTTGATGAAATGGCGAATCGCCCAGGAAAAGCCGTCCAGAACGGGGATTAGAACCGGCGCGATGAAGGCGAGGAATTTGCCGATGCGGTAACTGCGGATTTGCCGCCGGCGGATTTCGGCAACGTCCACTCGCTTGAACACGGTCTGGCCGGAGTCGTTGGTGCTCTCGATAAGGCGAATTTCAGTCATGGGAAAGAGACTCGTGCGGCGGTCTGACGGGCGTGCCGAGCCACCACGAACGGGCGGAGGTTGCGCTTCTGAGGTGGGCGAGTTCGGGCGGCGTTCCGTCGATCGTGTGTGAGGCGACAAGGTCTTGATCCTTGGCGCGCTGAATTTGCTTCCGCTCTTTACGGCGAATTGCTGACGCCCTCATGGCTTTAGAAAAATTTGCCGAGACGTGGCGCTATGCCCTCGGCGGGCAGTGCCGCCGGCGTCGTGTGTGTTTTGGATTTTCGGGGTTTTCACAGAAAAAACGTGCAGACACTACACCCTCAGATGTCGTGGCTGCTGGAAGAGATTCCTTATGGGGGGGGGGTAGGGCCCGGTTGCTTGCTCCCGCCGGGGCGGGACCCATTAATCCTCGCGTCTGGAACATTGTTTAGGCCGCCTTCGGCAAGTTAAGGACAATGCAATCGCTGCCGAGTTTCCAACGCAGTGGTGACGACGCTAAGGCGACTTGCTCGTCGTTGAAGGCGCGAAACCATTCGGTGGCTGCGGCCACGTCGGCAGCATTCTTTTCGAGAAATGCCGCACTCGCCTCAAATGCGCTCTCGTCGCCAAAGGCAACGTCTGCATCGAAAGTCGGGAGTTGCTTGAACGGTGCGAGTGAAATGTCAAAGGCAGCCATTTCGAAAATGAACCCCTCGAACTTGCTATCAATGGGGTATGGCAACGGAATCAGACGCTCGCGGACACCGTTAGCAATAGACATGGCGACGAGTCGCGTTCGATGGCGTAACAGCGCCTCGCGTGCTCGGTTAAGTGCGGCCCCGGTGGTGACCCGTCCCAAGGCCATTGCCTGGGTATTGGCCTCCTCGAGATCGGCAACCAATTTCGTGCGGCGCGATTCCGCCACCTCTATGCAACCTGTGATTTCCGCCTGTTCCCGGGCGACCTTCGCAAAGTTCGCGGCAGCGTCCGCAATCGCGAGGTTCTGGCCGTCGTCGGAAGCGAGGTTCGCCAGCTTCGTGCGCTGCTCGCGCAAGTAGAAATCGAGTTCGGCCAAGCGCGCTTTACGCTCGTTGACCTCTCGCCATGCGACGCGCTGATTTTCAATGACCGACGCGAGATTGGCGGGAAGTGCGGATTTTTTGGTCTTCATAAAAATTAAGGGCGCTGGTGTGCGGGGACAGAAAGGCGACTGCGCTCGGCCGCCCAAGCAGATGCGGCCTTTGCTTTGCGTTCGGTCCAACTGGCCGCCACTTCGGGATTGTCAGCGAACGCTGCTATTTGCCGGTCGTATCCGGCGAGATTTTCCAAGGCGGTGGCGTCTGCCTTTTTGAGCGCAGATTCCCGATCACGCTTCTCGGTCGCGGTTTCGATGATCGCAGGCAGCGGAGCGTTCGGAATTCCAAAAGCGACCTCGGGCGTCATCTTGTTGGCTTGGCAAAATTGCGAACGGCGATAGGCGTATAGCTGGTGGGATTTCGCGCTCAGGACGCCGAGGGCATCGAATTCTGCGGAAATCCGGGCGAGCTCCAAGCCGGTTAGAAATGCGAAGCAGGGGCGGCTCATCTGCTTTGCGGCGGCGGTAATCGTTGCAAGTGCGGCTTTGGCAGGCTGGCGAATCTTCGGGTCTTGCGCCGTGGTGGTCATGATCACGGCCTTGCCGATTGACTCGGCAGTGACTGGAGAAGGCGCGGGTCTTTGGTCTGCGGGAACGGGAGAAACTACTTGCGGAATCTTCGCGATAGGAACCAATGCCGGAGCTGAGCCTTGTGCGGCGATTGCCTGCTCCAGCTTCATCTTCCGCTGCGTAATGGCTTCGGCGTAAATCAGGGGAAAAACCTCGCCTCGCTCGGGCAGGGCTCCCAGCGCGGCGACGATGCCGGATCCGGCTTTTGCCTGGAGGGTTAAAATTTCAGCCAAAGTTTTTTCATTGTAGGAATCAACATTCTCTTCCCATTGCTCAACCTTTGCGTCGAAGGCGGCGCGATCCTCAGGCGATTTAACCGCGGACGATCCAGTGATGGGCCGATGCCCTATGATGTTCGCGACAGAATCTTTCGCGCGTTTCCAAAGACTCTCGCGTTCTCCTTTTTTTGTTTTCATGCCTTTAATAGTGAGCTGTCACGCCTGCCCAAAAATCCTCTTGGAGCTGCTTAGAATGGGCCTCCACGCGTCAACCGCGTGATTTCGAATCGGCCCTGTTTGAGCGCGACTTGAATGGCTTGGCGCGACACCGCAATCGAACGTGCGAGTTCGCTTTGGCTGCGGGTATCCTGCCCGAGGAGAACGGAAATGACGGCGTGCCGCGCTCGGCTCGACCCTGACCAAGCGAGCAACCCGGCAAGAATCGCAAGCGGGGTGATGTCTGCGGCCTCGGTGGGGTAATCGAAATCCACTGAAGGCTCCGTCGCCTCGCGATAGCTGGCTTCTGCGTCAGTCATCGGGCGCGGCTTGCGTTTGGGCTGGCCAGTCGGCTATACTGTGTTCGTGACGCAATTCTCCATCGAGATTGACCGCGAGGAAGATGGTCGCTGGATCGCTGAGATTCCCGCGCTACCCGGGGCGATGTGCTATGGGGTGTCCAAGGAAGACGCCGCTCGCAAGGTCGAGGTGCTGGCGTTGCGCATCCTCGCAGACCGCGTGGAAAGTGGCGAAGACGTTCCGGAGGTTGCCGGTTCCTTTCTCGTGGCCGCGTGAGTTCGTGGCCGTCGAGTAAAGCCAGGAAAGTTCTCAAGGCCCTTCGCCAGATCGGATGGGAACAAATCCGACAGACTGGTTCGCACCGCACCCTTGCCCGAACGGGCTGGCCCGACTTCGTGTTCGCGTTCCATGACGGTGACGAGATCGGTCCGGTAATGCTGTCGAAGATCGCCAAGCGCACCGGGCTTGAGCCGAAAGATTTGTAGGGCCGCTTCATCCCTTCGCCTCCCGCTTCCGTGCTCATAGCTTCACGATCCGCGTGAACTCACGCAGCCTCCGGATGAGTGGATCGCCTTTGTCTGAACCGAGAGCCTGACGCAAGCCGGCCGGGTCAATGTTGGAGGTCCAAAGAATCGGACGCTTCCATTCGGTTCTGTCGTTGATGAGGCCGAACAACTCGGATGCAACCCGCTCCGTGATCTTTTCTTTGGCCACGTCGTCGAGCAGGATAAGCTTGGCTGCCTTGAGGTCTCGAAGTTCCTCGATGGCGTTCCCGCGGATGGCGTTGTCGTCGCTGAACTTCTCGATACAGAGTTGTCCAAAGCGGGTGGCGTTCATCGGTTTGACCCGCAGCCCTCGAAGTGATACCGGCGAAGGATCAGGTAGGCGGTCCGAGTTTTGCATCGGCCGGTAGCGCCGACGAATCCAAGGCCTGTGCCATCTTCGCTCATCCATGAGTCGGCCAGGTCCTTTAACTCGGCGGGGATGCGGCCAGGGTCCGTGTCGTGGAAGATGGACGGGCAGATGAGATCCCACGCTTTGAGGCGGCGTTTGGCTTCGCGTTGACGTTCTTCGGCCTGCTTCTGCTCGAAGTGGACTGCGGTGCATGAAAAACAGATGGACGGCGGGAATACCTCTCGTCCGTGCAGGATGGCCGGCTCGTAGCTGAACGGCTTGGAGCAATTGGGACAGGTAATTGTTTTCACCATTCCTCCCGTCTGTTGCCAGCTCCTGCGGTCGGCGCGGATTGGGCTGCCTGCGGCTCAAAAATACCCGCCCAATTCCGTTCGATCGAATGATCGATGGCGGCAATGGCTCGGACTTCACCGATGACGGCGAGCTTCCGGAGTTGCTTTCCTCCTGCCGATTCTGCCAACGGCTTCTTTTTCTCCCGGAGGTGTTGAACCCATTCGGACCACGAGGCGCGGAATTCATCGCTCGGGAACGGCAACGGCAATGTCGTCGCGTCAAATCCGGCAGCGCGTTTTGCGCGCGGCTTTGGATTCTCTTCAAGGATTACCTTAATAGGATTCTCTTCGTGGGGTGCATTCTGCACCGGGTCCCGGGGTGTTATCTGCACCGGGTTGGGGTCATTTGGAACCCCGGGTTTATTCTTACCCGGGTAGTTATTTTCCCCAGGTAACAACCGCGGGACATAGGCGGTGGTCATGCCCGGGCGCGCTACTCGGCTGAGCCAGCCTTTTTCCACCAACGAGCGGTTGACCAGCTTCACGGTTCGCTCGCACAAGCCGCAATGTTTCGCGGTGGAGGTGATCGACTGGAACGCCTGTCCGTCTTCTCCGGCTCGCCGGGCGTAATGGCCAAGGATTCGAAACTCGGACGGGGTCAAGCCCGCGTCGTCGAGGTCGCTGTGGACAAAAAGAAGGCGGGGCGTGCTCATGCGCTCCTTTCTGTTGTCAACGAACAGTCTCTCACTACGGAGGAACCGCGGGAACCGCAGGAACCGACGGGATTCTTGCGAAGTGATGCCGCGGCGATCGTTGCAAGACGCCAGTAGTAATCCGCACCGGTTTCAATCCAGCAGGCAAAATGGTAGTCGCGTTGCCGTTCGGTTCGTTCGCTCCATGACTTTATCGTCAGATGAGAATCACCGAGAACACTGCTTGTCTCCACGCCCGGTCCGCTCCGTCCGCGCCGTTCGACAGAAAATTTGCTTATCCCTTCAGCCGAAGGTTGAAATCCGTCCCCTTTTCCGCTAACATTGCCCCAGGTGCCAAAACCTTGAAGCCTGCTTTCGGAAACGGAGGCGGGCTTTATTTTTGCCCGGTCCATGGATTAGTGCTCCGGAAGCGACTCGATGAATTTCCTAAGACTTTCAGCGGAAACAAGACGGACGCCGCGGACATTTCCACTTTTTCGAAGCACCCGAAATTTAATTTTCCCGTCGCGAATTAACTCGTAAAGGGTTGATCGGCTAAAGCCGAATCGCGGCTTTACTTCTTCAACCCGGAAATATTCCGGCTCAATTTCCGTGCAGGTGTTTGTGGGCATGAACGGACGATTAAGCCACCCTCGCCATCCGTCTAATCGATCAGAGGGAGGGATTCCGCTCCGAGCCTCTTTCCCGATTTTACTTGACGGGTAGGTGAAGCTCCTTGCAGCGCTCTTTTAAGGCTGCTTCGGTCAAATTAAAGTTAGGAAACAGGCTGTGGAAATGAGCTTGCCGTGCTGCCCACACGGAAAACTTCTTTCGATATTTGCTCTGCTCAAAGTGAGCAGACATCCAATAATTCCAACATGACAGAATCCGCCAAGAGGCTTCAGGGCTTCTTTTGATCTTAAATTTATACAGGAATGCCCGCTCTCCTCCAGAAAAGCCGAGATCGTGTTGTTCAAAATTGTGGAAATTCTCGGCCATATTGACTGCCGCCGCTAAAAATCCGTGCCAAGAGGAATGAAACTTAAGTGGAGCCACAGAGTCTTTTGGAACCTCCACAACACAGGAGTTCATTGGCCATATCCAAGACCTATCTTGAAAATATTTCCGCTCTAATAGGTGAATCCCGATGCCTATGCCCTGAATTGCCACTCTTCCCCCCGCTTTATTTGGCAATCTTGCCCAGTTGGCAGGTAGCAACGGTTTTCGAAGAACGAAGGCCTCCTCTTCGGCGTGCTGCGAGACTGGTGTCTCACATGGAAATGTGCAGCATACTAGGTCAGTGAAATCATGGCAAAGTTCATTTGCGCCATCGCTAACGGTAGAATAATTCATACCCTCTAAATCACCCCTCCACCGTCGTTTGCAGAGCAACTAGCTCCGGGCCGGAGAACTGGATCATGATGACATCGATGAGCACGATAAGGTCGGGCGGTGTTTCGACGGATTGGCGGGGTAAACCTTGGGGGAGCCCACGTCGACACGATCTATTTCACTCACTCCCACCACAGCCGCTTTCTGCAGATTGCCGACGTCATCGTCTTTATGGCGAATCGCTGCCACGACCTGCCGGTCGAACCCGAGAAATATCCAGATGCCAAGTTGAACGAATTGTGGCAGCGAATTACGCTCGAGGGAGACTTGGTCTGGCAGACTTGGCCGGAGAAAAAAGGAACGACCGGCCTCCGAAGAGGTGGATCGCCTTGAGGAACGATCACTGCCGGTCGATGCGTATGACGTCGTTTCGCATGCATTCGATTGCAAGCGAATTCGCAGCTTGTTAGCGACAGATCGAACTACTGGCCGACCTGTCCGCCGGAGAGGGGTGCGCCACTCGAAGCCGGCAGGCTCTTTTGCCGGGATGCCGCCAGCGAGCGCTCCATCTGGGCGTAAGCTTCGCTCGAGCTCCGCGATGGCTGATTCAAGCGCACTTCGCGCAGGTGCTGGATGATTTTTTGAGTCATCGGTTGTCATACTTGTCCGATAAAATCCGTTTGGATTCAAGTTGAACCTAAACGGGGGATCATCCCGGTCGCGGCCCGCACGGCCTCGATATCAACATGGGTATAGGTTTTGAGCGTCCGCCCGCGGGAATGGCCGGTGACGCGTTTTTGGGCTTCCTCGATGACCTTTGCCTTGAAGACGTTGGTCGCCGCGGAATGCCGGAACGAGTGGAAGGAAAGCGCTTTCACGGTCCGCCCTTTCAAATCCTTCCCGTCCGCATCCTTCGTCCGCGCGCGAATCGTTTCGCTGACGATGCCGGCGGCCTTCATGAGCCTCCCGAAGTCCTGAGAAAGCCCGCTCCTCCCCGAGCTTGGCCGACCGGCGAGGCTTGGAAATACAGGACCGGCAAGCAGTCTAATCTTCCGGCCCTCCAGCCATTTTCGAAAATCTTCATGCAACCCGATCACCGTCGCGTCGTCGTCCGATTCCTGAGTCTTGCCTTGGTGGAAGGCGATCACCCCGGCGTCGTAATCGATTTGCTCTTCCTTAAGGTCGGCAACGTCACTGAGCCGCATCCCCGTCGTGTAGCCAGCCAGGATTGCGCCTTCCCAATCCCTATCGGCAACCGCGAGCAGCGCGCGAACGTGCTCGATCGTAAAGGCCTGCTTCCGTTTCCGCCCTTTGTCTGAGAGCTTTGGAAGGCCGGCCGTTGGGTCCTGCCGGATGAGGCCTTGCTTGAACGCAGCCCGAAACGGCGCGGCCACGATCTTGGCGAGGATCTGATTGATGGTCGTCGCGGACTTCCCCTCCTTGCGAAGCCCGTCCCGGAAGGTGATGACATCGCGGACGGATACCGAATCAAGGCGCCCGTTTGCCTTCGATCCGAGCGATTCCAAAAAGTCATCGGCTGCCTGCCGGTATTTGGTGAGCGTGTGCGCGGCATTGGCGCCCGCCTTTCCGTCGAGCCACTGTTGGAACCACTGCCTGACCGTGGGCATCGAAATGTCCTGCCCCGTGACCCGACGCATCGTTTCTTCGATGATGCTGCGCAGCTGAGCTTCGCTGGCGCTTCCCCGACCGATGGCATCCTCGGCCGCTTCCAAGGCAAGGCACCACTCCAGCGCCTTTTTCCGGTCCCGGAGCTTGGTCGACTTTTTCGGCCACGACCCATCCGCCGCCTTATACTGGCAGTAATAGAAAGGAGAATTTGGCTTTTTAAACAAGCTAGCCATTGACAGTGGGATATTACTGGGGTAATCCACGCTTGTCCACGGTTATCCGCGGTTGTTGTTCTACAGAGTAACTCAAAGATTTACAGAGGCAGATACGGCCATGCGGGTTCGATTCCCGCTACCCGCTTTCCTTGAGCATTTTTTGCATCTTCGCGGACAAATATCTTTCTCGAAAAATTGCCACGCTCTCCTTCCGCTCGGCGAAATTCGCAGCGTTTTATTTCAGTGCGGATCCCGAAGCGGTCGAAGGCGACCTCGAATGATTCTTTCCAGAGCTGCGGCGCCTATTCCAATTGGAGACTTAACCTTCAGGGAACAATACGCCCTCCGGCATGTCGAAACTTCTACCGCTGAACGAAGACTCGATCTACCGTCGTCGTTTTTCCGGATAGCTTCAGCCAGATCGATTTGGACGGTCGTGACGCGACGCGGCATAGCCAGAAAACCCTGCGGGTCACCATGCGGACATTCTGAACTCCGCCCACCTATTTATTCCGATTTGATCCCATTTCGTTGTCGATTCGGATCATCAATTTCGCCGGACGGAAAGCTTCTGATTGGTCCGTGACTTCGAACGGCGGCCTGGAGATTACCTCCATCTCGATGGGCGAACGAAGATCTTAAATCGGGAAGATGGGCGGGAACATTCTACTCGATCATAAGGGTTTTAGATTGGAGAGGCGTCGATCGGAGTCCTTTTTTGTATTGTCCTTGACCCGCGGTCCGGAGATTCAGTCACGACGCATTCTACCGCGTCCGAGAATTGCACGCTTCCTTTTGGGCACGTGCGTGACAGGGAAACGTCGAGTCAGTCTGACGACACGTTCAAGGCGACCCGCTTCGTACAAAAGGGATCGGCCGGGGACCGATCCCTTCGCGGAATGTCGCTATTGGATGAACCAGCGTTGCTGGTCTCCTCCGCTCCAGCCCCATTGGATGAGCGGGTGTCCGTTGACGGAGGAACTGGAGTTGTCCAGTGCGGCGCTGCTGTTCACGTTCCAGATCTTGTAGCTGCCATCCGCTTGCTGGTCCACCCACCACCGTTGGTTCGACCCCCCGGTGTAACCCCATTGATCCAGCGTGATCCCGTTCTCCGTGGAGCCGCCGGGCACGTCCAAGGCTTGGCCGCTGAAGAGGCTGATGATATTCCAAGAGGTATCCGCGTTCTGGGTGAAGCTCCACCGCTGGACCTGTCCGCCGCTTGCCCCCCGCAGGACCACGGCCGATTGCGGGACGGTGCTGCCGTTGTTGTCGACCACAATGCCGTTCTGCTTGCTGACGATGGCGTGGGGACCGGCGATGGCCATGCCGTCCGTGTAGGAGGGCGGCGGATTGGAAGCCCCCCATCCGGTGTTGGCTCCGGCGCCCATGTTGTAGGCCAGCGTGCCGCCGTTTGCGATGCTCGAGTAGCGAATCCACGCGGCGTTCGACGATTGGCCGTTCACGGAATGACTCTGAACATACGGTGCATTCGGACCTGCGCCGTTGCCCGTGATGGTCACGTTACCGTTGGCCAAATGCAGGATGGCCTGCGGAAACAGGGGCCCGTGCAGGGTCAGCAAATCGTCGCCGGCGATGGCCGGATACATGCCGAGAGCCGCCCAGACATACCAGGAAGACGTCTGCCCGAGATCGTCGTTGCCAGGCAGGCCGTTGGACGCAGGGGAATAGAGCTGGGTCACGCATCGACGGACGACGCTCGACGTTTTGTAGGGCTGCCCCACGTAATGATAGACCCAGGGCGTCGCCGCGCAGGGCTCGTTGCCCATGAATGCGTAATGCGATCCGGTCGTATCGCTGTTGTTGATCTGGGTAAAAAAGTCATCCAGGCGGCCTGCGGCGTTCGAGGCGCCACCCATCAGGTTAATGAGCGTCGCCAGATTGAAGGGCACGTTCCAAACGTATTGGTAGGCCGTGCCTTCCACGTAGCCTTTTCCGGAGTAGGTCGGAAATCCGGCGGACCATTGTGCGTTGGAGTCCCGCATCTGGAGGTAACCCGAACTCGCGTTATACAAGTTGCGCCAGTTTTGGGCGCGTTTCATGGCGCGCGAGTATTTTCCGGTGTCGCCCACCGCGTTGGCAAGCCGGGCCATGGCGAAATCGTCGATGCAATATTCCAAGGTCATCGATACTGGCCCATAGCCCCCCTGGCCGGGATTGGCGGCGACAAAACCTTTGATCAGATAATCGTTCACGGCGGGGCGCTCGTAGACGCCGTTGTTCGCCTGGAGATTGGGCACGGTTGCCGCTTTTTCCATCGCCGTGAGCGCCGCGGTGGTGTCGAAACTCCTGGCTCCGAACGCATACATCCCGGCGATGATCGGGGTGGAGCAATCTCCGACCATGATCCCGCCATCACCAAACGCGCCGCTCCACCGCGGCATGGTCCCCCCGTCCTGAGCGTCTTGCACGAGTGACTGCGCCATGTCGCTTGCGCGTACCGGATCCATCATCGCGATGAACTGACATTCGTTGCGATAGATGTCCCAACCGGAGAACCAGCCGTATTGGGTGCGGCCGGCGGGAAGGGTGCGCACCGTGCCGCCAAAGCCGATGTATTGCCGGTTCACGTCACTCACGACGCTCGGCGACAACAACGAATGATACATCGCCGTGTAGAAGGTCTGCGTGTCCGCGGCCGATCCGCCGCTCACCTGGATCTTGTTCAAATAGTTGTTCCAGGTGGTGTCGGCGTTGGCCTGCATGGTGTTGAATCCCGCGCTGTTGAACGACCCGGAGGGACTTTCCGAGGCCAGGTTCGCCTGCGCATTGGCCACGCTGACGTGGGAAAGCGCCGTCCTCGCCAGCACCACGCCGCCGCCCGGCAAGTTAAAAGTCACGTAAGCACCCGTGTTCGCGCCCGTGGTGCCCGTTCCATTGGCCGAAAGCGTGGTTCCGTTCCAGACGCCGTAAGCGGTGAAGGAACGGTCGAAAACCACGTGGAAATACGTCACCCCCGGGGCCGTGCCACACATGCTCGACATCCGCGTCCAGCCGCTGATTTCCCTTCCGTTGGGATTGATTTGGATCGACGCGTCGATGGTGCCGTTGTTGTCCCCGGCCATGTTGATGAGCATGCTGGCGGAGTTGCCGGAGGGATAAGTGAAGCGGCCGAAGCCGGTCCGGGTGGTGGCGGTGAGCTCGGTTTTGATGCCGTTGGAAAATTGCACCGAATAGTATCCCGGATTGGCGTGCTGGCTGCCGCCGGTGATCGTCGAAGAATAGCTGCTGTTCAAACGCCAGAAGTTGGCGCTGTTATAAGGGGAGCTGCCGACGTTGCCCATGACGGGCAGGAAGCCGAAGTCCCCGCCATAATTGCAGCCCGCGCCGCTGGCATGGAGAAGGCCGAATCCGCGGATCTGCGTATCCGTGTAGCGGTAGCCGCTCGGCCATTTGGTGGTCGTGTCCGGACTCCACTGGACCATTCCGAAGGGAACCACCGCGCCGGGGAAGGTGTTGCCATCGTTCTGGGTGCCACAAAAGGGCGAAACGTATTGCGTGAGGTTCTGCGAATGAGCGTGGAACGACAGGGCAAGCCCGATCGCCAGGCCGGCAACCCCCGAGAGGGTGGGAAATTTCGCCAGCAAGGTTCGAGCGCGTGTGGTGGGGTCAGCTTTCGGGTTCATGGGGGGTATTGGGTTTGCCGTCGCCCCAAGGGCGACGGTCTTGGGTCTACTGCTAAATTTTAGCCGCTTCACCCGACGCCATGGCTCGCTTCGCCTTCGTTGTTTCGAGGCATCCAGCCGGCTTCGCCGAATTTCGAAGGTCTCGGGCGACGCGCCGGACCAAGTCCGAACCGCATGTCCGCCGAGCAGGCGAATAGGTCAACCGGACGTTGCTCCAAGGCGGGATCATTTGATGACGATCATCGCCGGGTGGCTTGTCCGAGGAAACGCACGGGGCGTCCGAATCGAACGTTCTTCGGGGGGGAAGAAGAACCGACCACGGCGGGTGGATCTCGCTCCTATGAAAATAGGATCGGCTTCATCAAGAAGAATTTTACCCTTTCTCGCCGTTGACGTCCGGTCAAGACCCCGTCGCCAAGTAATTTCGCCATCCGGCTTGCTCCTCCTGGCAACCGAGCTCAGGCTTTACCGAGCGCCTCCGGGCATTATTTCGAGGGCAGGCATCGCTCCCACCGAGCCAGGAATTACGTGGGAATGATATCAGGCTCCCTTGACCTCATCGGCTTGCCGATCGCGAAGACGCGGAAGCCGAGGGAACGGAGCTTGTCGTGCGGCAGGATGTTGCGGCCGTCGAAGACGAAGGCCGGCTTGTGCATGCCGCGGTAAATCCTTTCGAAATCCAACGTCTTGAAGGCGTCCCACTCCGTGACGAGAGCGAGGGCGTGGGCGCCGTCGACGGCTTCCTCGGCGCTCGTCGCGATGATCAGGCGCTCGTTCGTCGCGCCGCCGAGCACGTCGCGGCGGATTTCGTCGGCGGGCACCTTCGGGTCGTAGACCACCACGGTGGCGTTTTCCTCGAGGAGATCCTGCACGACGGAGATCGCGGCGGATTCCCGGGTGTCGTTGGTGTCTTTCTTGAAGGCGAAACCGAGCACGGCGATGCGCTTGCCCGAGACCGTGTTGAAGAGCGTGCCCACGATCCGGTGGGCGAAGCGGCGCTTCTGCCAGTCGTTCATGTTCACGACGCTTTCCCAATAGGCGGCGACCTCCGGCAGGCCGAAATGGCCGCAGAGATAAACGAGGTTCAAGATGTCCTTCTGGAAGCACGAGCCGCCGAAGCCGACGGACGCCTTCAGGAATTTCGGGCCGATGCGCGAGTCGGTGCCGATGGCGTGGGCGACTTCGTCGACGTCGGCGCCGGTGGCCTCGCAGAGCGCGGAGATGGAATTGATGGAGGAGATGCGCTGCGCCAGGAAGGCGTTGGCCACGAGCTTCGAGAGCTCGGAGGACCAGAGGTTCGTCGTGAGGATCCGCTCGCGGGGGACCCAGCGGGAGTAGACCGAGACGAGCTTCTCGACGGCGGCGTCGCCCTCGGGCGTGGTCTCGCCGCCGATGAGGATGCGGTCGGGCTTCTGGAGGTCGGCGATGGCCGTGCCCTCGGCGAGGAATTCGGGGTTCGAAAGCACCTGGAAGGTGCCGGTCTTGGAATTCGCGCGCAGGATCGTCAGCATCGCTTCCGCGGTTTTCACCGGGATGGTGCTTTTTTCGACGATGATCTTCGGGCCCTCGGCGACCTCCGCGATGACGCGGGCGGCGCTTTCGATGTAGCGCAAATCGGCCGCCCTTCCGGCGCCGACGCCGTATTTTTTGGTCGGCGTGCCGACGCTGACGAAGATGATTTCGCCCGACCGGATGGCTCCCTCGACGTCGGTGGAGAAGAACAGATTCCGCCCCCGCGCCTCGCGCACCACTTCGTCGAGACCGGGTTCGTAGACGGGAAGCTCGTCGGAATTCCAGGCGGCGATGCGGTCGGCGTTGGGGTCGACCACGGTGACTTCGATGTCGGGGCACTTGGCCGCGATCATCGCCATGGTGGGACCGCCGACGTAGCCGGCTCCGAGACAGGTGATTTTCATGATGATGTTTGAGCTCACGAGATGGGAAAAATTTGTGGTCGAGACCCGGGATCGGCCGGGCGGGATATCAAAGGAACGGAAAAAATTTGTCCATGCAATCGTTGCCTTCCCGCCGACGGATCAAGCGGGCCGACGGTTCATTCCGGATCGGAAACGGTGAACGTGACGCTGCCGATGTCGGCGACCGCCAGGGCGTCGAGGACATCGACCGTGCGGCTGTATTTGGCGTTCGGATCGCTGACGATGGTGACGACGGAGGGAGCCTTCGCGTTGTCGGAGGTTTGCTTCAGCCGCAGGAGCATGCCCTTGAGTTGCGGGAGGTCGGTGCTGGTGGCGGTATCGACCGGCTCTTCGTTCAAGGCAACTTCCCCGTTTTCGGCGATGGTGATGATCTGCTCGTCCACGAAGTCGGTGTCTCCCTCGGTCGGGACGGAGCCGGGCAGCTGCGTGTTCAATTCCTTTTCGACCTTCACGGCTCCGGCCATGACCATGAAAAACAGCATGATCACGAAGACGACGTCGATCATCGGAGCAATCTGAAAGCCGATGCTGCCGTCGTTGACGTTCATTTCGAAGCGTTTCATCGGCTTATTGCTTGTTCACCGCGGAGAACGAAAGGTCGACGACGTCGGCCTGGGCGGCGGCGTTCATCGCCTGGGAGACATACATCGCGGGCACGTCGCGATCGCCGCGCACCACGATGCGGAAATTCGGGTTGTTGCCGCCGGTGATTTTTTTTTCACCGGTGGCCTTGGCCGCGCGGATCAGCGGCACGAGCTCGGAAGCCTGGGTATAGACCTTGTCGTCGAAAACGAATTCACCCCGCTTTTTTTCGGGAACCCAGCGCACGTTGACGATGGCTTCGGCCCGCTGGTTGTCTTTTTTCTGCGCGTGCGGGGCGGGCGGCAGCTTGATGGTCTTGTCGACCTTGAGCACCTGCGCGGAGGTGATCATCATGAAAAAAATGAGGATCACGAGCAGCACGTCGACCATGGGAGCGATCTGAAACTCCGGATCGCCGTCTCCGCCTCCTCCTCCGCCAGCCATATCAGTTCCTTCCAGGGTTCAAGGGTTGACGTCGGTTCAGCCCAGGGCTTGTTCGCCCTCGGCTCCGGCCGGGGAGTCGGTGAGCCAATTCGGGTCGGCGGCATACAATTCCTCGTCGCCGATGTGCGCGCCCGCAAAGGCGTCGTAAGGCATCTTGCGGAACAGGCTGGCGACGATGTCCTGAATGTCGTGAATGAGGCCCGCCGCCCGGTTGCGCAGGTAATAGAAGGCGCCGAAGGCCGGGATCGCGATGAACAGGCCGCTCGCGGTCGCGACGAGCACCTCGCCGATGGCGGCGGACAGGCTCGACGGATCGCCGATGCCGGAGCTGCCGAGGGTGGCGAAGGCCTTGATCATGCCCGTGACCGTTCCGAGCAGGCCGATCATCGGCGTGCAAACGCCGATGACGGAGAGATAACTGATCCAGGTCTGCATCTTGCTGTTTTCCTTTGCGAGCTCGCCGAACATGCCCTCCTCGACGATCGATTTGCCGTCGCCGAGCAGACTGACGCCGACGCGCACGACGTTCGTGAGCGGGGCCGGGTTGGCTTTGCAGTAGTTGTAGGCGCCCACGTAATCGCCCTGGCGAAAAAGGTCCTTCAACGCGGCGTCGTGCTGCGGGGGAAGGGCGCGGGCGCGGCTCGTGCGGACCACTCCGTCGCCGATGAGATAAAGGGTGAAGATCGAGCAGAGGCCGATCGGGATCATGACCCAGCCGCCTTCCTCGATCATCTTGAACAAGGTCTTGTGCTGGACCTCGGGGGCTTTGGGCGCGTCCGCGGGCGGGGTCTGGGCGTGCAGCGCGAGGGGACCGAAGAGGACGGCGAAAACGAACGTCAACGCGATGAGGTGGAGGGGTCTGGTTTTCATGGTGTGAGGGTGAGCGGTGGAAACTTGGTGGCGACTACAGGTTGGCTTGGACAGAGGCTCCGGCCTTCATTTTTTTCTGGATGCGTTCGGAATCCGCCTTCGAGGAGGCGGCTTCCGGGGAGCTTGGATAGGTTTTGTTCAATTCGGCAAGCGTATCGTTGGCGTGATCGAAGTCGCGGAGCCCCTCGTAGGCGCGGGCTCGGCCGAGCAGCGCGGCGGGGAGCAGGGCGGTCTCGTTCGAATAAAAAATCGGCAGGCGCAGGTAGGCGAGGGCGGCGCCGTCGTAATCCTGCTTGGCCAACAGGGCTTCGCCCTTGCCCTGCCAGGATCGGGCGAGGGTCGCCGGGCGGGAGCTTTCGGCGATCAACTTGTCGAATGCCTCGATGGCCTGATCCTGGCGGCCGCCATGGAGCCACAGGTAGGCCTGCGCGATCCGCACGTCCTGGGCCTGCTCCGGATCCTTCGCGTCGGTCGAAAGCTGCTTGATCAGCGTCTCGGCTTCCTTCTCGCGCCCGAGCGCGAGCAGGGCGTCCATCTTCAGGATGGCGGCCGGCGCCCACCAGTTGCCCGGAACGGTGCGCAGGGCGCTTTGCTGGTCGACGACCACGTTCAGCAGCCCGAGGGCGTCGGCGGGTTTGCCGGCGTCGATGGCCCGGCGCGCGGCCTTGAGTTGCGGGGGCTCGGGAAACTCGATTTTTCGGATGCTGGAAAGGGCGAAACCGGTCTCCCCGCGGACACCCGCCGCGAGGGCGATGGTCGCAAGGATGGTGTTGTTGGACCGGCGCACGGCGGAGGCGCTCTGCTGGTGACCGTCCGCGAACGTGATCTTGATGTCGCCGCCGGAGGAGGCTTGGGCTCCGAGCCGGCCGAGGGCGAGACCGGCCGCCAGGAGGATGAGCAGGCCGCGTTTCATCCGTTTCCTTCGGCCTCCACTTTTTTACGGGCTTCCTCGAATTCGGGGAACGCCGAGAGTTTCTGGTTGCGAAGCAGCTCGCGGTAGGTGTTGAGGGCTTCGGGTTTCTTGCCGAGCCGGTCGAAGCATTCGGCGCTTCGGATGTAGGCTTTCGCGACCCACGGGAGGTAGCGGCCGTAGGCGACAAAAACCCGCTGGTAATAGGCGATCGCCTCGGGAAGCTTGCTGCGTTTTTCCTCGATCTCGCCGAGGGAATAGACGCTGAGCGCCGTGGCGTCGCCGCGCCATTCCCGGGTGGAGGCGATTTGCTTGAAAAGTTTTTCCGCCTCGTCCAGCCGGCCCATCGCGAGGAGCGTCTTGGCCTGGCCCAGGGTGACGTCCTTGAGCTTGATCGTCGCGCCGGCCTTGTCGATCGCGTCGGTGAAGAACTGGAGCGCCTTGGGGTAGTCCTGGCGGGCGAAAGCGATCTGACCGAAGCCGTTGTAGGCGAAATCGAGGTAATCGCTCTTCGGATAATCATCCATGAGGGCCTGGAAAAAGGCGGCCGCGCGGTCGTCATCGTTTTTACCGAGCAGGGAGTCGCCGACGAGCGCCAGCAGCGCGGGGCTGAGGTCCTCGGGCTTGATGGTGGCGGCGATCTCGCCCAGCTCCTTTTCCTGCTCGGCTGGATCTTTCCGTAGGCGGGCCAGCTCGGATTTCGCGAAAAGCACGCGGGCCTTGGCGGCGGGAGCGGTCTGCTGATCGGCGGAGAGCAGGGCTCCGAGCTCCGCGGCGGGATCCGTCTCGGGCGCCGCCGGGACGCCGGCGGCAGCGGCGGGCTTCTTCCGGGCCGAGAATTGCGCGAGCTGGGTGATCAATTGCTCGACGGCGGGCTGCGCGGGATCGGCGATATTCTTCTGGATCGCGTCCGCGACGATCTTCTTGGCCTCGTCGATTTTGCCTTCCTTCACCTTTGCCTTGCCGAGCCAGAAGACAGCGGGCACGACGACCGCGCTCGCCGGGTGGTGGTCGATGAACTCCTGGAAAACGGCGCCGATCTTTTGCCAGTCGCCCTGCTTTTGCATGAGCTTCGCCGCCTCGAAGAGCGAGTGATTGAGCACCTCGTCGCTTTTGGCGGCCTTGGCCGAGGCGATGTAGGTGTCGATCGCCTCGGTTTCCCTGCCGGCCAGCCCGGCATAGGCGTCGCCCCGCAGGGCCAGCGTCTCGCCGAGCATCGGGTCGTTCGGATAGGCCTTCGCCCAGGCGTCGGTGTCCGTGAGAACGCCGTCGAAGTCGGACGCGGCGAACTTGCAGACGGCCAAGCGATATTTGGCGTCGGAGACATACTGGCCCTGAGGGTAGGCGATGAAGTATTCGTTGAACTGCTTGACGGCCGGCGCGTATTTTCCGGCGAAAAGCGCGGCCAGCGCCTGGCGGTAAACGGCGTCCTCCTTGTAGCTGCCGGCGGGGTAGTTCTCGACGTATTTGGCGTAATCGGCGGCGGCCTGATCGAACTTGCCCAGGCCGAAGCGCGAATTCCCCAGGAGGAACATCATCTGCTCCCGGTAGCTGCTGTCGGGCTGCTTATCCAGCATGGAGCCGAAGTAGGATTCCGCGGCCGGCATGTCGCCATCCTTCAAGGCGGTCGCGCCGAGAAGGTAGCCGGCGGTGTTGGCGTTCGGAGTGGTTGGGAATTCCTTGAGGTAGGTTTCGCCGAGCGCGCGACCCCGCGGCCCGCGGTTCAATTCGCCGGATACGACCAGCAGTCCGAAAAGGGCGGGCTCGCGCTCGGCGCCCTGCGGTTCGCGGCGGAGGAGCTCGTCGTAGATCGCGGCGGTCTCCCATTTCTGGCCAATGCCGTAATACGCCTGCGCGACCCGCAGCCAGAACGGGCTTTCGAAATCCGGCGCCTTCTGGAAGTCGGCGAGTTGCTTTCTGGTCTGCTCGATCGAGGCGCGGAGGGCGTTGTTCGCGGCGGTGATTTCCGGCGCCTTGCCCGGATCGGCGCGGAGGACGACGAGATTGGCGTCGACCCGGCGCTGCATCTTGTCGATCCGCTCGCCCTGGAGGCGGATGATCTCGGCTTTCGTCTGCACGAGCTGGTAACTGCGCAGCGCCTGCTCGGCCTTTTCGGCTTTGAGCAGCGAGTCGCCGAGCTCGATCGCCATGGAATTCATGCGGACGACGTTGTCGGGCATGTCGGAGTTCTGGCGGATTTTTTTAAGAAGCTCGAAGGCGCGGTCATAGTCGCCCTTCTGCGCGTAAAGGGCGGAGAGCATCATTGCTCCGTTGGACGCTTCGGTGGAGTTCAACCCGCCGTCCACGAGCTTCTTGAGGGTGGCGATGCCGCGGTCGACGTCGCCGGCATCCTTGTAGGCGGCCCCGAGCTGAAACAGGACCCGGTCGCGATACGCCGGCTTGCTTTCCAACGCGGTAAAGGTCTGCGCGGCCGCGTCGAGATCTTTGGCCTGCATCTGGGATTCGCCCAGGAAATAGATGACGTCGTTCAACTTGTCCGACTTGGGAAATTTCGTGAGAAAGGTCTGCAGCGCCTCGATCGCCGCAGGGTAGTTTCGGACGTTGAACTGCGCGGCGCCGAGCGTGTAATAGACGCTCTCCAGCGGCGAATCCGCGGCCGCCTCGGAGAGCACGGTCTGCATGTTCTGAATCGCCTTCTGGTAATCGCCCTGGTTGAAGGCGTTCTGCCCTTCCACGTAGGTCTGCGTGAGCCGGCTCGGGGCCGGCGCGGCGGCATCCTGCGCGTGCAAGGCGGCGGTCGCGAGCCCGCCAACGACAAGGAGTGCGCCCGACCGGCGCACGGAACCGGTCAGCTTCCGACGGACGATCGGCAGGAACTTTTCCGAGAAAACAGCGGCTTCCGCGAGCATGAGGGTGAGATACGAGATCATGACCGAAAGGCAGATCAGCCAAAAATCGCGCCCTGGCCGGAGACGGTCGCAAAAAGTCCGGGGGGCAAAGAAATGGCGATAAGCCAAAAGGGTCTCATCAAGGGACTGGGTGGGACGTGGCCGCGGTCGCGAGAATCGAACATGTGCGGGAAAAGTCAGTGTAGCGACGCGGCCCGGAGAACGCAATAGTCCAGAACGCGAAAATGCACTTCCGCCTGGATGATTTCGACCGCAATTTAATTCTTGAGCGAAAATAGCGAACCGGTGTCGTATCCTTCCCACCCCATGCCGATCGCCGCCAATCTCCCTCCCGACCCGGGCACGGCGAAAAAGCCGTGGCATCGGCGCCTCCCGAAAGGGAAGCTTCTCGTCGTCAGCCTCCTCGTCCACCTCGTCCTGATCCTGGGCGCGACCTACCTGGTGGTGCAATCTTTCGCGCCCCGCAAGCAGACCTTCAAGCCCGGGCCCGCCGCGACCGTCAACAAGACCGTCGAGCACAAGATCGACATCGTCAAAAAGCAGAAGTCCATGAGCGCCCCCGCCCAGATGAACCGCATCGTGAGCACGGCTCCCTCCAAGGTCGTCCTCCCCGAGATGCCTCCCATCACCACCGACGTCCCCACCCAGCTCACCGAGATGGCCGGCATGGGCGGCCAGGGCGTCGCCTTCGCCACCAGCGGCGGCGGCCTCGACGGCGGCGGTTCCCCCGGCGGCGTCCAGCTCTTCGGCCTCAAGGAAAAAGCCGTCGACGCCCTCGTCGGCACCTTCTACGACATGAAGCAGACCCGCAGCGCCAAGCCGAACAACATGGATCCCGAGGCCCAGGCGCAGGAACTCGTGGGCTTCGTGCGCGGCGGCTGGTCGGATTCCCGCCTGCAGAAATATTTCAAAGGTCCGGACGTTCTCTACGCCAAGCAGGTTGCCATTCCCTTGACGGGCGCCAACGAAGGGCCGAAAGCCTTCAACCTCGCCGGCAAGGTCAAGCCGGAAATGTGGATCGTGCTGTATCAGGCCACCGTGATCGCCCCCCGCAACGGGACCTTCCATTTCGTGGCCCTGGCCGACGACTATTGCTACATTCGGTTCAATAACCGCCTCGCGATGGATGCGGGCTGGATGAGCGAGGATGTCGTCAAGCACCAAGCTCTCTATCAATACTCCGTCGATTATCACCCGCCTTCGAAGCCTCGTCATCGGGATGCCGGTTTCGTCAAGGGGCCTGGCATCACCGTGAAACAAGGTCAGATCTGCAATGTCGCCATTCTCATCGGGGAGGCTGGCGGCGTTCTCATGGGCGCGCAGGTCATGATCGAGTGGGATCACACCGACTACGAAAAAGATCCAAAGACGAACTCGCCGATTCTTCCGCTTTTCCGGGTGGGCGAAGTCGCCCCGCCGCCGAGAGACCATATCCTGGGCCCTTTTAAATCCGGCGGAGAAATCTGGAAAGTCAACCAGGGCGGGCCGGTCATCAAACCAAGCTGACCCGCTTCGCCGTAGCGCGAGGCGGAATCCGAAGGCGCATCCCGGGGTCGTCCGGAACGAAGAAATCGATCGACCCTGTTTTTGCCTTGAGCAAATGGGCGGCGAAGGATGTCGTATCCTTCCCACCCCATGCCGATCGCCGCCAATCTCCCTCCCGACCCGGGCACGGCGAAAAAGCCGTGGCATCGGCGCCTCCCGAAAGGGAAGCTTCTCGTCGTCAGCCTCCTCGTCCACCTCGTCCTGATCCTGGGCGCGACCTACCTGGTGGTGCAATCTTTCGCGCCCCGCAAGCAGACCTTCAAGCCCGGGCCCGCCGCGACCGTCAACAAGACCGTCGAGCACAAGATCGACATCGTCAAAAAGCAGAAGTCCATGAGCGCCCCCGCCCAGATGAACCGCATCGTGAGCACGGCTCCCTCCAAGGTCGTCCTCCCCGAGATGCCTCCCATCACCACCGACGTCCCCACCCAGCTCACCGAGATGGCCGGCATGGGCGGCCAGGGCGTCGCCTTCGCCACCAGCGGCGGCGGCCTCGACGGCGGCGGTTCCCCCGGCGGCGTCCAGCTCTTCGGCCTCAAGGAAAAAGCCGTCGACGCCCTCGTCGGCACCTTCTACGACATGAAGCAGACCCGCGGCGGACGCCCGAACGATATGAATCCCGATTCCCAGGCGGCGGAGATCCTTGGCTTCGTGCGGGGAGGTTGGACGGAATCCCGGCTGCAAAAATACTTCAAGGGACCCGATGTCCTCTACGCCAAGCAGATCGCGATCCCCTCGATCCAGGCCACCGAGGGGCCCAAGGCTTTCAATCTCGCCGACAAGGTAAAACCGCAGATGTGGATCGTTCTCTACAAGGCTCGCGTGATCGCCCCGCGCGACGGGACCTTCCATTTCGTGGCGTTGGGCGACGACTATTGCTATATCCGGCTCAACAACCGGGTCGTGATGGACGCAGGCTGGATGAACGAGAATATCGTCCGACCCGAGGCTCTGTATCTCTATTCCTTCGATTCGCACATTGGGGCCAAGCCAAGGTATCGAGAGAAGGGGTTCGTGAAAGGCCCACCCATCAACGTGAAGCAGGGTCAGGTCTGCGATCTGAGCATCCTCATCGGGGAAGGCCCGGGCGGCGAGATGGGAGCCCAGGTCATGGTCGAATGGGAAGGCACCGATTACGACAAGGACCCGCAGACGAAGTCGCCCATCCTTTCCCTTTTCCGCCTCGGCGATGGGCCTCCCCCGCCGCGGGACCACATCATGGGTCCATTCAAGGACGGCGGGGACGTCTGGAAGGTCGATCAAGGCGGCCCGGTCATCAAACCTCACTGAGCCGCGCCCCAACGTCCCCCCGCGGCGGCGGGCCGTGACCTGGTAAGCCGCCCCGCTCCGTCGGGGCGGTCCGGCGGCGATCTCCGGTGACCCCTTCCCTTTCCGTTTGACGCCCGGTCCGCGGGCGACAAGGCTGCCCATCATCTCCCGGTCGCGCCGGCCCTTCTCATGAGCCCGGAAAAATCCGCATCCTTCGAACCTCCGCCCGGCGACCCGAACCTCGAGCAGGGCCTGCTGCGATTCCTGCTCGAGCACATTCCGGACCGCATCTACTTCAAGGATCGCCAGAGCCGTTTTCTTCGCATCAGCCGCGCGATGGCGGAGTTCTTTTCCCTCGAAAATGCCGACGCCGCCATCGGTCGCAGCGACTTCGATTTTTTCACGCGCGAGCACGCCCAACCCGCCTTCGACGACGAGCGGCAGATCATGCAGACCGGCGAGCCAATCGTCGGCCAGGTCGAGAAGGAAACCCTGCCCGACGGGCGCGTCGGCTGGGCGATCACCACCAAGATGCCCCTCCGCGATTCGGCGGGGACCATCGTGGGAACCTGCGGCATTTCCAAGGATTTCACCTCCCAGAAAGCGCTCGAGGAGTCCCTCGAATACAGCAACGGCATGCTCGCGCGGAAACAAACCGAGCTGCAGCGCACCCTCGACGAGTTGCGCGACACCCATGAGAAACTCAAGGCCGCCCAGCGCCAGCTGATCGAGGCGGAAAAAATCCAATCGCTCGGGCGCCTGGCCTTCGGGGTGGCGCACGAAGTCCGCAATCCCCTCAATACGCTCAACATGGCGGCCGAGTTCCTCGGCGCGCAGCCGGCGGTCGCGGCCGACCCCACCATGACGTCCATCATCGCAACCATGAAGGAGGCCGTGACCCGCGCGAACGCCGTCATCACCGAGCTCGCGGACGCCTCCGGGGCGGCGGAATTGACGCTGGGGGCGAGCGCGATCGGGCCGCTTGTCCGCGAGGTTCTCGCCGGCCACGAGACGGCCTTCGTCGAGCGGGGCATCACGCCCGACGTCCACATTCCCGAAACTCTCCCGGAACTCTCGATCGACCGCCAAAGAATCGCGGAGACGATCGCGAGCGTCCTCAAGAACGCCCTCGACGCCATGCCCGACGGCGGGCGGCTTGCCGTCCGGGTCGCCGAGCTTCGGCTCACGGATGCCGACACCGACGCGGGGTCCCGTTCCGCCCGCAAGCTCCGCGCCGGCAATCGCGTGGCGCGCATCAGCATCGTCGATGGCGGATCGGGGATCTCCCGCGAACGGCTCCCCAATATCTTCGATCCGTTCTTCACGACCAAGGCCACCGGGAAAGGCATGGGCCTCGGTCTCACCGTCGCCCGCAAGATCGTCGAACTCCACGGCGGCCGCATCACGGTCGGCAGCAAGGAAGGCGAGGGCACTTCCGTCGTGATCGATCTTCCCGTCCGCGGTTGAGCGGTCACCGCATCGGGGAAACCCGTCCGCCCCTGCGGGATTTCGCCGATGCCGCAATCGTGGGGGTGGCTGATACCACTTATTTTTCCCGACGCTATGATGAGCGCATGGAAGCAATCCTCGATCACCACCTCGACCTCGACGAAACGCAACTTATCTCCGATCTCGTGCAGCGCCGGCCCGAGGCCTTGAGCGCCCTGGTCGCCCGCTACCAAGGCGTGCTAACCGGCGTCATCATGAAAGTGCTGCACAACCGCGCGGAAACCGAAGACGTGATGCAGGAGGTCTTCCTCCAGGTCTGGGATCGCGCCGCGACCTACGCTCCGGAAAAAGGCAAGCTCCTGAGCTGGCTCTCCACCGTCGCCCGCCGGCGCGCGATCGACCGCGTCCGCCAATCCTGCGCCTACCATCGCGCCACGGACCGATTCGAGACCACCGTCCAGCACGAGAGCCAGGAGACGGAGCATCATTTCGGCCATGACGCCGCCGACCGCGACGTGCGCGAATTGATCGATCGTCAGCTCGACCTTCTTCCCGATCTTCAAAAACAAGCCGTCTCCCTCGCTTTCCTCGATGGACGCAGCCAGCGCGAGATCGCCGAGATCACCCACACGCCGCTCGGCACGGTGAAGACCCGCATCGAGCTCGGCTTGAAAAAACTCACGCAGTCCATCGGCAGCGCCCGCCACAAGATCCTTTAACGGTTGCGCCCTCGTTGACAGTCCGGGTCCCAGCGGCAATGTTCGCGGGACCCGGACTTTTTTTGCGTCCCGCATTTGGAATGGGTTCACCGACTTGAAGATCCATCCCACCGCCCTCGTCAGCCCCGGCGTCCAGCTCGGCGAAAACGTCCAGATCGGCGCATACGCCATCATCGAGGATGGCGTGAAGATCGGCGACGACTGCACGATCCAGGCCCACGCAATCCTCTCGAATCGCGTCACCCTCGGCGCCCGGAACTTCGTCGGCTACGGCGCGGTGATCGGCAGCGCGCCGCAGGACTTCGCGCACCGCGCCACGATCTCGAGCGAGGTCCTTATCGGCGACGACAACACGTTTCGCGAATACGTCACGATCCACCGCGGCACGAAGGAAGGCACGGCCACGCAGGTCGGCAGCCACAACCTGCTCATGGGCGGCGTGCATCTCGGACACAACGCCCGCATCGGCGACCACAACGTGATGGCCAACAATTGCCTGCTCGCCGGCTACGTGCAGGTCGGCAACCATGTCGTGCTCGGCGGCGCCACGGTCTATCATCAATTTCTTCGCGTCGGCGACATGACGATGGTTCGCGGCGGCACCGCCTGGAGCAAGGACATCCCGCCCTTCACCATCGGACTGATCATCAATACCGTGTGCGGCCTCAACGCGGTCGGCATGCGCCGCAAAGGCATCGGCGCCGAGGGCCGCGCGGACGTCAAACGCGCCTACAATCTGCTCTACCGCCGCGGGCTGAACGTTTCCCAGGCCGTCGCCGAAAGCCGCACGATGGAATGGACGCCGGAGGGAGCCGCGTTCCTGGACTTCGTCGCCACGCGATCGAAGCGCGGTCTTTGCAACGCGAAGAGCCGCGCCGAAAGCGCGAGCGAAGAGTGATTTTCTACTCCGGGATCCGCGGCCGCGTGCCCCAGGCGCTCGGTTTCGGCCCCATCGTGAAGTCCAGCGTGCCGCCGTTCCTGATGTCCGCATGCATCAGAAAAGGCTGGTCGAGATCCTTCCCGTTCACCCGCACGGACTGCACGTAGAGATTCTCCGCCGAAAGATTCTCCGCCGTCATCGTGAGGTTTTTTCCACCGGCGAGCTGCATCACCGCCCGCTTCACCTGCGGCGCGCCGATCACGTAATAATCGCTTCCGGGACACACCGGATAAAACCCCAGGCACGTGAAGACATACCACGCCGACATCTGCCCGCAGTCGTCGTTTCCGCTGAGCGCGTTGGGCTGGTTGCCATACTGCGTGGTGACCACCTCGCGCAGCCGCTCCGCCGCCTTCCACGGCTGACCCGCGTAGGAATAAAGATAAATCACGTGATGGCTCGGCTCGTTGCCGTGCCAGTATTCGCCGATCCGGCCCTGGATGTCGGCGACGTCCTTGCTCTCGTTCGCGTCCTTGAAGGTGAAAAGCGCGTCGAGCTTCTCGACGAATTTCTCCCGCCCTCCCATCAGGTCGATCAATCCCGGCACGTCGTGCGGCACATACCACGAATACTGCCAGCTCGTTCCCTCGGTGAAATCCGCGCCGGACGCCTCGTCGTAAAGATGCGGCTTGAACGGCGTGCGCCATTTTCCCCGCGAGTCCTTCCCGCGCATCAAGCCCACCGACGGATCGAAAAGATTTTTGTAGCTCGCCGCGCGCTTTGCAAAAACCTCCGCGTCCTCCGTCCGGCCGAGCGCCCGCGCCATCCGGGCGACGCAATAATCGTCGTAGGCGTATTCCAGCGTCTTCGAAACGGATTCGTTTTCCCGATCGAAAGGCACCCAGCCCAGCTTCGCGTAGGTGGCCACGCCGTCGTAGTCGGGATTCAGAGCCGTGGTCTTGATCGCTTCGTAGGCGCGCGCGGCGTCGAATCCCGGCACGCCTTTCAGGTAGGCGTCCACGATCACCGGCACGGCGTGGTAGCCGATCATGCACCACGTCTCGTTCGCCTGCAGCGACCACATCGGCAGCAGGTGATCCACGCTCTGGTCGTAGTGCGCGAGCAGGGAGTTGATCATGTCCGCGTCGCGCTTCGGGTCGATCAAGGCGAGCAGCGGGTGCTCGGCGCGGTAGGTGTCCCAAAGAGAAAAAACCGCGTAGTTCGTGAAGCTCTCCGCATGATGGACGTTCTGGTCGAGGCCGCGGTATTCCCCCGTCACGTCCTCGTAGAGATTCGGCGCGAGGAAGATGTGATACATCGAGGTGTAGAACGTTTCCTTTTCCTTCGGCGTCCCCTCGATCCGCACCCGGCCGAGTTCGTGGTCCCACTTGGCGCGGGTCGCCTCGCGCACCCGCTCGAAGTCCCAATCGGGGATATCCGCGTCGAGATTTTTCAACGCATTCTCCGCGCTCACGGCCGAGACCGCGACCTTCACGGTGATCGCCTCGTCCTTCCGCGTCTTGTAATAGACCAGCAGCTGCAGATACGACCCCGCCGCCTCCAGCCGGCTGCGGAATCGGTAGGTGTCGTATCGCACCAGCTTCCCGTCCTTGTAGATCTCCGCCCGGTCGAACGGCCGCGAATACCGCGCGGCAAAATAAAGCGGGCGCTCTTTCGCCCAGCCGTTCACCAGGTGGTAGCCCGTCACCGTCGAGCGGTCCTCCACGCGGACGTGCGACCAGATCACCCGCCATTTTCCGCCGTTCAGGACGTGCGCGAGATCGGTGAGAATGGACGCGTAGTCACTCTGCGGAAACGTCATGCGCATCATCCCCGCCCGCTCGGCCGCGGTAAGCTCCACCGCGATATCCGACCGCTTCAGCGTGACTTTATAATAACCGGCGGCCGCCGACTCCTCGTCGTGGGAATAGCGTGAGCGATAGCCGTCGCCCGGCTTTTTTTTCGTTCCGGAGACGAGCTTCGGCTTGCCGATTTGCGGCATGAACAGGAAATCGCCCAGGTCTGGGATGCCCGTTCCGGTCAGATGCGTCAGGCTGAATCCCATGATCGACGTGTCGGAATATTCGTAGCCGGACGCCGTCTCCCACAGCTCCTTGTCGGTGTCCGGGCTCAACTGCACCATGCCGAACGGCGCCGACGGACCCGGGTAGGTATTGCCCTCCCCCTGCGTTCCGACGAACGGGCGGATGTAATCGGACAAACGGACCTCCTTCCCGGTCTCCGCGGCGGAGACTTCGGTCGAGAACGCAAGGAACAACAAGAAAAAGGCCAGATACTTTACCATTGGTTCGAGAATTTTCCCGGCAAGGTGAGGGAACCGGCGGCATCGCGCGAGCAACTTCGCGGGACCGCCGCCCATTTCTTCCGCGAGCGACGGAGACGTTCGATCAACGATCCTTGCCCAACGTCATTCCCACGCTCCGCGTGCCGCCCTTGCGGTGGGCGACCAACATGGCTCCATCGACGTGGACGGCGTGCTCGGTCGGCGGAAGCTTCGGCGACCTTGAGAGTCCAAACATAGCCTCCAACCTCTGAAAGAGAGGGTTGGAGCGGGTGAAGGGATTCGAACCCTCGACATCGACCTTGGCAAGGTCGCACTCTACCACTGAGTTACACCCGCGTTCGCGGACTTCGGAC
>CAXTSM010000007.1:0-61732 GCA_964247025.1 uncultured Chthoniobacterales bacterium
GGCCCACCGCGTCGTAGCTGAACGTGCGGATCGCAAACGGCGCTCCGCTCGCCGGTCGCTCCTCGATCCCCCGCAACTGACCCACCGTGTCCCAGCTCAGCCGCCGCTTCGTGCCGTTCGGCCGCGTCACCAGCGTCAGCCGGTTTGCCGCGTCCCACGTGTAAGTCGTCGTGCGACCGGCCCAATCCGTCATGCTCGTCATCCGGTCCCGGTTGTCATACGTGTAGGTCACCGTCGCCGCCGGCACGCTCCCGATCGCGGGATACGTGAGCGAGACGAGGTTCCCGTTCCGGTCGTAGTCGTAGCTGATCGTCTCGTTGTTCGCATTCTTGTAGGTCGCGACTTCCCCGCTGGCATGGTAGGTGCGCTCGAGAATCGCCGATCCCTGCGTAACCTTCTTCAGCTGGCTGGCGTCATCGAGTTCATAGATGACCGTGCCGACCGCGTCCGCCCGGCTCGTCAGCCGCCGCCGGCCGTCATAACCCAAGGTCGTCAGCTGCGTCGAGGGCTCGGTGATTTTCCACAACAGTCCCCGGCCATCCCAAATCTGCCCCGTCGTTCGGCTGAGCGGGCTGGTCGCATTTTCGAGGCGGTCCTCGTTATCGTAGGTGAACGTCCAGGTCTTCCCCCGCCGGTCCTTCCAGGTGTCCTGGTTGCCGTTGTCGTCGTAGTGCGGCGTCGCGTAATTGGTCAAGGCATCCTGATCGCGGACCACCTGGTCGCGGGAGTCGAACGTGACCGAATTCTGGTAATTCAACGGGGAGGGACTCTGGACCGTCATCCTGCGATTCGCGTCGTCGAAGGTGGTCGCGGTCGTGCGGCCGATCGGGTCCCCCTCGGCGGTTTCCCTTCCGAGCCCATCCCGCTCGTAGTGCGTCCATTGCAGCATCTCATCGGAGCTCCATTCCATGTGGTCCCGGTTGTCGTAGAGGTAATAGAGATTGCCTCCTCCCGTGGGCGCCAACAGGGTCAGCTTTTGCGTCGGACTATAAAACCGGACCAGATCGAAACCGCGTGGATTTTGCGTATTAACCAGATTGCGTTGGTTGTCGTAGCCCATGGTTGTCGTGCGCGTGCCGCTCGACGGCGTGCCGGGGATCGTGGTGCTGACCACCTCGCGCCGCCGGTTGTAGCCAATCGTCGTCGCGCGGCCGATCTCGTCCGTCCTCGAGGTGGGATCGCCGAGGAAATTATTGATCAGGCTTTCGCTTGCGCCCCCGGGATAGGCGATGGAATTCAAGGCCCCCCTGGCGTCATAACCATAGGTGGTGGTAAACCCGCCCTCCGCCACGGTGGCCACGGAGCCCGCGCCCGGGTCCCCGCTGGGCTTGTAGGTGTAAGTCACGACGCGATTTTCCCGATCCGTCGTCTGCGTGGGCTGGTTCTGGCCGTTGTAGATTTGAAAATACGAATAATTTCCCCGTTTGTCCTTGACGCTCTCCAGACGATTCGAGCCGTCGTAGGCATACACGACGGTTTTCAACTGCGGATCTTTCTCCTCGAGCAGATTGTGATTTGCGTCGTATTCGTAAGTGGTGACATCGGAGACCGTCGTGCCGATTTTACGCTCTTTTTTCCGGACGCGATTCTGCGAGTCGTAAGTGGTGAGAAGTCGGTGACCCAGAGCGTTGAGCAACTCGACCTCGCGATTCCGGGCGTCGAAATAGTGGTAGGTCAGGGCCGCCGGAAAACCGCTGATCGCCGGTTCCTCCTCGATGGTTTGCCCGGGTGAATAATAAAATTTCCACCGCTTGTTGATGTCGCCCATGGTGTCCTGCGTGATGACGCGGCCGAGACCATCATACCCATTGGTCACGATCACCTGGTTGTCGTGATTTTTATGGGTGGCGAGAAGATGCCCCGTGTCGTATTCGAAATTATCCGCTTTGCCCTCGGGGTCCGTGAGGGCGGTAAGGTCCTTCGTCGCGTCGAGGGTAAAGCTCACGCTGCGTGCTGGTGAGCCATTATCGGTCACCGTGCTGAGCGCCGCCGCCGCTCCCGTGCCGGTGTAGGCAAAGGTGAGCGTGCGGGCATAGGCGTCCGTCACGGTTGCCAGGTCACCATTTCCATTGTAAGTCAGCGTGAGGGCCTTGTTCCAAAGGTCCCGAATCTCCGAAAGCCGTTTGTTCGCGTCGAAACGCCAGGTCGGGCCGTTGCGTTCGGTCATTTCATAATTGCCGGATCCATTTTTCACCAGCGTTTGCGTCGCGCCGGCGGGGCTGCTGTAAGAGCCGTTCGGTTGGCGATGGAATTGCCAGATCTGATTTCCGGAAACCACCGAGACCCCGCTTTCCTTGAGTTGATTGACCGTCCAGTTTGCAATGAGGGCCATGGCAACCCAATCCTTGACGCCCGCGCGATTCGTAAAAACGTCCAAGGCGGATATGGTCCCGACCAAGGTGGAGGCCATTTCCACGGCCGTGGACGCCCCAAAGGCACCCTCGATGTCCGCCCGCTCGCCAATCCTCACATAATATCCATGGGTCCAGCCATATCCCAGTTTCGCGCTATTCTCGAGGCGTTGATCTCCATCGTAGCTCACGCCAAAATTCAATCCCCGCACCAGCCCCTGGCCGGCGGTCAGGAGTTCCCGCTCATAGAGGAACGCCCCCGTGGCCATATTGATCGGGTCTCCGCCGGTCACTGCAGGGAGAACGATCGTTTGGGTATTTTTGAAATCAGGATCAAAGCTCGCCTGAATAATCAATGGCTGAGTCTGAATCTGGGTGGATTGCGAGGTGTGGCCGCCGTTAAGCCCCCCGCCAATGATCATGCCGAATGACGTCCCTCGATTGAGGGAAAACCCTCCTCCCACCCAGCTGTTTACCGAAATTTTGGAGCTTTTTGGCGCAAGGACCTCTCCATTGTTTGCGATGGTTGCATCAAAAAGATTGGTGAGAGTCTGTGAATCGTAAGCGGTGGCCGCCGGCGCCGTAAATTCCGGACGCACCACGGAATAATTGGAATAATTCGCCAAAAAAACCGGGATATTGGTGTCGTTCGCCACCTTAATGATCTTCGTCGTGGAAAGCGCATTCGTGACTGCCCCCGACGACGTCAGCGGCTGGGTCTGCTCCAGGACCCCATGCTCCATCGCGCTGGCCAGAAAGCCCCATACGATCAGCGAATTGTTTTTCGCGTTGTTGCCGGCAATGCGGGTATCGAAACCAATAAAATTCATTGGCATGTCGACATAAACAAAGGTGTTGAAACCGGAAGGCTCCTCGGCCGCACGCCCAAACCGATGAAAGAAAGTCGTGGAAAAGTTTTTCCGGTCTGCAACGAGGCTGCCTGCCAACCCGGTTTGAAGATACCACTGGAGCCCGATGACGTTGAGGCTTTCCAGGCGCACGGCGAGAGCGGTCGATGGAACTCCCTGCTCCTCGTAGCTGAGCAGTTTCCGCTGCCGCGACTTAACGTATTCCGGAGAAACGTCGAAACCGTAAGGCAGGGCGTAAATTCCGTTCAAAGTAAAAATCATCGTCCCCGTCTGATCCGTAATCGTCGAATCGGGATGATCAAATGTGGCCGTTATCGCCGTCGTGGTAGCGGTGGCGCTGGTCGCCTGGGCAAGCTGGGTGCCGTCCAATAGAAGGGTGGCCTTGCCTCCCACGAAATGGAGGGCGAGCCGCTGCCCCCGCAAATTGGCGATTTTTTCCGGTCCCCAAGTCAGCCCCACGCTCGGGGCCTCGAGTTTCAGGGTTGCGTAACGGTCGTCAGGAAGGACATCCCAGGTCGTATAAACCGCCGAGTAATATCCGGCATCAAAGACCGGAAATCCATGTCCCTCAATTGAGGAATGCGCAAGCGGTCGCCAGCCACCCACAATTTCCACCACACTTTTGTTGAGATGGTTGGCCCGAAGGTCGGTAAGCAGATCATTGGTCCGGGTGGCCAGATGAGTGGCAAGATTCGCGTAACTAAGTCCGGTGATGGAATTGGCTCCCGCCGTTCCCGCTCCCAAGGAAGTCAATAGATTGGCCCGATTGTAAGACATCGCCACGGCGAGATCGATCCCCGTGACGGGCTCGATCAACTTCAAAGACGGGTCATAGTCCCGCCATGTTCCGGCAACGTTAGCCTGAACCCAGACCCGCTTGAGAAAAAACAAATTTGGCTGGGCGGCATCCCGGTATCCAAAACTGCCGCCTGGGGTTTGGCGCACGCTCACGAAACCCTCGACTTCCGAAGCCTCGACTCCGAGGTAATGCTTCCAATCCAAATTATTAGCGGTGGTTTTTGGCATTTCAATCACCCCGCTTACATAGCGACATTCGATCCCGGCCGCCCGCCAGAGCGCCACCAAAAGTGCGCTTTGGTCAATATCGTTTCCGCTGCGTTCGAGATAGGTTAATTGCGCACCTTTATTGCATCCGTGATAATGCGCGTAGCGGATGTTTTTTTGCACCCATTGAAAAATCAAATCGCGATCATTTTTCAACCCGGCCGCCAGGGCAATTATGTCCTCCGTTTGAAAATCCGCCTCGGCATCCTCCGCACTAAGTGCCATGGGAGACCCGGTCGTGAACTTGGGCATGCCAACTTCAAGAGAGGACTTTTCGGCGATTTTAAACCTTCCCGGCGAGGTCACGGGCTTCGGGTTGCCGACGGTGAAGCTCGGCTCGGCATTGTCGTCGCTACTTGTTACTCGCCAGCCGGGTTCGGAAATCGAAGTATCTTGGGCGGAAGCACTGTTCGTCGGGAATAAAAAAACCGAAATACCAATGAAGAAATAAGCGAGAATAAACAATTTCACGGCCCAAAGTGGAAATCTCATGACTATTAAAATTGAAGCCCAGCCGTTAGGGTTGAGTGGCTTGAATCAAATTGCCGGCCTCATCCGGCGTGTAGCCAAGCGAACTACGTCCGGTGATATTTTTCAGGCGATGCGCGCCATCATAACTTAGGGTCTCGGTCTTCCTGGCGTTGTTCAAATCATTGGACGTGGGATTCCAGCCCATCTGGGATTCGGCCAGATCACTGATGCCATCCCCATCGGCGTCAGCTCCGTCGTTGCCATTCAGGGTCCAAAGCCAACTACCGTCGCCGCCGGATTGGCCGGTCGTCGCGCTTTCGTAGGAATCGAGCAGGCTGTCGCCATCCGCATCGAACACGTCGAAACTAAAGATGACTTTCAATTGGCCAATGTTTGCGGGGGCGTAGTTTTTGGCCACCGGAACCGGGGTGACCGAATTCCACGGATAGGCGTCCGTCCAATTGGAGGGATAGCCATGCGCGATGAGATTGATTTTGGTAAAGAATCCGGCCGCCATCAAACGATCGTAGAAGGGTTTGGCCACCGCTTTGAGTTGCCCGATGGTGACCGGCTTAAGGTTGCCGGTGGTGCTGAAACCATTGACCATCGTGGTAACGGCCGGGCCGGATCCTCCGCTGAGGTTTGCGTCGAGATAAGCCTTGGCCTTGAAGGCCACGAACTTTAGCTGGCCACTGTTAAGCGGGGCAAAGTTTCGCTCCGGAACGCCGCTTTGAATAATTCCGCTCCACCAAGCGGGGAGATTGGCTCCCGACACGAAGTTCACCATCCCGAAGAACGCGATGGCACCGACCAAGAAAAACTGTTTCATGACAGCTTAAGGATTGCCAAACTGCCCCATGAGGATATCGCCCTGCGCTTTGCTCATGGTAACCGTGCCATCCTTATAAATGGTAAAGGCATTGTTTCGGGCTCCGGTGCCCGTGCCGTTTGCGACGACGAAGAGCGGCTCTGTAGCACCGGCGGTGCTTACCCAGGAATTGGCCGTGCCTTCGAGCACGTTATAGCGCCCCACCACGAAGGAGGAAAAAGACGAGGCGGTTGCGGCCTCGCCGACCACTCCCGCATTGAGAACACCGGCACCAAGCCCGCTTCCCCCCACCGCCAGATTCTGGGAAGCCTGAAGATAGGTGGCCGCGCGCACGTTTCCGCCGGTAGAAATAATGTTTGCGCTTGCGACGACATTCACCCCCGCCGTCACACTCGCACCCGCCGTCACATTCCCGGTGGCCTGCACGTTGCCCGTGGCCTTTACATCGAAACCGCCGGTCGCGGTGATATCTCCGGCGTTGTTGAACGGGGCGGCAAAAATCGCGCTTTGCGTGACAAGAAAAAATCCGAGGGCGAGGATTGAAGGCTTTTTCATAATGGTTGGGTGGTAATTTGACGGTCAGTTATGTTTACGGCCTCAAGGGCGGAGATGTTGATGGCGCAGTCCTTGGCGTTGGCGGCCTCGTTCGACCATTGGTAGGTCCCCCCCGTGACAATGATGGTGGTGGTATTCCCGGTGGCTCGCACGGCGGCGACGAGGGTTTTGAACGGGCCACGGCCGCGAGACAACGAATAGGAGGCAGTTCCGGAATTCAGGTCGTTTCCGGACTTGGCATCGACGAAGAGGAATTTTTTTGCCGATTGAGGGACCTCCCTGATCGCCTCGTTGGCCAGAAAATTGGCAATGTTGGATTTCCCGTCGGCGTTCAAATCCAGATTCCGGTCGTTCATCTGCAAATTCATCCCGTTGGCGTGCTCGACGGCATCAGGAATGCCGTCCTTATCGGCGTCGGGGAAAAGCGGATTCGTGCCGGAGATCGAAAGGCCGTCCAAAAAAGTCGACCGCCAGGGCGAGGCAAAGACGGAAAAAATCGCTCCCTTCCCAGTCGCGGATCCATCGGCCGCGGGTTGGTCGATCAAAACCAACTCACCGTCGAGGTAGAGGTCCCACTTTTTGGCGGTGAGATCCTGTCGGATCGTAACGCGAACCCAATCCTGTGCGTTGTCTTCTTCATTGACGGGAAACGTAAACTTCGCTTCGACGGCGTTCGTTTTTGACTCCGCATTTTCGGCCACCGCGACGACCGTTCCCTGGTCACCCCGCTTGATGAACCCGAGTCTCGCGCCGTTTGCATCCACCGTGTAAACGGGGCTCTTCGATCCATCCGCGACCGGCAGGATGTAAAAATCCAGGAATACGATGCCGTCTGCGGGAGCGGCGAAGGCGTATCGGGCCGCCCGTTCGGCCTCAGAGGGAGGGATTTCGAGACTCTGGGCGCCGCTTTGGGCGATTTTATCGGAGATCACCGCTGCGCCCGCATCACTGGCGCCCCACCCCGGCAAGGTGGCGACCTCGGATTTCGGCATAAATCCTTCTTGCGGCTCGAAGGCGGTAACGGCTGACCGCACGGGCAACGTCACGAGGGGAAGCGAGAGAACGAGGACGGCGAGCCTCGTTCGGGATCGATGGGACATGACGCGATGCTATCGCCATCAGAAATTGTTGTCCGTCGGGCTCCCGCCGGAATCTTCGGGTCGGGTTTATTGTGGGGGAAACTCCCCGTTTTTTGTAATGGGAGATCTCCAGGTTTGCTCCACACCTAGGCTACCTCCGGAGCAGCAAAAGTCATGATTCGCCAGAACCGAACCCCTGTCAGCACCCGAACCCTTTCTGGATGAGCACACATCTTGCCACTGCTTTGATTGTGGGGGGATTCCCCCTGCTTCGTCACGGGATCGCATCCTCGTTGGGCGTTCTTTCGTGGTTGAGTATCTGCGGCGGAGCCGAAACCGCATCCCGCGCCCGGGAACTCTGCATTAAGCATTGTCCCGACCTGATCGTGCTCGACGCGGAGATCGCGGGCGGAGAGAGCCTGAGTCTGCTGAAAGATTTTTCCCGGCTGCATCCGACCGCACGGACCTTGGTTTTAGGGGAGCGGGAGGATGCCCCGTGGCTCCAACGGGTGTTTCGAGCGGGGGCCAGTGGCTACGTCTCGAAATGGGACGCTGAAAGCGAGCTTGCGAACGGCCTGATGCAGCTGGCGATGCACAAGGACCGCTTCGTAAGCGGGCGAATGTCGCGAATTGTCATGAAGCAGCTCATGGACGAACTATGCCCGAAATTGCCGACCTTGCCCGTGGAAACCTTGTCCAACCGGGAATTGGAGGTTTACTGCCTGGCGGGGAAAGGGAAAGGCGCGAACGCGACGGCGAGCGGTCTCGGTATCAGCGTGAAAACGGTGGAAACGCACTACCACCGCATCAAGATAAAGCTCGGCCTACAAACCGGGGAGGAGCTTCGCCGCACCGCGGGCGAATGGCTCGCCGGGGACGGTTACAAGAAATCAAAAGGGCAAAAAAGTCTTTCGCGATTCCCCAAAGCGACAATTGGCGACTGACAAGACTCTCTGCTACGAAGCGGTATCTTGCTCCGAGTAACCACCGCTTCCGGTCAGAACCTGTAGGTCTGCAATCTGGTTTGTGACGACGGCCGCCCGCTCTTCGCTGTTGAAGCTTTGCGTTCTGGCAACCAGTTGCAACGATTCGGTTTCAAGATCGATGAACGATTTCGAAACGAGCCAGCGAAGCTCTTCATCGGAGCGCGAAACGTTACGCGGCTGTTCTCCGGCAAGCCGCGCTTCGGCGTCGGAAAACTGGCGAGAAACTTGCAACCAGTGAAACCCCAGCTTCGAAACGGCAGTCTTTAGATTTTCGTTCTCAGCGAAATTCGGACTTCTGACTTTTTGATCACGGGTCGAATTTCGCGAGGAACCTTCGCGCGGAGGTAGTAGGTGCCCCCTCGCGACGAAACAAATGGGTGTGTCCAGACACGGCTGTAAATTGTGCGGGTGGATCAGTTCGGTGGATCACAGCAGCCTCCAGACCTTGATAGATACAGGCTCTACAGAGAAAAAGCCATTCCCAAAGGGGAAATGGCGGTGAGGGGGGGATTCGAACCCCCGGTAGCCTTTTGGACTACGGCGCTTTAGCAAAGCGCTGCTTTCGACCACTCAGCCACCTCACCTGACTCGTTGCGCCGGGGCTCTGGGTCCGGACGCGTTCGCGGCAGATTCGCGAGCGGCCAAAGTTGCCCGCTTCCCCTGGCGTCGCAAGAAAATAACGCTTCGGCCCCTCCCCCGCAAAAACATCCCTTGGAGAAACCAGCCCCGCGCGAATAAAACTTCCGCCATGATCTCGTCCGTCCGCGTGCGCGTCCCCGCCACCTCGGCCAACCTCGGGCCCGGCTTCGACTCGCTCGGCGTCGCGCTCCGCCTCGCCAACACGGTCATCGTGACGCGCGCCGAGTCTCCCGCGGTCGACGAAATGGCGGACGAAGCCGCCGCCGCGTTTTTCTCCGCGGTTCGCAAACGATCCTTCGCCTTCGCGTGGGAAATCCGCGGCGACGTCCCCCGCTCCCGCGGGCTTGGCAGCAGCGTGACCGTGCGCCTCGGGCTTCTCCATGGCTTGAATCGTCTTGCCGGCCGGCCCCTGGACGACGACCGGCTCTACCGGCTGTGCGCCGAACTCGAGGGCCATCCCGACAACGCCGCGCCGGCGGCCTTCGGCGGCTTCACCGTGGCCCGCCCCGACGCGAGTTATCAGCGGTATTCCGTTTCCCCGCGGCTGCGATTCGTCCTCCTCATCCCGGATTACGAGGTGCGGACGAAAGACGCCCGCGCGGTGCTTCCCCGGCAGGTTCCGTTTGCCGACGCGGTGCGCAGCGCCGCGAATGCCGCCGCGATCGCCGCGGCCTTTGCCCGCCGCAACTACGCCGCGCTGCCCGGATGTTTCGACGATCATCTCCATCAGCCATCCCGGTCGAAACTCGTTCCCGGCCTCGAGAGAATCATCGCCGCCGGCGTGAAGGCCGGCGCGCTGGGCGGCTGGCTGAGCGGCTCGGGCTCGACGGTCGCCTGCCTTGCGCTGAATCCTGCCGAACCCGTCGCCGCGGCCATGCGGCGTGCTTCCGGGCTGAAAACCGCGCGCCTGGAAATCGTCGCGGCGGAAAATCGCGGCGTCGTCGTCGGGGAAAAAAGCTGACCGATGCGACGCTGGCTGGAAGGAATCGAGACGTTTGCCATCGACGTCATTCTCGAGCGCCGCTACGGCAAGCGCGCGGGGATCTTGCGGGCGATCCTCTACGCGCTTTCCCACCTTTACCGCGGCATCGTCCAGGGCCGGCTTGCGCTCTATCGCCGGCGCATCTACCGGGAGCACGCGCTCGGCTGTCCGGTGGTCAGCGTCGGGAACGTCACCGTGGGCGGGACCGGAAAGACCCCCGTGGTCGAGTTGCTCGCCCGCGAGCTCACGGCCGGCGGGCGCAAGGTCGCCATTCTTTCGCGCGGATACAAAAGCGTGCCGAAGCCGCTGCTGCGCCGTTTCGCGGACAAGATTTTCCGGAAGAAAAACATCTTCACGCCCCGCATCGTGAGCGACGGCCAGGCGCTTCTGCTCGACTCGCGGACCGCCGGCGACGAGCCTTTCATGCTGGCGAACAACCTGCGCGGCGTCGTCATCCTCGTCGACCGCGACCGCGTGAAGAGCGGCCTCTACGCCATGGAGCATTTTGGTTCCGACCTGCTCCTGCTCGACGACGGATTCCAATACGTGCGCCTCGAGCACCGCATCGAGATCGCCCTCATCGACCGGCAGACTCCCTTCGGCAACGAGTTCCTGCTGCCGCGCGGGACATTGCGCGAACCGCCCGCGAACCTCCGCCGCGCCACGCACATCCTCATCACGAAATGCACGGGCGGAGAAAACACCGCCCTCATCGCGCGCATCCGGCGCTACAACCGCACGGCCGAGATCATCGAGACGTCCCACCGCCCCCGCCACCTGCGTAATCTGCTTACCGGCGAGGTCAAGCCGCTCGACTTCTTGGCGGGCAAGCGCGTCGGCTCGATCTGCGGCATCGCGGCGCCGGAAAGCTTCGAAGGCGCCCTGCGGAAGCTCGGCGCGAAGATCGAACTCTCGAAAATTTACACCGACCATCACCGTTACTCCGACCGGGAGATCGAGAATTTCGTCACCCGCTGCGCCCGCCGCAACATGGATGCGATCCTCACGACCGAGAAGGACGCCGTGCGCATCCCGCGGCTGCTCGAGGCGGAGGTCCCGCTTTATTACCTCCGCGTCGAAATCGAGATCCTTCGCGGAGAGGAAAGCTGGCAGCGATTGATCCGGAGGCTCACCCACCGCCAGCCGATCGCCGCGATGCCGCCGGTCTTTGCGTGATCCTCGCTCGCCACGACCGAAAATGACCACTTCCCCTTCCCTCCGAGCCCGTCGCGCGGCGCCCGTCCTCATCGGTCTTCTCGTTTTCATCGGCGCGCTGCTCCTGTTCCTGCAGGACCAGAATTTTCCCTATTTCTATCATCCGGACGAGCCGTGGAAAGTGGATCAGATCCTCCACGACACGCGGAATTTTCATCATCCCCAGCTGCTGCTCAACACGGTGGCCCTCGCGGTGCTCGTCACCCATCCGCCGCCGGACGCCCAATCCATCGCGGTCGTGGGACGGCGCGTGGCCGCTTTCTACGCCGCCGCCGCCGCCGCCCTGCTCGCGATGGCGGTCGTCTCGTCCTGCGGCGCGCCGGCGGGCATCGTCGCCGCGGCGTTGATCGTCTGCACGCCCCCGCTCGTCGACGTCGCTCATTTCTTCAAGGAGGACACCGCGTTCACCTTCGGCATCGCCGCCTTCCTTGCGGCGCTGGTCGCCCTGGACCGCTGGCCCCGGCGTGCCACCGTTTTGCTCCTGGGAGCCGCGCTGGGGTTGCTGGTCTCGAGCAAATACATTGGCATCCTCGCGCTGCCGCCGGCGCTGCTTTTCCTGCGCTGGAAGGCCCGGCGCTCCCCGGACCTCGGCTGGAGCGCCGCAAAATGCGCGAGCCGGGCCGCCCTCGTGCTCCTTGCCGTCGCCGCCATCGTCAACTTCCAGGTCGTCCTCCATTTCCCGTCCACCGTCGCGGCGATCGGGCAGGAAATGCGGCAGGTGCACGCGCTTCCGACCGGGCTCTCCGAGCGCGTGCCGCACAATTATCTCGGCCGGATGCTGGCGAGGGAGACGACGCCGCTCGTCGCCGTTTTCGCCGGGCTTGCGGTGCTCGCCCCGTTTCTGTCCCGGCGCCGGCCGCGGGCGATCGAATGGGCGGTGCTCGGTTTTCCGCTGCTCTACTGGATCGCGGTCAGTTTTTCCGGGAAGGTCTCGCCGCGTTACTACGAGCCGATGGCCGTCCTGCTCTCCGCCGGAGCGGCAATCGGGCTGCATCGGACCAGCGAGATCGTCGCGGGGTTGATCCCGGTCCGCCGGCCGCTCGTCGCCGGAGGCCTCCTGGTCCTCGGGGCGCTGGCGATGCTGGCGCCGTCCGTGCGGGGCGTGGCGCAGGTCCAATCCGATTTTCGGGCCGACAGCCGGCGGGATCTGGCCCTTTTCATCCAGGCCAATCTTCCGGCGCAGGCGGTGATCGCGCAGGACGCCAACGTCCGCCTGCCCAGCGCACCCCGGGGCTTTGCGAACGATCCCACGTTCGTGCAAAAGATCCTGCCCCCCGCCCCGGGCGGTCCCGTGGCGGACCTCGGGACGCTCGACGCATTGCGGGCCGCGGGCGTCACGCACATCGTGATCGCGAAGGCGGACTCGGGCGCGTATTTATCGAAACGTCGGAACAAGGCCGGCCTCGACTCGCCGGACAACCTCCGCCGCCGGGCCTTTTACGAGCGGCTGCTGCTCATGGGCAAACCCATCTGGCAGGCCCGCGCGAGCCGCGCGAGTTACGTGCGCCAGGAGCTCACGCTCTACGCGCTGCCCTAGCGGCGCGGGCGGCGCGACTCCTCGAGGATTTGCTGCTCTTCGCGGGTCAGGCTATCGATTCCGTGGGTGAGCACCTTGGCCAGAATTTCATCCACCGAAGGCAGCACCCGAAAGCCCCCGGGAACCGGCCCGCCGTTCGGCGCGGGATGTCGTCCGCCCCATGCCGGCGGCCATGACGGGAGCCCATCTCCGCCGCTCTCGCCAAGCCGTTTCCGGTAAAACAAACCAAACGCCCCGCCGGCGGCGAACCCGCCAAGGTGCGCCAGATGCCCCACCTCGGGCTGCCAGCCCGACAGCCAGAACAGCACCGACCCGCCGACGAGCACATATCCCAGCGTGCGCGCGCGCATGCGCAGCGGCAGCACGAAAAAAATCAGCGCCGTCACCTCGAGGCGGGGAAACAGCGTCGTCAGCGCAAGCATCACGGCGCAGACCGAACCCGAAGCCCCGATCAGCGCTCCGCCGGGAGGAGAAAAAGCCATTTGGGTGAGCCCCGCCACGACGCCGCCGGCCAGGTAGAGCGCCACGAAGCGCGGCGTGCCGATGACCCGCTCCAACTCGCGGCCGGCGAACCACAACCCGAGCATGTTCATCAGGATGTGGAACTCGTTCGCGTGCAAAAATTGATAGGTCACGAGCTGCCAGACCATCCCCCGGCGCAAGCCCTCGCCGGTGAGGCCGAACGTCTCCTCCACCGCGTCCCACTGGCGGCCCGCCAGCAGTTGCAGCAAAAAAATGGCGACGTTTACCGCGACAAGAATGCGCGTGGCCGGATCGCCGCTCGGCGGGCGGTTGCGAGACATCGCGCGAGCCTACGGGCGGTCCCCCCGCTTGTCCACCCCGCCATCCTCCTTCACCGCCCGGGGGAGCGGCCGGCCTTCGGCGCTTTCGGCGGCGGAGCCAGCACGCGCAGTTTGCCCCGCGCGAAGCCGAAGGTGAACGGCGCGAACCCCGAGAGCTCGCCGTCCAGCTCGACCGGCACCTCGCCGTCCGCCTCGACGGTGACTTCCGACGTTTGAAAATACTCCACGTCGGGCAGCGCGTGATGGTTCCCGAAAATCACGGCCTGCACGTAACGCATCACATCCCAATGACTCTGGTTCTTGAACACGACGACATCCAGCCGCCCGTCGTCGAGCACCGCGTCGCGGAAAAGCACCAGCGGCCCGCCGTAGTAGCGCCCGTTCCCCACGAGCACGAAACTCCCCTCGTGGCGGACGCCGCCCGCCGCGGTCACCACCAGCTTCGGCGGCTTGCGGGCCGCGACCTGCGCCAGCGAGAGCACGTAGCTCACCGGGCCAAGCGCCTTCTTGAAATCCGGCGTCGTCTGCCGCACGACCTCCGCGTCGAGCCCCACGCCGGCAAGCTGCACGAAATATTCGCCGTTCCCCATCGGCAGGTCGATCTCCCGCGTGTGCCCGCGCTCGATCACCGCCCACGCGCGCTTGAGGTCCTTTCCCTCGATCCCCAGCTCGAGCGCGAAGACGTTCATCGTTCCCACCGGCAGCACCCCGAACGTCACGTCCGACTCGCCGATTCCATTGACGACCTCGTTCACCGTGCCGTCGCCCCCCGCCGCCACGATCGTGCGAAATCCCTGCTGCACCGCCCGCTCCGCGAGCGCCTCCGCATCCCCCGCCCCCTTGGTTTCCCGCACGACAATCCGGCTGGAAAGCGACGCGATCGCCTGCCGCAACGAACGTGCCCGCTCGCCTCGCGCGGCGGGATTTAGGATCACGAGAATCTTGTTCACATTCAGACCGGGACGCGTAGGTTGCCCGCGTGAAACGATTTGCCAAGATCATTCTGGTCATCCTCGCGGCCGTGGCCGGCGGGCTCGTGGTGGCGTTGATCGGCATCAATCTTTACCTTCAATCCGGCGACGTGCAGCAGCGCATCCGCCTCGTCACCGAGCAGGCGCTCGGCACCCCCGTCACCGTGAACCGCACGATCTACACGCCATGGGGCGGGCTCACGCTCTCCGGCCTCTCCCTGCCCGACCCCACCGTGCCCGGCGCGAAGCTCGTCGACGCCCCGACCTTCTCGGTTCGCTTCGAATTTTTTCCCCTCCTCGGCAAAAAATTCGTCATCTCGGAGGTCAGCCTCTCCGGCCCCCACCTCATGCTGCGGCAGGCCGCCGACCGCCGCTGGCTGCTCATCCCGCCCCGCGTCGCCCGTCCCACGCCGGGAAAAGTCGTCGTCGAGCCCGGCCGGCCGGCCATCCGGCTCCCGAACTATTCGGTCGAACTTCGCCGCTTCACGGTCGACGACGGCCGCGCCGAGATCATCGACCTCCACGGCGACGTGATCGGCCGCCTTGCCGGCCTCGCCCTCGCCGGCACCATGACGGCCGACCGACTCATCCAGGGCGATCTCGAGGTCGACAGTCTCGAAATCGGCGAGCAGCTTTATCCCCGGCGCTTCAAGGCCCATTTCAAGCAGGACGGCCCCACCCTCTCGATCACCGGCGTGCGCTGCTCGCTGGCCGACGGCCGGTTGCACGGCGAACTTTACGTCGTGACGAAGCCCGCCCAGCCGCCGGAATTTTACCTCTCCGGCAACGTAACCCAGGTCTCCATCCCCAAGCTGCTTTCCGAGGCCAGCCGCAACGACTCCGGCACCTCCGGCACCCTCGGCGGCCAATTCAAGTTGCAGGGCAACCCGCTCGACGCCGCCTCCATCGTCGGCCACGGGGAGTTCTCGCTGGACGCCGCGCAACTTCGCCCCATGGAAGCCATCCAGACGATCGGCATGCTGCTGCGCATCGACGAGCTGCAGATGCTGAAGCTTCGCCAGGCCTCGCTCCGCGTCGACGTCCACGATCAAAAGGCGTGGCTGACCGGTCTCACGCTCAAGACCGACAACCTCATCATCGACGGCAAGGGCCCCGTCCGCTTCGACGGCAAAATGAACCTCAGCGGTCGCCTCATGGTGAACCAGAAAATCCAGCACGAGCTCGGCGGCCTGCTCGGCGACAACTTCACCGCCTCCGAGGATGCCAACTACAAGCAGCTGACCTTCAAGGTCACCGGCCGCCTCGATCGGCCGAAGACCGACCTCATCGAGCGGGTCACCGGCATCCAGCTCGGCAACGTGGGCGGCATGATCAAGGGCTTCTTCGGCTCGCCCCCGTCCTCTTCGGTCGAAGCCACGCCTGCGCCCGCCGCCGACTGAGGGATGCGCGTGATCTCCGGCTCCGCGGGCGGCATCCCGCTCTCCGTTCCCGGCCGGGTCGCCCGGCCGACGATGGACAAGGTGCGCGGCGCCATTTTTTCCAGCCTCGGCGACGCCGTGCCGGGCGCGCGGGCGCTCGATCTTTTCGCCGGCTCCGGCTCGCTCGGCATCGAGGCGCTCAGCCGCGGCGCCGAAGCCGCCGTCTTCGTCGACGCGGACCGCCCATCCTGCGAATGCATCCTGCGGAACCTCCGAAAATGCCGGCTCACCGCCGCCAGCGTGCAAACGATGGACGTCTTTCGCTTCCTCAAGACCTACGCGAGCTCGGCCGCCTTCGACCTTATCTTCGCGGATCCCCCCTACCGGAAACTTCCCGCCGATCCCGACTTTTCCGCTCCGCTCCTCGCGTCCGCCGAACTCGCCGACAGCCTCGCGCCGGAGGGCACCTTCATCCTCGAACTGCTCGCCGGCGACCCGTTGCCCGCGCTGGAGGGCACCCGCTGGCGGCTCCTTCGCTCGCGCGACTACGGTGAATCCGGCGTCCACTACCTCGCGCACGCATGAGGTTGCTGCGATTTTTCTATAATCTCGTCTACCCTCTGGCGCTCGTCGCCGCCCTGCCGTGGCTCGTGCGCCGCATGATCCGGCGCGGCAAATACCGCCACAAGTTCGGGCAGCGTTTCGCCATTTACTCCGATCGCGTGCGGCGCCGGCTTTCCGCGGGTGGCGGGCGCACCTGGGTCCACGCCGTGAGCGTCGGCGAGGTCCTCCTTGCGATGAAGCTCGTCCGCCGCCTGCGCGAGCGCGATCCCCGGCGGCATTTCGTGCTTTCCACCACGACCTCCACCGGCTTCGCGCTGGCCAACGAACAACGCAGCGAATGGCTCGAGCCCATCTACAACCCGCTCGATTTTTTCCTTTTCACCCGCCAGGCCCTCGACCTCATCGCGCCCGATCAGATCATCCTCGTCGAGGCCGAGGTCTGGCCAAATCTCGTCTGCCAGGCGCGTTCCCGCGGCATCCCCGTCGCGCTCGTCAACGCCCGGCTCTCCCCGCGCTCCGAGGCGCGCTTCCGCACCTTCCGCGCCTTCACCGCGCCCATCTTCAACCAGCTCGACGTCATTTGCGTGCAGGAACCCGAGGACGTCGCCCGCTGGGAAAGCCTCGGCGTCGAGGGAGCCCGCATCGTTCACACCGGCAGCATCAAGTTCGACGACGCCGGCGGTCCGGCGCGCGAACCGCGGGACGTCCGGCCCGTTCTCGAACGACTCGGCCTCCCCGCCGGCGGGCCCGTGATCCTCGGAGCCAGCACCCACGCCGGCGAGGAGGCCTTGATCGGCCGCGCCTACCTCGCGCTCAAGCCCGCTTTCCCGGGCTTGACCTTCATCTCCGTCCCGCGTCACGCGGAGCGTGCCGCCAACGCGCGAGCCGACCTCATCGCGCTCGGCCTCGACGTCGTCAGCCGAACCGAGATCGAGAATCAAGACGCAGAAATCAAAAACCCGGACGTTCTCCTCGTCGATACGACGGGCGAGCTGCGGGACTGGTATGCGTGCGCGACCGTCGTGATCGTCGGAAAAAGCTTCCGGTCCACCGGCGGCCAGAATCCCGCCGAGCCGTTGGTCTCCGGGCAGCCCGTGGTTTTTGGTCCGCACATGGAAAACTTCGCGATCCTCGTTCACGGGTTGCTGACGGCCGGCGGAGCGATCCAGGTCGCCGACGAAACCGCGCTCGCGCCGGAACTCGCGCGCCTGCTGGCCGACGCCCCCGCCCGGGCGGAAGTCGTGCGGCGCGGCCAGGCCGTGATCGCCTCGCACCGCGGCGCCACGGACCGCACCGCCGACGCGCTGGCGGGATTGACCCGTCCCGTCAGGACGGCGGCAGCTCGATGACGCCCGCGCGGCGTTCCTCGCGCCGCTTCATCACGACCGCCACGACGATGCAGATCTCGTAAAGCAGATACATCGGGACGCCCATCAGGCACATCGTCACCATGTCCGTCGTCGGCGTGAGCACCGCGGCGAACACCATCACCGCCACGAACGCCTGGATGCGAATGCGCCGGAGCATCGCCACGTCCAGCACGCCCATCTTCACGAGCAGCAGCACGACGACCGGCAGTTCGAAGGCGAGTCCGAACGCAATGATGAATTGTGTGGTGAAGGAATAATATTCCCGCACCGTCCACGTCGGCCGCCAGCCGAGGGATTGGGCGTCCTTGTAGAAAAACTCCAGCGTCTGCGGCAGCACGACGCAATACGCGAACGCCACGCCGGCAAGAAACAGCCCGAAGCCGATGCCCGCTGCCGGCCACACATGCTTGCGCTCGTTCGCGGTCAGCGCCGGCAGCACGAACTCCGCAAGGAAATAGAGCAGGAACGGAAACGACAGCACCAATCCCGCGTAGAACGCCAGCTCGAGCGAGATCGAGAACGAATCGACGACGCCGAGCGACTGCAGATTGTCGAAGGCCTTCGCGTCGATTTCGTGGAGCGGGCGCTGAATGATCGCGAACAAATACGAGCGCCCGAAGAAGCTCCCCGTCATCGCCCCGGCGAGCGTGATGGCCATCTTGATGATCGTCCCGCGCAGGTCCTCGAGGTGATCGATGAATGGCTTTGGTTCGTCGTGGAACTCGCGGAATTTAAAGAGGCGCTCGGACAGGGGCATCGGAATCGATCAAAGGTGGCCGCCTGCGACCAGGCGCGCAAACAGGCTCAGGGTATTCGCGTCGCAAATCTTTCCGGCCGCAATCCATTCACGCAGCTCCGCGGGCGAAAACGCCCGGCACTCGACGATGCTTTCGTCCTCGTCGTGCGCGTGTCCCTCGTCCCGGGGCACGACATTCGTCGCCAGGAACAAATGCGATTGCTCGTCGGTGAACCCGGCGGACGCGAAGAAATACCCGAGCGGGATCAGATCTCCCTCGATCCGGCTCCCCGTCTCCTCGCCCAGCTCCCGGTGCGCCGCCTCGACGATCGCCGCGGGCGTGGGCTCGCCGTCCACCTGCCCGGCAGGGAACTCCCACAGCTCGCGCCGCACGGGGATGCGCTCCTGGCGCACGAGCAAAAACCGCCCGTCCGGCGTCCGCGGGGCGACGACCGCCGCGGGCTTGCGGCGAACCACCATCCAATCCGCGCCCCCGGGCCGCATCGGCGTCGCGATCCGCTCGCGGTAGACCCGCAGGTGGGGCGAGTCCACGAGCGACTCGCATTTCATTTCGCGCCAGGCGCTCATGCGAGCGCCGTCCGCCAATGGGCCAGCCTCGCGCGCACGTTCACCGCCGAGGGCGCGCCGGCGGCCCGGCGGGCGGCGAGCGCCGCGGTCACGTCGAATACCTCCGCGACGTCGTCGGCGAAGACCGCGGAGGCCTCCCGGTAGGTCCCGGCGGAAAGCTCGTTCAACGGCACGCCCGTTCGCGCGGCCTCGGCGACGAGCCGGCCCACGACCTCATGCGCTTCGCGGAAGGGCACGCCCTTGCGCACGAGGTAGTCCGCAAGGTCGGTCGCGAGCAGCAGGGGATCGCGCACGGCGGCCGCGGCGCGGTCGACGTTCACGCGGGCGGCCTCGAGCATCTCGGCGTAGAGCGCGAGCGTGAGATCGATCGTGTCGACGGAATCGAAAACGGGTTCCTTGTCCTCCTGCATGTCGCGGTTGTAGGTCATCGGCAGGCCCTTCAGGACCGTCAGCAGCGCGGTGAGATTGCCGTAGAGCCGGCCGGTCTTGCCGCGCGTGAGCTCCGCGACGTCGGGATTTTTTTTCTGCGGCATGAGCGAGCTCCCGGTGGTGTGGCGGTCGCTCAGCTCGATGAATCCGAACTCCGCGGACGCCCAGAGGATCACGTCCTCGCTCAGCCGCGACAGGTGCATGCCGCAGATCGCCAGGCCCGCGAGCAGTTCGCACGCGAAGTCGCGGTCGGAAACGGCGTCCATGCTGTTCTGGGTCACGGCGTCGAACCCGAGCTCCCGCGCGAGGAAGTCCCGGTCGATCGGGATCGTCGACCCGGCGATCGCGCCGGATCCGAGCGGCAGCACGTTCATGCGGCGGGCGGCGTCGGCGAGCCGGCCGGCGTCGCGGTCGAGCATCTCGACGTAGGCGAGCAGGTGGTGCGCGAAATAAACGGGCTGCGCGCGCTGGAGGTGCGTGTATCCGGGAATGACGACGCCCTCGTGCCGTTCGGCGAGCCCGACCAACGCGAGTTGCAGGGCCTGGAGGCGGGCGCGGATCGTCGTGATCGCGTCGCGAAGATAGAGCCGGAGGTCGACCGCAACCTGGTCGTTGCGGCTGCGGCCGGTGTGAAGCTTCGCGCCCGGTTTGCCGATGCGACGCGTGAGCTCCGCCTCGATGTTCATGTGCACGTCTTCGAGGTCGACGCGCCAGGCGAACTCCCCGCGTTCGATCTCGACCTGGATCTCGGCGAGACCCGCGTGGATCGCCGCTCGCTCCCCGGCGGTCAAAATCCCCGCCCGCTCGAGCGCCGAGGCGTAGGCCACGCTGCCCCGGATGTCGTGCTTGTAAAGGCGCCAGTCGAACGACACCGACTCGCTGAAACGCTTGAGCAGGTCGGATTGCTCCTCGGCGAAACGTCCCTTCCACATGGCGTCACTTCGCGGCGGCCCCGCGATGATTGCGGCAATTCCCGTGCATCTTCAATTCGTCGCACCGCCCCTCGATGCGCACGATCTTGTTGGCCGGGGAGAAGCCCAGGCGGCGCGTGATGCAGTTTTCCAGGAGCTCCATGTTGGGATCTTCGAATTCGATGATCTTGTCGCAGTCGACGCAAATGAGGTGATTGTGCGTCGGGTGCGCCACGAAATTCGGGTCGTAATACATCACGTCCTTCCCCAGATCGAGCTCCCGCAGCAATCCGCTCTTCACGAGCAGCGGGAGCGTGCGGTAGACCGTGGCCCGCGAGACCGAGGACTCGATCTTTTTCGCCATCTCGAGGAGCTCCTCGGCGTGGAAATGCTCCCTCGTCCCAAGCACGGCCTCGATGATCGCCTCGCGCTGCGCGGTGCGCCTCAGGCCATGCTCGGCAAGGTATTCGTAGACGGATTCTCCGGCGGGCGTCTCCACTGCGAGGCAGGGTAGGTTCTGACCGGGTCGAGTCAAGAGAAGGAAAAGTGCCAGAGGTCTACGGCAAAGCGAAGAAAGTTACCGTTGCTGCATTCCTGCCCTGGCGGGGTTCACCCGTCCGCAATCCATAGCCCCTGGCGACCCGAAGATAAAACCCCCGCCGTTTCGCGCAACGTCAAAAAACGATTCCCCCCGCAAACCTGCATCCGGGGCTTGCATCGTGGAAAATGACCGGCTATCTCGAACGGCACCACTCAGAAGCTTCCGCCATGCGGTGCTGCCGGCGGTCGAATTTTTACCGCTTGCAATTCCCTGGCGAATCCCATACTCGCAACCCCCGAACCTTAACTGTCCCTCACCGACTTCCCTTCCATGGCCAAATATTTGTTGATCGTCGCCGTCGTTATCAGCCTCGCCACCGCCGGCCTGGGCTTCGTGAATCACGGCACGCTCGTCTCGACGAAGGAAGAACTCGCCAGCACCCAGTCCACCCTCCAGTCGACCGCCGGGAAATTGACCGCCTCCCAAAAGGAGCTCGCCACGACGAAAGCCTCGCTCGACTCGACCACGGCCCAGCAGGTGAAAACCACCGCCGACCTCGCCACGATCCAGAGCGAACTCGCGACCAGCAAGAAGGCGGCCGACGACGCCCAGGCCTCCGTCACCGCGAAGGAAGGCGAGATCGCCACGCTCACGACGGAAAACAACGACCTGAAGACCAGGCTCGCGGGCGGTCCCACCACCAACGCGACGACCGGTGAAGTCGTCGAAGACCCCCGCATCAAGGAACTCGAGGCCGTCGTCGCTTCCCAGAAGGAAAAGATGGCGCAGACCGACACCGAGATCACCAATTTCCGCAAGGAGGCCGACCTCCGGCGCACGAAGCAGATGCAGCAGGGCCTCGAAGGCCGCGTGCTCGCTGTCAATCCCGCCTGGAACTTCGTGGTGCTCAGCATCGGCGACAAGCAGGGCGTCGTGAACAACGCCGAGCTTCTCCTCAAGCGCGGCGGCCAGTATCTCGGCAAAGTTCGCGTCACCTCCGTCGAGCCCGCCACCTCCGTCGCCGACATCGTCGCAAACACCCTCCCCTCCGGCGTCGCCGTGCAGCCCGGTGACAGCGTGATCTTCCAGTCCACGGAGAACTGAACGGCTCCATGGCGCGTTTCCTCGTCCTTGCCGCCTGCGGCTTGCTGACGCTCGGGCTTTCCGCCTGCGCGTCGGACGAGCAGACCGCGAACGGTCGCCCGCGCGAGTCCGCCATCCCTTGGAATCGCCCGGCGAGCTGGGAAGGCGCCGGCGTCTACGGCTCCGCGATCAACCAGCAGCAGTAGGCCCGCGCGGTCGTCCCCCGCGCCGGGCAATTCGATCGATGGCGGGCCGCATTCTCGTCATTCGCGGCGGAGCGATGGGGGATTTCATCCTCACGCTTCCCGCCCTGGCGCTCCTCCGCGAGGCTTTTCCCGCCGCCCGCATCGAGATTCTCGGCTACCGCCACATCGTGGAGATCGCGGTCGGCCGGCACTACGCCCACGCCGCCCGGTGCATCGAATCCGGACCGCTCGCCGGATTCTTCAACCCGAGGTCCGACCTCGATCCCGAGCTCGTCGAGTATTTCGCCGGCTTCGATCAAGTTGTCAGCTACCTCTTCGATCCCGACGAATTTTTCGCCGGCAACCTCCGCCGCGCCGGCGTTCGAAACCTCATCCTCGGCTCGCCGAAGATCGGCGACCACGCGCATGCCGCCATCCAGCTCGCCGCTCCGCTCGAGCGTCTCGCGCTTTTCCTCGAGAGCCCGGCCGCCCGCATTTTCCCGAGCCCGGCGGATCACGAAGCCGCCCTCGAGCCGCTCGGCGGTCAGGCTCCGGTCGCCCTCCATCCCGGCAGCGGCAGCCCGAAAAAAAACTGGCCGCTGGATCGCTGGCTTGCGCTCGCCGAGGGATTTCTCGCGAACGGCCACCCCCTCCTCGTCATCGGCGGAGAAAGCGACGCGCCCCAGCTTTCGGAAGTCCGCCGCCGCTTCGTCGGCCGCGACGTCCGCATCCTCGATCACGTCCCCCTGCCCGTCCTCGGCGCCACCCTCGCGGGGTGCCGGCTCTTCCTCGGGCACGACAGCGGCATCTCGCACCTTGCCGCCGCGGCCGGCGCTCCATCCGTGCTCTTGTTCGGGCCGACCGACCCCTCCGTGTGGGCCCCGGCCAATCCCGGCGCGCACGTCATCGCCTCGCCGACCGGCGAGATGGCAGACATTGGGCTGGATTCCGTGCGCGCGATGGCCGATTTGCTTTTGGGTCATGCCTGAAGCGCGCCTCATCGCCATCGATCCGTCCCTGCGCTGTTCCGGTTACGCGGTGCTTGCCTCCGACGGCCGCAAGCACCGCGCGCTCGATTATGGCGTGATCCGGAACGTGGCGTCCCTGCGCCCCTCGGCGTGCCTCCTGGCGATCCACGGGCGCGTCCGCGACCTGCTCGCCCAGTGGGAACCGACCGCCTTGGCCATCGAGAGCGTGATCTACGTGCAAAGCTACCGCACCGCCATCGCCCTCGGCGCCGCCCGCGGATGCGCCATTCTGGCCGCGGCGCAGGCGGGATTGCCGATTCACGAGTACCCTCCCGCCCGCGTAAAACAAGCCGTGGTCGGCCACGGCTCCGCCCAAAAAAGCCAGGTCGCGTTCATGGTCCGCGCGCTTCTTCATCTCACGGAAACCCCCTCGCCGGACGCGGCCGACGCCCTCGCCGTCGGTCTTACCCACCTCCAAGCCGCCCAGACCGCCACCCGCCGTCCGCTGCCGCATGAATCGATCTGACGCGCCCGCCGTCGAGTGGCTGGGCCGCATCGGCTTCGACGCCGCGCGCGCGCGCCAGGAGGCGGAATTCGTCGCGGTGCGAGCCGGCCAATCCCCCGGCCGGCTCTTCCTTCTCGAGCACGATCCGGTTTTCACCATCGGCCGCACCCGCGACCAAAGCAGCCTGCTCCTTCGCGACCGGCTCCCCGCCCCGCTTCACGAGATCAATCGTGGCGGCCAGGCCACCTGGCATGGTCCCGGCCAGCTCGTCGGCTACGCGATCCTCGATCTGCGCCGCCATGGCGGCGACCTGCATCGTTATCTGCGTTTTCTGGAACAAGTCCTCATCGACACCCTCGCGCGGTGGAATCTTTCCGCGACCCGCCGCGAAGGCCTGACCGGCGTCTGGGTCGACGATCGCAAAATCGCGTCGATCGGCGTCGGCGTCCGCCATTGGATCTCCATGCACGGTTTCGGCCTGAACGTCGCCGGCTCGCTCGAAGGCTTCGCCGCCATCGTCCCCTGCGGCATCGCCGGCGTGCAAATGACCTCGGTCGAGCGCGAGTGCGGATGCCCGGTCGACGTTCGCGAGGCCGCGGACCGCGCCGCGGAAAGTTTTCTGGGCCAGCTGCCCGGCCTACAGGCGCAGAAAATTGCCGAGTAGCCGTTTGCCTTCCGCGGTCAGGATCGACTCGGGGTGGAATTGCACGCCATAGACCGGCAGATCCCGGTGCGCGAGCCCCATGATTTCGCCCTCCGCGGTCTCCGCCGTGATTTCCAGGCAATCCGGCAGCGACTCCCGGCGCACCAGCAGCGAATGGTAGCGCGTCGCGTCGAACGGCGACGGAAGGTCCGCGAACACATCCGTCCCGCGATGCAGGATCGGCGACGTCTTGCCGTGCATCAGGCGATCCGCGCGCACCACCTCGCCACCGTAGACGTCGCCGATGCACTGGTGCCCGAGACAAACGCCCAGGATCGGCACCTGCCCGCCGAATTCCCGCAGCACCTCGCCGCTGATGCCCGCCTCCTTCGGCGTGCACGGCCCGGGCGAAATCACGATCCGCTCCGGCGCGAGCTCCGCGATCCCGGCGAGCGTGATCTCGTCGTTGCGCCGCACGAGCGGCTCCGCCCCCAGCTCCCCGAAATACTGGACGAGGTTGTAGGTGAACGAGTCGTAGTTATCGATGACGAGAATCATGCTTCCTCCTCGCCGATGGCCTTCGCCCTTGCGATCGCCCGCATCGCCGCCATCGCCTTGTTCACGCTTTCCTGGTGCTCGCCTTCCGGCGTGGAATCCGCCACCACGCCCCCGCCGGCCTGCACGTAGGCCGTGCCGTCCTTCAGCACGACCGTGCGCAGCGCGATGCAGGAATCGAGGTTGCCGTCGAAGCCGAAATACCCGACCGCGCCCGCATACACGCCACGCTTGCTTTGCTCGAGCTCGTTGATGATCTGCATCGCCCGCACCTTCGGCGAGCCCGACACCGTGCCCGCCGGGAAGGTCGCCCGCATCGCGTCGAACGAAGAGCAGCCTTCCTTCAACCGGCCCGCCACGTGCGTCACGATGTGCATCACGTGGCTGTATCGCTCGATCGTCATGAAATCGCTCACCTCGACCGAGGCGAATTCCGCGATGCGCCCGACGTCGTTGCGCGCCAGATCGACGAGCATGAGGTGCTCCGCCCGCTCCTTCGGGTCCGCGAGCAGATCCTCCTCGAGCGCCGCGTCCTCGGCCTCGTTCGCCCCGCGCCGGCGCGTGCCCGCGATCGGACGGATCTCCACCCGGCCGTCCGTCACGCGCACATGCACCTCCGGCGAACTTCCCACCAGCGCGAAAGCCTCGTTCACCCGGAGGCAGAACATGTAGGGCGACGGATTCACGAACCGCAGCGCGCGGTAGAGATCAATCGGATCCCCCGTGAACGGCGTTTCGAAGCGCTGCGACGGCACCATCTGAAAAATATCGCCCGCGCGGATGTATTCCTGCGCGGTCTCCACCATCGCGTGAAACTGCGCCGGGGCGGTGTTGCTCGCCGCCACCTCCGACGGAGCCGCGACCTCCGCGGGAATCGCCGCAAACTTCGCCGTCTGCCCGAGCCGCCTCACGGCCGCCTCCACGCGACGCGCGGCATCCTCGTAGGCGGCCCTCGGCTCGACGCCATCGAGAAAAGCGTTCGCGAGCACCTGCATGCGCCGGCGGCGATGGTCGAACGCGACCACGACGTCGGTGAGCAGATAAAACAAATCCGGCACGCCGAGCTCGTCCTTCGGCGGCGGCCCGATCACCGGCTCGAACCACCGCACGGCGTCATACGCGAGATATCCCACCGCGCCGCCACGGAACAACGGCGCGTCCGGCTGCGGCGCGACGCGGTAGCCGGCCATCAACCGCTCCAGCTCGCGCAGCGGGTCCTCGGCGGCGTCATACGCGCGTTCCCCCTCCGGGCCGCGAAAGGTCACCCGCTTTCCGTGCGCGGAAAGCGTCCAGCGGGAACCGACGCCGAGGAAGGAATACCGCCCCACGTGGTCGCTGTGCTCCGCGGATTCCAGCAGGAAGCTGGGCGCCTCGCCGCCCAGCTTGCGATACGCCGCGATCGGCGTCTCCACGTCCGCCACGAGCTCGCACCACACCGACACGACGTTGTGACCGGTGGCGAGGCGCGTGAACTCTTCGAGCGTCGGGGTGAGCGGAAGCCGCATGGGAACGCTAACCAATCAAAGCCCGCCCGCATGGGGCAAGCGTTTGTGGTCAATTAAATCCCGGCGCGACCACTTAAAAACTCACCTTCGGCGCCTCGCGCTCCGGCGCGTTCGTGATCTCGAAAAGTTCGGCCGCGGCGAAGTTGAACATGCCCGCGATGACGTTGGTCGGAAACACCTCGCGCCTCGTGTTGTAGGTCATCACCGTGTCGTTGTAGGCCTGTCGCGAGAAGGCGACCTTGTTTTCAGTCGAGGTCAATTCCTCCTGCAGCGCCATCATGTTCTGGTTCGCCTTCAGATCGGGATAAGCCTCGGCCACCACCATCAACCGGCCCAGTGCGCCCGTCAGCCCGGCCTCCGCGCCGGCCAGCGATCTCATCGCCTCGGGGTCGCCGGGGTTCGCCGCCGCCCGCTGCCCCGCGCCCTGCGCGACGTTGCGCGCCTGCGTCACCGCCTCGAGAGTCTCGCTCTCGTGCTTCAGGTAGCCCTTCGCCGTCTCGACCAGATTCGGAATCAGGTCGTAGCGGCGTTTGAGCTGCACGTCGATCTGCGCGAACGCGTTCTTGTAGCGGTTTCGCAGCGTGACGAGGCCGTTGTACTGTCCGATGAAAAAAAGTCCGGCCAGCGCCACGACGACGATCAATCCCACGAGGACGGCAAGCGCGATCATGCCGGCAACAGTGCGCCGCCTTCGCGCGTCGCGCAATTCGCAAATCGTCGCGCTTTTGCCTCGAAATCCTTCGCGCGCTTTGTATTCACAAGCGGCGATGCCCATCCACGCCCTTCTTTTCGACCTCGACGACACCCTCGTCGTGGACGAGGCCGTCTCCGCCGCCGCGCTCGACGCCACCGCGAAACACGCCTTCACCACGCTTGGCGCGTCCCGCGAGAACTTCCTCCGGGACACGCGCGAACACGCAAAACGCCTGCACGCCGCGAGCGCCGTCTATCCGTATTGCCGCCGCATCGGGATCAGCGCCTTCGAATGTCTCTGGGGAAAATTCCTCGGCGATTCGGCCGACCTCACCGCGCTGCGCGAATGGGCCCTCGCCTATCGCGTCCAGGTCTTCGAGGCCGCGCTGCGCAGCCAGGAACTCGAGGGCGACGACGATGCCGCGACCGAGCTCGCCGAGACCTTCTCCGCCCAGCGCCGCCGGCTCCAGCGCCTCATGCCCGACGCCCGCGAGGTCCTTACCCGCCTCTCGAAGAAATACCGCATCGGCCTGCTGACGAACGGCGCCCCCGACCTCCAGCGCGAGAAGTTCCAGAACTCCGGCCTCGAGCCGCTCTTCCACTCGGTCGCCGTCTCGGGCGAGCACGACATCGGCAAACCCGAGCCCGCCATCTTCGAGCGCCTGCTCGCCGAGCTCGGCGTCTCCGCCGGCGAGGCCGTCATGATCGGCAACAGCCTCGAGCGTGACATCCTCGGCGCGCGTCGCGCCGGCATCACCAGCGTCTGGCTGAAGGTTCCCGGTTCCGAGGAGCCGGCCGACGTGAAGCCCGACCACACCATCCTGGGCCTCGCCGAGCTCCCCGCCCTCGTCGAGCAGCTCGGCTCGAGATGAGCGCCGCTTGACAGACCGGCGAAAGCCTTCGAACGTAAACCCGTTATGATCAAACTCATCGCCCTCACCGTGACGTTCGCCGCCTTCACCGCAAGCTCTTCTTTCGCCGACTGCGGAAGCTGCAAAAAGGACAAGAAGAAGGACGACGACAAGACCAAGTCCCCGGCGGTCCAGACGGTCGACTTCTAGGACCGGCCTCCGGCCCGATTCAGCCAAAGGGCGGCTCCCCGAGCCGCCCTTACCTTTTGCTTGCAGCCGGCGCCGCCTTTCCGAAGATGCGCCGCATGGCGAAGAATCGCGGCCTCGCGCGCACCTGGCAGGTCGGGACCGATACCGTCCGGCGCTTCGGCGAAGTGGATGGCGAGCAGCGCGCCGCGGCTTTCGCCTACTACGCGATCTTCTCCCTCATTCCGCTCATCGCGCTGCTGCTTTCCGTCGGCTCGATGTTTTTCGAGCCCGCCGCCGTCAAGCACGCCGTCGCCGAGTTCATCCCCCGGAACTCGCCCGGCCAGGAGATGCTCTGGCAAATGGTCGACGCCCTCCAGCGCGCGCGCGGCGGCGTCAGCCTCGTCTCGCTCGTCATTCTCGCGTGGTCGTCGTTGAAGTTTTTCCAGGCCCTCGTCCGCGCCGTGAACCGCGCGTGGCAGACCGAGGAATTTCCCTGGTGGCAGCTCCCGCTCAAGAACCTCGCGATGGTCGGCATCATCACGAGCGGATTCGCGCTCGGCATTCTTCTTCCGGCCGTCGCGCAGGGCGTCGCCAAGGCCCTCGTCGCGTTCGAGCATTTTCTCGTCTCCTATTTCCCCGGCTTCCAGCTCGCCCCGGTCTTTCAGGTCCTCGAGCTTGGCCGCACCGTCGTGGGCGGCATCGTGCTGCTCTACACGATCACGATGCTCTACACGTTCGCCCCGCGCCGCCGCGCTCCGTGGCGCTGCGTCTGGCTGCCCGCCCTCGGCGTCGCGATCACGCTCCAACTCCTGCAGGTCGCCCTGGTGAATTACCTCGCGCGGTTCGTGAACTACAACGCGGTCTACGGCCCGATCGGCGGCCTGATGCTGCTGCTCTTCTGGATCTACCTGAGCGGCGTCATCATCATCTTTGGCGCGTGCTTCAGCGCGGCGCTGGGCCGGGAACAAGCCTGATCGCCGTCCGGAACGGTGCTACACCGCGGCCAAAAGGCGGGCCAGCTCCGTGAAGTTCACGGGCTTCGTCAGGTGATGATCGAAACCCGCCGCCTGCGTTTTCTGGCGATCTTTCTCCTGCCCCCATCCGGTTTGCGCGATCAGGATCGTGCGCGCGAAACCCGGATTCCGGCGCAACTCCCGGCACACCTCGTAGCCGCTCATTCCGGGCATTCCGATGTCGAGCATGATGACGTCCGGCACCACCCGCTGAGCCATTTCCAAGGCGGCCGGCCCGTTGTGGGCCATGGTGACCTCGTGGCCCACCATCGCGAGAATCTGGGCGGTCGTCTTGGCCGCGGAGATGTTGTCGTCCACGACGAGAACCTTGAGCGGAGAGCGGCCTTCCGCGCGCGCCGGGAGCTCGACCACCGGCTCCGCGCCGGCGCGCTGCAGCGGCAGATGCACGGTGAACGTGCTGCCCATGCCGGCGCCGGGGCTGGCCACCTCGATGGAGCCGCCATGCAGTTCGACCAATTGCCTCGCCAGCGCCAGGCCGATCCCCAGACCACCCCGCGAGCGCTCGTCGCGCTTTTCGGCCTGAGTGAACAAATCGAAGATCCGCGGCAGCATTCCCGCCGGGATGCCCACGCCGTTGTCGGAGATCGACACGACCGCCTCGCTCCCGGCCGCGTGCGCGGACAGCATGATCCGACCGCCATCGGGCGTGTATTTCGCCGCGTTGTTCAACAGGTTGCTCACGACCTGGGCGACGCGCGTGATGTCGGCGTGCAGCCAAAGGGGGGTCGGCTCGACGTCGAGCGTGAGCGCGTGACGCTTGGTCTCGATGAGGGGCCGGCTCGCCTCCACCGCAGGTTCCAGCGCGGCCTGAAGGGTGACGGGCGCCTTCCGCAGGTCGATTTTTCCCCGGCGGATCCGGGAGACATCCAGCAGGTCGTCGATCAGACGCACGAGGTGAGTGAGCTGGCGATCCATCATCTCGCGGAGGTCTTCCTCGACCGGCTGCTCGGGCGACATCCGGACCATGTCGAGGCCGTAGCGGATCGGGGTGAGCGGGTTGCGCAGTTCGTGGGCCAGCACGGCGAGGAACTCGTCCTTGCGTTGGTCGGCCTCTTCCAGCACGTCGGCGTAGGCCTTGAGGGCGTCGCGCTGGTGGGCCAGTTGCTGCCGCTGCAGAAAGAGCTCGAAGAAAACCTCGGCCTTGCTGCGCAGGATGTCCGGCTCGATCGGCTTGTGCAAAAAATCCACCGCCCCGGCCTCGTAGCCGCGAAACCTCCGCTGGCGATCCGCGCTGCCGGCGGTGAGGAAGATGATCGGCACGCGGCGCGTCCGCTCGTTGCCGCGCATGAGTTCCGCGAGCTCGAAGCCGTCCAGGCCGGGCATCTGGACGTCGAGAATCGCGAGCGCCACTTCGTATTTCAGCAGCAGCTCGAGGGCTTCCGACCCGCTTCTCGCCTTGAGCAGCACGAGCCCTTCGCGGCGCAGGAGGCCCTCCAGGGAAAGGAGGTTCCCCTCTAGGTCGTCGACCAGCAGGAAATAAACCGGCTCGGCTTCAGCGCTCATGACCGCACCTGTTTCGCAGAAATTTGGCGATTTGCCCGGGGTCCAGACTCCGCGCGACGGGGCATTGTTGCAGGGCCGCGATGGGCATGGCGTCAGCATAGGCATGGCCAGGGGATTGCACCAGCGCGATGCCGCCTTCGTCCGCCACCGCCTTCAGGCCACGCGCTCCATCGGCGTTCGCCCCGCTCAGGACGACGCCGATGAGGGCCGGCCCGTAGACGTCGGCCGCCGATTCGAACAGCACGTCGATCGACGGGCGCGAAAACATCAACGGCTCGTCGTAGGAGAGGGAGAGATACCGCCCGGGCTCCACGAGCAGGTGGTAATCGGGCGCGGCCATGTAGATCGTGCTGCCCTGGATCGGTTCCTTGTCCCGCGCCTCGCGCACGGCGAGCGCGCATTTGTTCCGCAGCACTTCCGGCAACATGCTTCGTTTGTCGGGCGGCAGGTGCACGACGACGAGGATCGGCCAGGGGAAGCTCGCCGGCAGCGCCGGCAGGATCTGCGACAGCGCGTCGAGCGAGCCCGCCGATCCTCCGATGACCACCGCCTCCGGCGCCGCGTCACTCATGGGTCGCCGCGCCTCTGGTAGAGTTTTTCCTCCCGCCCGAACTCGGTGAAAGCGCCGGTATGCGCCGAGAAGCTGAGGCTTTCCTTCGAGCCGAGGCCGAGGAAGCCCTTGCGCACGAGCGAGTCCTTGAACAGGCCGACCGCGCGGTCCTGCAACTCGCGGTCGAAGTAGATGAGCACGTTGCGGCAGGAAATCAGATGCACCTCGGCGAAGACCTCGTCCGTCACGAGGCTGTGGTCGGAAAAAACCGCCCGCTCCCGCAGCGTCTTGTCGAAACGGACGCCCCCGTAGGCCGCGGTGTAGTAGTCCGAGAGCGAGGATTTTCCTCCGGACCGCCGATGATTGTCGGTGAAGAGCTGGACGCGATCCAGGTCGTAGACGCCAGCCCTCGCCTTGCGCAGCGCCTCGGGGTTGATATCCGTCGCGTAGAACATGGTTTTTTCCTCGAGTCCCTCCTCGCGGAAGAGGATCGCGAACGAGTACAGCTCCTCGCCGCTGCTGCAGCCGGCGATCCAGACTTTCAGCGACGGGTAGGTGCGCAGGTGCGGCACGACCTTCTCGCGGATCGCCCTAAAATAATGCGGATCGCGGAACACCTCGCTCACCTGCACGGTGAGGACCGCAAGGAGGTCGGGAACCATGGCCGGATCGTGCAGCACGCGATCCTGCAGGATCGAAAAACTGGCGCAATCGAACCGTTCCTTCGCCTGGCGGAGGCGGCGCTTGATCGAGGCCAGCGAGTAGCCGCGAAAATCGTAGTGATACCGCTGAAAGATGGCTTCGAGCAACAGCCGGATCTCGATGTCTTCGGTCTTGGGCGGCATGCTTATCGCGGCATCCAGACGCGCACGAGGGAGAGCAGTTTCTCCACGTCGAGCGGCTTCGCCATGTAGTCGTTCGCCCCGGCTTCGAGGCAGCGCTCCTGGTCGCTCTTCATGGCTTTTGCGGTGAGCATGATGACCGGCAGCTTTTTCCACTCGGGCTGCCGGCGGAGCTCGCGCGTCGCCGTCAGGCCGTCCATTTCGGGCATCATGACGTCCATGAGCACGAGATCGATCCTCGTCGCGTCGCCGGCTTTGCTTTTCTCGAGCGCATCGAGGGCTTCGCGACCGTTGCGCGCGATCTGCACCGCGGCGCCGCGCGGCTCGAGAATGTTCGTCAAGGCGTAGACGTTGCGCACGTCGTCCTCGACGACGAGGATGCGCCGTCCTTCGAGGATGGCGTCGCGATTGTGCGCCTTCTCGAGCATGCGCTGCTGCTTGGGCGGGAGATCCGAAACGATGCGATGGAGGAACAGCGTGACCTCGTCGAGCAGCCGCTCGGGCGATTTCGCGCCCTTGATGATGATGGATTTCGAATAGCGCCGCAGCTTCTGCTCGTCCTCGCCGGAAAGATCGCGGCCGGTGTAGACGATGACCGGCGGGAAGGCGTACGCGTCCTCCCTGCTCAGCGTCTCGAGCAGCGAATAGCCCGTGGCATCCGGCAGCGAGAGGTCGAGCACCATGCAGTCGAAGGTCGACGCCTTCAGCCGCTCGAGACAATCGGCGGCGGTGCCGACCGCGACGGTTTCGACGTCGCTCGAGCCGAGCAGCATGGAGAGGCTGTCGCGCTGGATCGCGTCGTCCTCGACGATGAGGACGCGCCGGGTGCCGCCCGAGATGCGGGCCTGGATTTCTTTCAGCGCGTCCACGAGGTCCTCGTGCTTGACCGGTTTCACCATGTAGCCGACCGCGCCGAGCGACAGCGCGGTCTGCGAGTAATCGCCGGCCGAAACGACGTGGATCGGGATGTGGCGCGTGCGCGGATCCTGCTTCAGACGGTCGAGCACGGAAAGGCCGGAGTTGTCGGGCAGGCCGACATCGAGGAGGACCGCGCTCGGAAGGTATTGCCGGGCGACGGTGAGCGCGTCCTCGGCGGTCGTCGCCAGCAGGCAGCGGAAGCCTTGCTCGAGGGCGAGGTCATAGAGAATGCGGGCAAAGGATTCGTCGTCTTCCACGACCAGGATCACGCGGTCCTGCGCGGTGAGCTTTTCGCGGTCGTCCCGGATGGAGGCTCGTTTTTCGACGGCCGGCGCCGGGGCCTCGACGGCTTCGATCACGACCGCCGCCGGCGCCGGCCGGGCGGTCGCCGCTCCGGCGTAGATCTCGGGCAGGACGATGGTGAATGTGCTGCCTTCTCCGGGCCTGCTCTCGAGCTGGATTTCGCCGCCGAGAAGCCGGGCAAGTTCGCGCGAGATGGAGAGGCCGAGGCCCGTGCCGCCGTATTTTCGGCTGATCGTGCCGTCCGCCTGGTGAAAAGCTTCGAACACGTCGCGCTGCTTGTCCGCGGCGATGCCGATGCCGGTGTCACGCACCGCGAAGGCGAGCCGCCCTTGCCCGGCGCGACGGACGGTCAGCTCGACCTCGCCTTGCTCGGTGAACTTGAGCGCGTTCGAAAGCAGATTACGAAGGACCTGCTCGAAGCGCTGCCGGTCCGTCTCGATGATCTCCGGGCAGTCGTCGGCCACGGAGGTCGCGAACGTCAGCCCCTTCTGCTTCGCGACGGGCTCGAAAACTCGCGTGAGGTCGGCGACGAGGCGCGCGACGGGCGCGGGCTCGGGATGCATCTCCATGTGCCCGGCCTCGATCTTCGACAGGTCGAGAATGTCGTTGATGAGCGCGAGCAGGTCGTTGCCGGAGGAATGGATCGTCTGCGCGTATCGCACCTGCTCGGGGGTGAGGTTGCCGGTGGGATTGTCGCCGAGCAGCTTGGAGAGGATGAGCGACGAATTGAGCGGCGTGCGCAGCTCGTGGGACATGTTGGCAAGGAAGTCGGACTTGTAGCGGCTGGCTCGTTCGAGTTCCTCCGCCTTTGTCTCCACCGCGATCTTCGCGCGGGACAGATCGTTCCGCTGGACCTCGAGGAGCTGCGTCTGCTCCTCGAGCTGCGAGTTCGTCTGCTCGAGTTCCGCCTGTTGCTGCTCGAGCCGCGCCTGGCTCTCCTTGAGCGCCCGGCTTTGCTCCTCGAGCTCCTCGTTGTTGACGCGCAGCTCCTCGCTTTGCGTTTGCAATTCCTCGGATTGCCGCTGCGTTTCCTCGAGAAGTTCCTGGAGGTTCTCGCGGTAGAGCGCGGACTTGACCGAGACGCCGATCGCATCCGCGACCTGATCGAGAAGCTCGCGCGACAGGTCATTGAGCGGATGGATGAAGCCCAGCTCGATGACCGCATTCACCGCGTCGTCGGATGTCGCCGAGGAAATGACGAGGTGGCGCGGATTGCCCCGGCCCAGGCCGGAGCCGACCGTGAGGTAGCCGTCCGGAACGTCGTTGAGCACGATCGTTTTCTTTCCGGCCGCGGCCTCTCCGAGAAGCCCGTCGCGGCCTTCGAACCGCACCGGCGTGTCGCTTGCGGCCGGCACGCCATAGGTGGCCACGCGCCGGAAGTGCGCGCCGCTCCGGGTGAAGAACGCCCCCGCGTGCGCGTCGAGATAATCGGCGAAGAACCCGAGGATGCTTTCGCCGAGCTCGCTCGTCCGCTGCTCGCCGAACATGGCGGTCGCGATGCCCACCTTGCCGGTCTGCAGCCAATCCTGCCGTCGCCGCAGGGCCAGCGCCCGCCACATGAGATACGTGACCGCCAGGGAGAGAGCCACGCCCAGCAGCACCGTGAGGATTCCGCTGATGATGGCGGCACGGTAGGCGTCCTGCATCGCGATCACGCGTTTCCCGCGCAGCTCGTTTTCCGATTGCTCCATGCGGCCGATGGCGTTGCGAATGGCGTCCATCTCCCCCTTGCCTCGGTCGGTCACGACGACGTTTCGCGCCGCCTCGAAGCTCACCTTGCGCCGCAGTTGGATCGTCTCGTCGAGTTCCGCAAATTTCGCCGCGACGTGGGTTCTCACCGGCCCCAGCAGTGCTTCCTGCGCGGGGTTGTCATGGATGAGAACCTCGACCTCGTTGATCTTCGCTTCGATTCCTGCCTTCGCCGCCGTGAACGGTTCCAGATATTTGTCGTTGCCCGTGATGAGAAATCCACGCTGCCCGGTCTCCGCGTCCTTCATCAGCGAAAGCACGTCCACGAGCGAGGTGATGACCTCGTGCGTGTGCGACACCTGCCGCGCGTCGTCGGCCACGAAGCCGGTGTTGCGATACGAGATCAGGCCGGTGACGACAAAAAACAAGATGACGACGACGAGGCCCAGGATCAGCGGCAGATTGTTCGCGGTGAAGCGATGGCTCTGGGTCGGCGAAATCGACGTCATGGGTTTTTTGATGAAAGGATCTCGACCCTCGGTCCGACGAGAAGGCCTATCGCACCCGCTGCGGATCGGAAAGGCGCAGCTGGCCGTCGCCCGCCGGCTTCGGAACGAGGGCCTGGTCCTTGAAGATCAATCCCCGCCGATAGCAGTAGTCCGACAGGACGGCCGTGATCTCCCGCGCGGTCCGTTTCACGTCCGCGCCGAGACCCGGCAATGCTCCCGGTCCCGCTCCGGCGACGAGACCCGGGATGCCCGCCGGACCGAGCACGACGAAGGGCGCCAGATTGATCACCGTGCCAGGCGTGGCATTCGAGCCGCCTGTCGTCTGGATGGTCATGAGGCGGCGCGGGCGGCCGGAAGAAAGATCGTCGATCATCGTGGTCGTGACGACCTTCGTTCCGCCCAGGCCGAACCCGAAGATCGAACGCAAGGCGCGGCTGCCCTGCTCGACCCGGTCGAAGCGACCCGAGATGAGCCAGGCGTCGCGGATCTTTGGTTCGGCTTCTTTTCCGATGACCTCGGTGGGAGCCAGGCTCCGATCGAGCTGTTTGGCCAATGATGCGCTCAGCTTGCCGGCAAGGTCGGCCTGAAACTCCCCGAGTTTCGCGCCGCTTCGATCCACGCGCAGGTTTTTGGCCGGCGCGGAGAAATCGCGCACGTAAATCTTCGACGGCACCGCCCGCACCGTTTTCTCCGGCTCGCCCACCACTTTCCGCGCCGTGACCGAGGCGCAGGCGTTAAGCAGGACCAGCGTGGCCGCAAAGGCCGGCAGCTGAAAAGAAAGCAGGCGATTCGCGGCGGCCGGGGTGGTTTTCATCGTTATCTTCCTATCGCTCGCCGCTTCGCCGGCGCGCGTCTTGGCGATACGCTCGCGGAAGCGCCATCCCGAAACCGTTCGTTTTCAAGGACATCTCTCAAATGTCCCGGGACATTTTTCGAACGTCCCGGGAGGTCTCTCCGATATCCAGGAACGTCCTGCGGATGTCCAGGGTCAGGCGTCGCATGTCTTCGGTCGCCGGCGAAGCGGAGGACGCCGGAGGGGAGATGTCTCTCGCCGGGTCGCGACTTTCCCCGGATCGGTGGCGGATGTCCCGGGGCCGCCATCGTCCGTTCGGCCCCGGGCGGCGGCGTCCCGGGGAAGGTTCCGGGGCGGAGCGTTCCGTCCGGCCGGCGGCGCGGGTCACCCGGATCCCGACGCTTCCTTCTTCTCCTTGCCCTTCAATTTGAAGCCGATCGGCAGGCCGGGATATTCGGCGAGGTCGCGGATGCGAGCGGTGAGATAAGCCTGGTAGCTATCGGGCAGCTTCTTGGGATCGTTGACGAAAAGCAGGAACTCCACCCGGCCGAAGGGCCGGTTCCGGGGTGCGTTCAGCTGGGTCGCGTAGAAAATCTTGAAGCGCTTGGAGCCCTGCATCGGGGGGGCCTGGCGCTCGATCGCGGCCTTGAACAGACGGTTCAACTCGCCGGTGCCGATGCGCCGCTTCGCGTGCTCCCGGACTTTCTGGATGACGTTGAAGAGACGGGGGATGTTCGTGGCCTCCTTCGCCGAGAGCACGACGACCGGCGCGTAACCGAGGAAAAAAAGCTTCTCGCGGATGTTGGCGACCTTGGCCTCGAGCAACGCGGCCTCGGCGGACTTCGCCGCCTTCGTCGACGTCGGGGCGTCCGCGTCCCCGGCCGAGACAAGGTCCCATTTGTTGAGGACGATGACCGCCGCCTTCTTGGATTCCTGGATGAGGCCCGCGATCTTCTTCTCCTGCACGGTGACGCCCTGGGTGGCGTCGATGACCAGCACGCAAAGGTCGGCGCGCTCGATGGCCTTCTCGGATCGCATGACGCTGAAGACCTCGACGGAGGTGTCGTGCTTCGAGCGGTGGCGGATGCCGGCGGTGTCGACGAGCACGAACTTCTCGCCGCGGTATTCGTAGGGAATGTCGACGGCGTCGCGGGTGGTGCCGGCGATGGCGTTCACGATGGTGCGGCGGTCGTCGAGCACGGCGTTCACGAGCGAGGACTTGCCGACGTTCGGGCGGCCGACGATGGCGAGGCGCGGCACTTCGCCCTCGGCGGCTTCCTCCTCCGCGGCCTCGTTCTCGAGCTGGAGGCCGTCGCTGATGCGCTCCACCAGCGCGCCGAGCCCGCGGCTGTGCGCGGCGCTCACGCCGACCGGATCGCGGAAGCCGAGCCGGGCAAAGTCGGCGAGGAGCAACTCCTGCCGGTCGTTGTCGAGCTTGTTGATCACGATGACGGCGGGCTTGCCGGAGGCGCGGACGAGTTTGCCGAGCTCCGCGTCGAGGGGCGTCATGCCCGCGGGACCGTCCATCACGAGCACGAGCAGGTCCGCGGCCTCGATCGCGACGTCGGCGGCGAAACGGGTGTCCTCGGCGAAATCCGGGTCCGGCTCGGCGCCGATGCCGCCCGTGTCGATGATCTCGAAGGGACGCACCCCCAGGCGGCAAACGGCGTGGATGTGGTCGCGGGTGACGCCGGCCTGGTCGTGAACGATGGAAATCTTCTGCCGCGCGAGGCAGTTGAAGAGGGCGGACTTGCCGACGTTGGGACGGCCGAGGATGGCGACGATTTTCATGGGTTACTTCTGGGCGGTCTCCTGGTGCGTCAATTGGGCGACGCCACGGAAGACATACTCGATGCCGCTGACGAACGTGAAAACCCCGGCGGCCCACACCGGCGCGTCGAGGCGAGGAATCTGGAACATTGCCCACGCGACGGCAATCATTTGTAGCGCCGTCGCGATCTTGCCCGCCGCGCTCGGGCGAACCTCGAGGTGGTCCTGCGACATGCGCACGACGACGCAGCCGAGCACGACGACGGCGTCGCGGGCGATGACGAGCACGGGAAACCACAGCGGCAGCGCGTAGTGCCAGGGGCTCACGCTGAGCGTGATGACGGCCGTGAGCAGCAGGCCCTTGTCCGCGATCGGGTCGAGCAGCGCGCCGATCTTGCTCGTCTGGCCGAGGCGCCGCGCGATCATGCCGTCGAAGGCGTCCGTGACGGAGGCGAGCACGAATGCGCCGACCGCGCACCAGCGCAGCCACTCCCGCGGGGCGTGCGCCTCCACGCTCGCGCCGTAGTAGATCGCGAACAGCACGAACACCGGGATCAAAAGAATCCGGAGCACGGTGAGCTGCATGGGAATGGTCATGGCGAGAGCGAACGTAGGCGGCCGCGCCCCGGCCCGCCAGCCCGCCGCGACGGGTGATCGCGGCTGGCGGCTGGCGCCGCTTCTGCGATAACCGCGGCATGTCGCCCGAAGCCGTCCCCGCGCTCGCGCTCGCCGCGCTGTGGGTGATCGCGGCGTTCGCCCCGCGGGCCGGACGCCGCGCGCTCTTGGACGGGCTGCGCTGCATGTCGCGCTATCCCGATCTCTGGCGCATCCCGGCGCTCTTCGGCCTCGGTTACGCGTGTTTCCAAATCGCGGCCGCCGCGCTTTTTCATGGCCGGCTGCAGGAGGAGTTTCCCCTCGTCGCGCGGCACCCCGCCTCGTCCTGGAGCGTCCTGGCCGCGGGCGCCTGGCGGCCCGCCCTGGAGCACACCGCCGCGGTTTTCACGATTTTCACCGCGACGTTTCCTCTCTCCGCCATCATCGCGCTGCTCTTCGTCCTGAACTTCGGCGGCCTTCTCGCGGAGCTGAACGGAGCGCTCCGCCAGCGGCTTGGCGGCGCGGCGGGCGCCCTGCTCACGGCGGCGCTGCTCGCCGGCGCGCTCGCCGCGATCGCCAAGCCCGCCGTGTATCTGCTGCTGCCCGAGATCGCCGAACGGGTGCCGGTCTCCGCGCTGCTGGCGATCACCCTGCTCTCGAGCGCCTTCGAGCTGCTGCTCGGGATTTTTTTTCTCACGTATCTCATGCTCATGACGCACGCGTGGCGGCGCGGGCTGCATTTCGGGCGGCCCAACCTTCGCCTGCTCGCGATGCGCCGGACGGGCTTCGTGATCCGCTGGTCCCTGCTCCTGGCCGCCGTCGCCGTCATCCTGGTCGGCGCCCCCGCTTACCTCGGCCTGCTCGTCGATCCGGCGGATCCCCTGGCCGCGGCGTGCGGGTGGTTCTCCACCGAGATCGGCCGGCCGATCCTCGTCGTCGCGACGCTGCTCTTCTTTCCGGTGCAGGCGGTGCTTGTTTTTCACAACGAGTCGCTTGGCCCCGCGTTGGGGGAAGCGGGGAAATTTCTGCGGTCGCGGGCGGTGGCGCTGTCGCTTTTCCTCGTCGCGGCCTACGGACCCTTCCTGGCGCTCGAGATCCTCGCCGGGCAGGCCGGCCGACGGCTTGGCGAGGAGACCCTGGCCGGCCTGGGGATGCGCGTCGGCGTCTCCCTCGTCGAGGCGTGGCTCGCGGGCTGGTTGATCGCGAGCTGGGTTTGCCTTTACAAAAGCCTGTCCGCCGGTCGTAAAGAAATCCCGTTTTGATCGCGCTCCGCTGCTCCCGCCTTCGCTGCCACCGTCCCGAGTGGAACGGCGGGCCATCGTGCGTGCACGACGTCTCGATCGATTTCGCGACCGGAGAGCTGCACGCGATCACGGGCCCGGTCCGCAGCGGAAAGACGCTGCTCCTCCACCTGCTCGGCCTGCTCGACGAGCCGGACTTCGGCGCGGTGGAGCTTTTCGGCGAGGCCGTGTCGCCGGGGCCCGAAGAAGTGCGCCGCGAGCTCCGCAACGTCGTCTTCGGCTACGTCTTCGCGAGCCCGTGCCTGCTGCCCGCCTTCACGGTCGCGGAAAACGTCGCGATGCCGCTTTTCCGCGTCGCGGACGTGGACGAACGCGCCGCCCGCGAGCGCGTGGCGGAGGTGCTCGCAAGGCTCGACCTCGGGCCGTTCGCAAACGCGAACTGCGGCCTGCTCGGCCCGGGCACGCAATTCCTCGTCGCCCTCGCCCGTGCCCTGATTCATCGCCCGAGGGTGCTGCTTTTGCTCGAACCGACAAGGCCGGACGTGCTCGCGCCCCACGTGCGCTCGCTGGTGGGCGATCTCGGACTCACGGCCATCTGGAGCGGATCGCCGGGGGACTGGGTCGAGGCCTGCGATAAGGAGACGCGCCTCGGCCACGGCTGCGTGGTCGACGCGACAACGCCATGAGCGACCTGATTCCCAGCGCCATCGCGGGCGGCATCGAGGCCGGCCGCCGGGCGTCGAACCTGGCCTTCGCGCTCTTCATCCTCCCCGCGGATCGTCGCCGGGACGCGCTTACGTTCTACCGATTCTGCCGCGTGCTCGACGACATCGCGGACTCGCCCGCGCTTTCTCCCGGCGAGAGAACCCGCGCCTTCACCGCCTGGGCCGACGCGCTCGCGAGTCCCGGACTCTTGCCGGAGGACCTGCGCGACGTGGTCGTTCGGCGCGGGATCGACCCGGAGCTGCTCGGCGAGATTCTTGCCGGCGTGCGCGCCGACGTCACGGTGGAACGCTACGCGACCTTCGCGGACGTCCGCCGGTATTGCTGGCGCGTCGCCAGCGCGGTGGGCCTGGTGAGCATTCGCATCTTCGGCTGCGTCGACCTCGAAAGCAGGCGATACGCCGAGACGCTGGGCCTCGCGCTGCAATGGACGAACATCATCCGCGATGTCGGAGAGGACGCGGCCAACGGGCGCATCTACCTGCCGCAGGATGAGCTGGCCCGGTTCGGCGTCGCCGAGGCGGACATCCTCGCGCGGCGCCCGTCGCCGGAATTGACGAGGCTGATGGAGTTCCAGGCGGAGCGAGCCGAAGCGTATTTCTCGGGGCTGCGCGTGCCGGCCGCGGATCGCGCCGCGCTGCGCCCGGCGGAGATCATGCGGGCGATCTACGACCGACTCCTGCGGCGCATCCGGGCGAATGGCTTCGAGGTTTTCGAACGGCGCCAGCGGGTGACGCGACCGGAAAAGCTGCTCATCGCCGCGAGAATTCTGCTGCGGCGCCAGGGCTGAATCGACATTCAGCGCATCCCAATGAGGAAGGAGGCAAGATGAAGGGAGGCCATGAAGGAGAGGTCACGGCGATCGAAGCGAGGGGCGATGCGGCGGAAATGGATGAATTTGTTGAAGCCGCGTTCGATGCGGTCGCGAGTTTTGGAGAGGTCGTGAGCGCGAGACCACGCGCGCTTTCCACGCCCCGACGGAGCGGGGCGGCGACAAGATCGCGGAATGTCGATTCAACCTAGGGCTCCTGCGAGGCAAGCCGGCGGATCGCCTGCTCGAGCGAAGACATGCTCACGGGCTTCACGAGATGCTCGCGGAAGCCCGCTTCGAGACTGCGCCGGATGTCGTCCTCCATGCCGTATCCGCTCATGGCGATGCCCCTGATCGGGCGGATGGCAAGGAGCTTCCGCATGAACTCGTAGCCGGTGAGGTCGGGCAGGCCGATGTCGCTGACGACGACGTCGAAGGATTGTTTTTCCGCGAGTTCCAGGCCGGCGTTGGCGGTGTTCGCGACCGTGACGGCATACCCGGAAAGGCCCAGAAGCCGGGCGAGCATCATCGCGGTGTCGGGGTGATCCTCGACGACCAGAATACGAAGCGAATCGTTTTTTCGAGTTTCGACCGGGTCGGATGCCACCGCGTCTCTTTCAACCGTCGAGGCCGGCAAATCAATCGTAAACTTGCTCCCCTGCCCCCGGCCGGGACTATCGACGCGGATCGTGCCGTCGTGCAATTCCACGAGCGCCTTCGTGATGGCAAGGCCAAGGCCCAGGCCGCCGAATTGCCGCGTGATCTGCGCGTCGCCCTGCTCGAAGGCATCGAAGATTTTCGGCAGCACCTCCGGCGCGACGCCGATGCCGGAATCCTGGACCGCGATGCGCACGCGGCCCCCCGCCTCGCGGGCGGTGGCGACGCGGATGTGACCGCCCGCCGGGGTGAACTTCGCGGCGTTTTTCAGGACGTTCCAAAGCATTTGCTGGAGGCGGGCGGGATCCACGCGCACATGGCCGGCTTTTTCATCGAGATCGACCGCGAGCCGCACGCCTTTTTCCGCGATCTCCGGTTCGCAAATGGCGCACACCTGGCGGACCGCCTCGTTCGGATCGATCACGCGCACATGCAGGGAAAGCTTCCCCGACGTGATGCGGCTGAGATCCAGGAGGTCGTCGATGAGCTTGGTCTCGAGCTCGACATTGCGGCGAATCATCGCCATGTCGGCGCGGAGGGCCGGAGGCACCGTGTGATCCATCTCCAGCGCGCTGGCGGTCATGAGAACCGGCGTAAGCGGGGTGCGCAGCTCGTGGCTGAGCACGGCGAGGAAGTGATCCTTCGAGCGGTTGGCGGCCTCGGCCGCTTCCTTGGCCTCCTTGAGCGCCTGCTCGGTTCGTTTTTGATCGCTGATGTCGCGGACGATCTTCGACGCGCCGATGATTTCACCGGCGGCGTTCCGGATCGGAGAAACGCTCAGGGACACCTCGACGTGTCGGCCGTCCTTGTGTCGGCGGAGGGTTTCGTAGTGGGAGATCGGCTCGCCTCGAAACACTTGGGAGACAATGCCCGGCTCTTCGTCTTCGCGGTCCGGGGGGATCAACAGCATCACGGACCGGCCCACGATTTCCTCGGCCGTGTAACCGAACAATCGCTCCGCGCCGACGTTCCAGCTGGTGATGACGCCCTGGCGATCCTTGCTGATGATCGCGTCGTCCGAGGATTGCACGATCGCGGCGAGCTGGCGCATGGCGCCCTCCGCCTTGCGATGCTGGGTGACGAGCCGCGTGGTGCCGACGACGGCGGTCACTTCACCCTGCTCGTCGAGCACCGGATTGAAGATGTAATCGTGGATGTCGTCGGCGCCCGCGGCGCCGCGATAGACGGTTTCACCATGGATCGGGCGTTTCGTGCCGATCACCTCGAGAAGTTGATCGTGGATTTTCGCCGCGAGCCCGTCGGGGTATGGGAGGTCGAAGAGGGTTCTCCCGACGACCTCGGCCAGCGTTTTCCCCCAGACCTCGAGCGCCGCCTTGTTCGCGTAGATCACGCGCCCCTGCCGGTCGAAGCTGTAGACGAGATCCACGATGTTCGAGAGCGTGGCGTCGAAGATGCGCGACTGGTCGTGGATCCGGCGGGAAAGCTCCGCGACCTCGACCTCGTGGCGTTTGCGATTCGTGATGTTCCGGATGTAAAGCGACAGCCCGCTGGCGGACGGAAAAGCCCGGATCTCGAACCACGCTTCCAAGGGCGGGTAATGGACCTCGAACGTCCCGGGCGTGTCCGCATCCATCATTTGGCGATAAAAGCGGCCGATGGGAGCGTCCGCGATATCCGGGAATCGTTCCCAGACATTCCGTCCGAGCAAGTCTTCCGCGGACTCGAAAATCGGCGAGACCATGTTTATGAAGCTGGAGTTCACGTAGGTGAAACGCCAGCCGCGATCGATCGCCACGAAAGCATCGCTGATGCCTTCCAGGATGCCCCGCATCCGCTCCTCGCTGGCGCTCAATTTTTTCAAAAGCTCCCGCACCTCGTGTTGCCGTCGACGGGCCCGCAAGGCGACCTCGACGGTGCTGACGAGCGTCGCCGGGCGAAAGGGCCGCTCGAGCAGGGTCACGTTGCCCCCGCGGCCGAAGACCCCGAGCCGTCGCAGTCGTGCCTGGCTCACCTCGCCGCCGCCGGTGATGATGGTGATCGGGAGGTCCGACCAAGCCGGTTGATGACCGAGGGCATTCACGAGCCCGGACAAGGCGGCGCCGACCAGCGTCTCCTCGGCGAGCAGCAGAGCTCCGCATCCGCGCTCGATTTCCGCGCAGAGATCCGGGATGTCGCGGCAGGAGTCGGCGGCCATGTCTTCCCGACGCAGGAAATTCGCGGTCAAAGTCGCGTCGTTGGCGGTGGGCGCGAGGATGAGGACGCGGTCTTCCAGCGGACTTGCTTCCGGTCCGGCCTCGTCGGCGCTCATTGCCCGGACTTGATCAATCGATCGTTTCCGGGCCCGTCCGGATCAATCATGGGAATGCCGGAAAGCACGCCTTGCATGTCCCGCAACGGCGGGCCGAACTCGAAGCCCCGGCCCGGATTCATCTTGATCTCGCGGATGGTGCGCTCGTGATTGCCGCTCCGTTTTTTGATGATGGAGATCGCCTGCCGGATGGCGCCCCTCGCTTCGAAATAACGCAGGATGACCACGGTGTCGGCGAGATACGTGAGGTCCACCGACGACTGCATCATGCCGACGAGGCCCTGCTGCGCGAGCACCATGATCGTGATGACGCCTTGTTGATTGAGATAAGCGAGCAACTCGTGGAGTTGCAGGTTGAGGAAGCGTTCCTCGGGCATGGCGTTGAGGTAGCCATTGATGCTGTCGATCACGACGACGCGGGCATGATCTTCGGTCACGGCGCGCCGGATCTGGTCGATCAATTCGCCAGGGGAAATCTCCGCGGGATCGACCTGCTCGACCTGGATCAATCCCGATGCGACGTGCGGGCGGATGTCCATGCCCAGCTCCTCGGCCCGGCTGAGCAGAGTCCCGACCGTCTCGTCGAAGGCAACAAAATAAGACCGCTCGCCCTGCTCCGCCGCAGCGAGGGCGAACTTGATCGCGAGGGTCGATTTGCCCGTGCCGGGCGGGCCCATGAACATGTTGCTGGTGCCACGATCCAGGCCGCCGCCGAGAAGCGCGTCGAGTTCCGTGATGCCGCTCGGGAAGTCCTCGCGCCGGAAGTCCGTATGATGCTCCGCCGCCACGAGCCGCGGAAAGACGACCATGCCGCCGGTTTGGAGAACGAGGTCGTGATTGCCTTCGCGGAACTTCACGCCGCGGATTTTCTTGATGTTCAACAGGCGCCGCGAGACCCCGTAGGCGGGCGAAAGCCGTTGCAGGTCGATGACGCCGTGCGCGATGCTCTCGATCTGGAGGTCGTGGGCGCCGGCCGAACGATCGTCGAGAAGCAGGACGGTGCATTTGCGACCCGAGAAATATTGCTTTAATTGGAGGATCTGGCGGCGATAGCGCAGCGGCGTCTCCGCCAGCATGCGCATTTCGGAAAGGGAATCGAAGACGACCCGCACCGGGTTCGAAAGTTCGATCCGGGAGAGCAACGCTTCCGTCGTGCGGTTCAACTCGATCTCCGACGGGTGGTAAAACGTATTTTCCGTCCCGCCCTCGAGCGCATCCTGCATCGCGGACAACTCGAACAATCCGATTTTCTCCAGATCCCATTCATGGGATTTCGCCACCGCCTCCAATTCCTCCCGCGTCTCCGATAAGGTGATGTAGAGCCCGTTCTCCCCCTGCGCCTCCCCCTCGAGCAGAAACTGCAGCGCGAGCGTGGTCTTGCCGACGCCGGGGTCACCCTGGATCAGGTAGATCCGATTGCGGGGAAAACCCCCGCCAAGGATGTCGTCGAGGCCGGGCACGCCGGTGGCGCAGCGGGGGGATCTTTCGGTGGAATCAAGGTCAGCCATGGGAACGGTTCTTCAAAGAATCGCATCTGAGCGCGCGTCCGGCCTCGCCTCCGGTCCACATCGGCGATCACGAAATTTTTTCGACCCGTTTCTTCACGGCCTCGTCCATCTCGATGAGCGGAGGCCAATCACGGGAAAACCCTTCGCCGGCCAATTTCCTGGTGGCGTCGATGCCCATCTTCGAGCCGATGGCCACCTCGCTCGTGGCGTGGTCGAGAACGTCGGACGGTCCCCGCGTCAGCAGGCTGTCGCGCTGCGGATCCGTGTTCGCGCACAGGCGGAACAGCACATCGCTCGTGCGGTGCACGTCGACATCGGCATCCACGACGACGATGTATTTGCTGAACATCATCTGCCCCATCCCCCAGAGGCCGTGCATGACCTTGTAGGCCTGCATCGGATACGTTTTTTTGATCGAGACGAACACCGCGTTGTGGAAAACACCCTCCGCCGGCAACGCGATGTCGACGATCTCCGGGAAGTTCATCTTGAAAATCGGCAGGAACAATTTCACCGACGCCGCGCCGATGTAGAAATCCTCCATCGGCGGGATGCCCACGATGGTCGTGGGATACACCGCGTCCCGGCGATGCGTGATCGCGGTGACGTGAAAGGCCGGATACGCCTCCGGCAGCGTGTAGTAACCGGTGTGATCGCCGAACGGTCCCTCCATCCGCAACGGCTCGGCGGGATCGATGTAACCCTCGATCACGAAATCCGCGTTCGCCGGGACCTCGAGGTCGTTCGTCTCGCACTTCACCAGGTCGATGGATTTTTTACGCAGATATCCGGCGAGCAGGAACTCGTCCAGCCCGTCGGGCAGCGGCGCGGTGGCCGCGAACGGAAAGACCGGATCGCCGCCCAGAAAGATCGCCACCGGCATGCGTTTGCCGCTCTCGTAATACCGCCGCCCGTGCCGGGCCGCGACCTTCTGCAGCTGCCAATGCATGCCGGTCGTGCGGTCGTCGTAGACCTGGACGCGATACATGCCGAGATTCCGCTCGCCGGTGTCCGGGTCCCGCGTCACCACGCACGGCAGCGTGACGAACCGTCCGCCATCGAGCGGCCAGCAGCGCAGGATGGGCAGATCCAGCAACGAAGGGGGCGCCGGATCGAAGGTCTCGACATCCTTCACGTCGGGCGCGGCCGGCCATGGCTCGGTCCGGGTGGCCGGCGCGTCAAAAACATGCACGACATCCTTGCACGGGCCGCTTTTCACCGTGCGCGGCTTGGCGTGGCGGAGTTCCACCGCCGTGCCGAGCAGCTTGATCGCCTCGCCGAAATTCGTCGGCGGCTTCGCCTTCATCAATGAGCCGAGATCATCCGCCACCTCTTCGACCGACGCGACCCCCATGCTCATCGCCATGCGTTTCCAGGAGCCCATGGTGTTGATGGCGACCGGAAACGGCGACACCACGCCGTTGACCGTGGGCCGCTCGAACAGCAGGGCCTGGCCGCCACCCGGCTTCTTCATCTCGCGATCCGCGATGGCGGTGATCTCGAGCTCCGTGGCGACCGGCTCGGTGATCCTCCGGAGCTCGCCCTCCCGCTCGAGCAGGTCGACGAAGGCGCGGTAAGATGCGAAAGCCATGGCGTTGGAGAGATAGCGGTCGGGCGGGTCCGTGGCAAACGACGGTTTCAAAAATCCGCTCGAAAAAGATTGCGCCGGGGACGGGCAGCCAGCATATTTCGCGTCCCACTTTTGGAGTCGTAGCTCAATCGGTTAGAGCGCCGCCCTGTCACGGCGGAGGTTGCGGGTTCGAGCCCCGTCGACTCCGGTTTCTGTAAATCGGCCCAGAAATCCATCGATGCCTCTGTTCCCCGGTCTTTGCGGTCGTTTGACAAGGAGGGCAACCAGAATTAGGTCCTGCGTCATGCCTCCGAAAATCTTGTTTCTGGCCATCGCCTTCCTCGCTTCCGCCCAATTGCTGGTAAGTCCCGCCTTTGCGGCGAAGCCGGATCTCGGGACGGTTGCCTACGGAAGTTATGATTTTCGCGCCGAGACGGCGCAGTCCAGCGGACTGCTGGTCAATCGAGACCGGGGCAAACTCTCGGTGCAGCGATTCAAAAAACGCGGGGTCCGCTTGAAAGTGGAAGGCGCCGTCTCCCTCACGGTCGTCAAATTTCAACCCGATGGCGCGTTCAGTTTGATTTCCCATGACAGCAAAGGAAAGGTCGTCGAGAGCCTGGTCGGCCGCTGGAAACAAAAGAACCCGGGGACGGATGTGATCGTGATCAACGCCGTGAGCAGAATTTCAAAATCTCCGAGTTCCGGGCAGGCATCCTTTCATTATGCGAGCGGCAGTGATTTCATCTACCAAACTCCCGACGGGAAAAGACGCGTCTGGTGGAGCGATAGATATTAGCCAGCTACGTCCGGCGCGCCGGCTTGGACCACCGTGTTCGGAGTTGATCACGAAGAGAAGCCGCTGAAATCTGCGGCCGGTCGATTTTCCCGTTTTGTTTCTTCCTGCGAGATCTCCCCGGGCGGATTCACGAAGCCGCTATTTCCTTGCTCGATGAAGCTCCGGTCGCGCCGCGGTCTTTCGCCCGCTTTCCAGATCGAAACGACTTAGCCTCGCCCTAATTCATGTTCCGTGCGCGAGGAGCTCGATTTCGGAGAGCTCCATCGCGGGCGCGCCGGACGTGAACGTCAGGCGGAACTTTTGGAAGGCTTCGGGTTTTTGGATTTTGAACGGAACGGTCTGTCGGCGGTTCGCAAAGGTTTGGCCCTTGCGGGAGTCGACCGTCGTCCAGATCGAGCCGTCGTTGCTTCCTTCGAGCGTCCAGGCGGAAGGATCGGCGGTGGCCTTCGAGGAGGCGGTGAGCGTGTAAAAGGTCGGGCGTTGCCGGCCACTTCGATAGGAGATCGTCACGACCGGGGCGCCGGTTTTGAAGGTTACTTCCGTGGCCGAGGAGTCATCGAACAGCGCGGATACATCCTCGCCCCGCGCGCTGGCGGTCGTCGCGGTGCGGGTGGTGTCGGCGAGGGGTTTCGCGACCGCGTCGCCGGTGGTCAGCGACGGGGGCGCGTCGGCCGGACCGGTTCCCCAGGCGGAAGGCCGGTCCCCGAGGGTGAAGTCGAGGGTGGCTCCCGTGCGGAAGATTTTCGAATCGATGGTGGTGCTGGTGTAGGGTTTGCCGTCGACGGTGAGGGACTGGACGTAGACCTTCGTGGCATTGTTGCCCGGGGCGTTGATGACCAGGGATTTGCCGTCCGCCAGGTTTACGGTGGCCTTTGGAAAGAGCGGCGAGCCGACGACGAGCTGGTTCGAGCCGGTTTGCAGCGGATAGAGCCCGAGGGCGTTCAAGATGAACCAGCCGGACATCTCGCCGTTGTCCTCGTCGCCGGCGTAGCCCTGCCCGATCTCGGAACCGGCGAACGAGCGCTGGAGCGCCTCGCGGACGATTTTCTGCGCCTTGGCCGGCGCGCCGGCGGCGTTGTAGATGAAGGGAATGTGGTGGCTGACCTGGTTGCTGACGCCCCACTGGCCGAAGCGGCCGTCGCGGGCTTCGGCCTCCTCGTGAATCGAGCCGAGGGAGGTCTCCGGCGTGGAGAAGAAGGCGTCGAGTTTCTTCTCGAGGGCGGCTCTTCCGCCGTAGAGATTGACGAGGCCGCGCGGATCGTGGGGGGCGTGGAAGGCGAAGTTCCAGCCGTTCGTCTCGGTGTAGGGGCCCCACCAGTTCTTCGGGTCGTATTTGTCGGCCGGGACCGCGAATTTGCCGCCGGCGTGGCGGGCCTGGAAGAAGCCGATGGCGGGGTCGAAGAGCTTCACGTAGTTCTGCGCGCGGTCGAGGTAGTATTCGCTCTGCTCGCGGAGGCCGGCGCGGCGCGCTTCCGGGGTGGCGGGATCTTCGGCGAGGGCGGCGGCCATTTTGCCGATGCCGAAGTCGTTGATGAATCCTTCGGCCGCCCAGGAGACGCTCTCGCCCTGGGACTCGGGGGTGTAGCCGAGAAAGAGGGATGTCTTCAGGCTCTTGCGGCCGACGTTGTCGTCGGCGGAGGGGGTGGAGGCATTCTTGGCGGCGGCGTCGAAGGTCGCGAGCGGGTCGCGAAGCTTGACGCCGCGGACGTAGGCGTCGGCAAAAGCCACGTCGGAGCTGGTGCCGGTCATGATGTTCGCGTAGCCGGGCGAGGACCAGCGCGAGATCCAGCCGCCGTCGCGGTATTGATCGACGAAGCCGTCGATCAGCTCGGCGGCGACGGTGGGGTAGAGCAGCGAGTAGGCGGGCCAGACGGTGCGATAGGTATCCCAGAAGCCGTTGTTCACATACATCCGGCCCGACACGATTTTGGCGCCGGTCTTCGTGTCGGTGGACTCGCCGACCGGCTTGCTCACGGGGCTGGCATACTTGTATTCCGGCCGGGCGGCGGTGCCGACGTTTTCGAATTGCGCGTTCGGGTAGACGTTGAGCCGATAGAGGCAGCCGTAGAGATTGACGAGTTGGGCTTCGGAGGCGCCTTCGACGCGGATGACGCCGAGCCGTTCGTTCCAAATGGAGCGGGTCTGCTCGCGGACTTTCGCGAAGCTTTGGTCGCCGATTTCGAGCGCGAGATTCTTCGCGGCCTGGTCGAGGCTGATCAACGAGGTCGCGAGGCGCAGCGTGACGACTTTTCCGACGGCCGTGTTGAAGGTCGCGAATTTGGTGAGCGGCCGGCCGTCGGGAGCGGCGCCGGCGGAGGTCGGCTTCTGGTCGAAGGTTCCGGAGACGAACATGCGGCTCTGGCCGGCGACGAACCCGGCGCCGCAGTCGATCCAGCCGGTGACGGCGCCGGTCGCGGGGTTGATCGAAAAATCGCCATCTCCGGTCGGGGAATCGAGCACGATGCTGCCGACGGTGCCCGGGAAGGTGAATTGCATCACCATGCCACGGTTGCTCGGAGTCATTTCGGCTTTGATGCCGTTGTCGAGCTTGACGCCGTAGTAATCGGGCTGGGCCGTCTCGTTGCGGTGGCTGAAGGTCGCGGCGCGTTTTTTCGGATCGCCGCTCGGGTGGTCGCCGTCGACGGGCATCACGGAAAATTGATTCCGGTCTCCCATCCACGGACTCGGTTCGTGTGAAACGCCCAGGCCCTGGAAGGGGGTGCGATTGGCGGCGTCGTTGTCCTGCTGGTAGGCATATTCGCGCGATTGGGCGGCGGCGTCGGTGAGGGGGACAAGAAAGTTGAAGCCGTTCGGAACGGCGGCAATGGCCTCGTTCGACCCGCGGGAGAAGGCGGAGGAGGAGTTCGTGCCGCGGCGGGTGTCGACGTAATGCGTCAGGCTCGAGCCGTCGATCCGGGCGGGATTCGACTCGATGGCGAGATCGTCAAGCCAGCCCTGGAACGCGGTGGAGGCCTTGGCGCCGTCGTTGTCGTAATACAGCTCGACGGCGCTGATCGTCTTGCCGGCGGCGATCGCGCCGATGTCGATGCGCACGTGGTTCCACTGGTTCGGATAAAGGATCTTTCCCGCTCCCTGGCCCTGCGCGGTGGCCGGAACCTCGTAGGCGTCGAGGGGCTTGAGGTTGAAGAGATCGCTCCCATCGGTGAAACGCAGGTTCACGGCGACGTAGGTCGAGGGATACTGGAGGTCGTTGTTGGTGAACTCGGGAAAGATGTTGTAGGAGAGCCGCGTGTTTTTTCCGACCGGGATGTTGACGTCGAAAAGGCGGTTCATCGCAAATCCCCGACCATCGGCCGTGTGCTGACCCGCATATTTGAGCGCCCGCAAGCCGGTGAAGCCGGCGAGCGGTTTCATGTTGTATCCGCCCGCGGGGCCGGAGCCGATGGCGGTGACCATGGGCGAGATTTTTGCGCCGGCCGCCTCCGCGGGAACGAGCGTCCAGCCGGCGAGTTGAAGGGCTCCGCCGGACTGGTTCGCGGAGATGTCGAGCCGGTAATAAGTGAACGGCCGGGGCGAAGCGATCGGGTAGGTCTTGGTCACGCCGCGCTCGCCCTCCGTCCAGGATTGGGCTTTCTGCGTGTCGAGGGTGGTCCAATTCTTCCCGTCGTCGGAACCGAGCAAACGCCAGTCGCGCGGGTCACGCTCCGGCGCATCGTTCCCGGAGGTCAGGGCGTAGCTCACGGCCCGGCCGGGCTGCGTCAACTGGCATTGGAGCCAGGCTTGCGGCTGGAACGTCAGCCACTTCGATCCGGCGTCGTCGTCGGCGGCCCTTCCCGCACCCTCGCCGGGGGGATTCTCGGAACTCGCGGTCATCGCCACGAGACCATCCAACAAAGTCTTGGATACCCGGGCCTTGACGTTTTTCTGCAACGGCTTGTTCTGGAGCGACTCGACCCGGTTCTGAAAGGGCCTCAGCGCTTCCGTCGGCTCGAACGAGGTCGAGAAGTCACCGGCGGCAACGGCCGGCGAACCGAGAATCATCCCGGCGAACAGGAAGGGGACGCAGGAGCGGCGGCGCAAGAAAAGAAGGGCGGGCTTTACGGACATGGAGTTTTCGATGGGGTCGCGGGAGTGGAAGCAACGCTTCAGGGAAAATCGGATCGCCTCCCGGGACAAGGCATTTTCGAGCGGCCGGCAAATCGACGGAAGCGCGGCGGTTCGGCCTTCCGGCGGGGTTCAGCGTCCCCTCGGCTTTGCCTCGGCGTCCGGTGGGGGCGGCAACTTGACGCCGAGCTTTTTGGCGTATTCCGCCCGCCATTGATTTCCCAGTTCCGGGGCGGAAAACCCCGTCAGGGTGCGCCACAGCGAATCGTTATAGAGGCCTTGATGGCCGGCGGCGTTGAGGGCCGGGACGAGTTGCTTGTTGTATTTTTTCGTGGCCCACGCAAGGAAATCGGCGCTCGTCTGGTAGGAGTCGTCGTAGTGGATTTGCGAGACGTTCGCCGCACTCACCCGGAATCTCGGCTTCGGCTCGTAGACCTGCCACCGCACGTAGTCGGCGATTCCCTCGCTGAGCCATGTCGGGACCGGCTGCCCGGGGCCCCCTTTCGGCGGATCTTGGTATTGCTGCACGACATGGACGAGCTCATGCACCAGCGAGCCGAGCGCCTCCGTATCGAGATTTTCCCGATACCACGGAGGCGATCCTTCGACGTGCGTTCCCATGGTCACGGCGACGCCATCGCGATCAGCGGGGAATTTGATGGTGAACCGACGGGGCGGCGGGCTGCCCGGGCTTTTCAGCAAGCCACAGATCATCGGATACCATTTTGCGACGACGGGAGCGAGCTTCGTCCGGGTCCAATCCTTGAGATCGGGCGCCTCGTTGTAGAGGATGAAGAACCGCGCCCGGCCGTCGGCGGTATCGTAGGCATCGACCCCGGGATCTTCCGCCGCCGGATCCTTCGCCGGCGCGTTGCGATCCACGATGTCGATCTCGCTGAAAAAAGTATCGCTCTCCGGATCGGCCGGATCCGTCGACGAAACATCGAGCAGAAAATAACGAAACTCGCCGATGCTGCCGGACGGATCGGTGACGCTGACCGCATACTGCCCGCCGGGCGCGCGCGCGTCGCGCCGCGTGTCGACGGCGGCAACGAGTTGCCAGCCGCAGGTGACCGGATCGAGCGGAGCCTTCGGCCGGGCGTCGAACTTCGGAGCCGTCCCCGCGCTCGCGTAGAGCTTGTAAACCTGCGGACCGCGAGATCCGGGATGCCACGAGAAAGAGTTGAATTCGCTGACCGGGACGAGCTTCCCCAAATCGATCAACAGGCGTTTGCGATCGCCGTCGACGAAGAAAAAATTCCCGTCGGGATCATCTTCCATGAGCGGCAGCAATCCGTCGTTCAGCGGCTTGGTCCGGTCGGATCCGAAGGCGCTTCCGTCGATCACGGAAAAGGTCGCGGCGGCGCCGGCGTCGTTGCGACGGGGGAGCGGAACGCCTTTCGCGGGGATCCATTGCTCGCCCTTGTTGTGGGTGACGGCGACCGTCGTTTTCGCCTCCCCCGACCAAGCCGGGCAAAGAAGAAGGACGGTCGGGACAACGGCGGAAAACCGGGAACTCAATTTAAGGAGGCGCATGCAGGGATGGAAAGGAAATCGCGAATCTCGACCGAACGGATCCGGCCATCGCTTCGCTTCTTTGCACTAACCGGGCGGACGGGATTTGACAACCCGCGAATCGTCGGGAGACAGGATTGCTTCCCGTCGGCTTGGCGGCCACCCGCGGGGAACTTCAAGGAACCCTGAAGGGGCCTCGTTTTTTGGCGAAGCCCGCCGAGGAGAGGATGTTGCCGTTTTCCCTGATTTCTTTATGAATGCAGCCGAGGAAAAGGCCGACGGACGCCAGAAGGAACGCGAAACCAATGATCATGCTCATAGGGGGGACGAGGACGCCGGGAAACTAAAAGAAGCTTCGGGAAAGGCAACTCATTTTTCTCGATGCGCCCCGCGGCCCGCGATTTTTTTCCAAGCGCCGGATCGACGACGAAAATCGAGCGCCCGGCTTCCTTTTCGCTTCTCGCTTGAACGCATTCGGACAAGATTCGTCATCGCCCATCCGCACCCATGAACAGCGTCGAATCCGTGGATCTCCGCATGCGCCTGCACGACGGCCTGTGTCAGCAGCTCACCGCCGCCTTGATGTTCTCCGACGCTCTTCGCCGCAGCCTGGCGGACCGCGACGCCCCCGAGCTCGCCGATTGCGAGCAGCTCGTGAGGATCCTCCGCGAGTCCGCCGACGAGCTTGTCGTGGTGATGGATCTTGCGGGAAAAAAACGCGCGTCCGGCGCGTAGCCGATCACGACGCCTCGCCGAGAATGTCGAGGTAGGTCAGGTCGAGAGGTTTCTGCGTGGCGGGATCGTAGCTCTGGATGCGCATCGTTTTCAATGTCCACCGGCCTTTGATCGGAGCGACGGCGGTGGCCTTGAAAAGCTTCACGATTTTTCCTTCCTTGCTGTAGGCCTTGATCTGGAGGGCCCCGCCGCTCTGCTGATCGATCCACAACCGCGCGGCGCCGTATTGGGAACCGCCCGCGGGCGCCGGCACTTCGACGATCCAGGTCTTGCGACCGAGAATGGTCTCCTCGCCCAGAAACTTGCCGTGCGTCCAGTAGAGCGGCCGCATCGCGAGATCCTCGTAGCTGATCGGGGTGCCGCGAAGTTTCTGGTCGTAGCGCGCCGGCCTCACCTCCTTCGTCTTGTTCCCCACGCCTTCCCGCAATCCCGCGTCGTCGGCGGAGATGACCAGCTGGATGCGCTGGTCGGGATTTTCGAAGTCGAAGTTCACCACGCCCCGGCTCATCGAGATCGTGAAGGGGATCTTGTTACCGTCCTCGTCGCGCAGGCGCGCCCGGAGAGTCGCATCCTGCCGGCTGGAGTTTTCCCGCGACGCGCGAAGGATCTCATCCGCGGCGGGCGGCTGGGCCTGGATCGAAGCCGCGTCGCAAAGAAAAAGGGAAAGCATGGTCAATGCTTGAGTGAGTGGGCGATTCATTGAAGTATCGCGAATATCCGCCATCGCTCGATGGATCAAAGCCTCTTTTTCCTCATCAATGGGCGCTGGGCCGCCCCCGTTCTCGATCTCCCGATGGCGGCACTGTCGAGCTGGGCCTTCTGGTGGCCGCTTGCCCTGGCCGCCGCCCTGCTGCTCGCCGCGTTCGGCGGTTTCCGCGGACGCGCGGCCCTGCTGTGCCTCGGGCTGACGCTCGGGCTCACCGACGGCGTGGTCGTGAACTCGATCAAAAAAGCCGTCGGTCGACCCCGGCCGAACGCCGCGCTCGAAGGCGTTCGCATCGTCGATCTCCAACGCGCCCGCCCGCGCCTGCTCGCCGTCTTCCTGCCGCCGAAGGTGGAGTATTCCCGACCGTCCATCCGGCCCGCGCGCGGCGCGTCGTTTCCTTCCAGCCACACTTCGAACAACTTTGCCGTCGCCGTCGTGCTCGCGCTCTTCTACCGGCGCCGAGGGTGGCTGTATTTCGTTCCCGCCGCGCTGATCGCCTATTCGCGGGTCTACGTTGGCTCGCATTATCCGTCGGACACGCTCGTCGCGATGGTCATCGGAGCCGGCCTGGCGTGCCTCGTCGTCGCGGCCTGCGAGGCTCTCTGGCGTCGATTCGGCGGACGCCTCCTGCCCGGGATCTTTTCGGATCATCCCAGCCTTTTTCCTCCCGCATGAAATCACTTCCCCTTGCGCTGCTCGCCGTGATCACCGGCTTCCGCTTCTGGGTCGCGGCCAGCCTTCCCGTCACCCCGCTCGAGGCCTATCGTTGGATGAGCGGGCATCATCTCGACTGGGCTTTTTTCGATGGGCCCGGCGCCACCGCCGCGCTCGTCGCCCTCTCCACGACTTCGTTCGGCGACGGTCCGATCGGGATCCGGTTCTTTTTCCCCCTGTTTGCATTCGGCGCCAGCTTCGGCGCGTTTCTGTTCGGCCGCGCGTTGTTCGGGTCGGCGGCCGGTCTGTGGGCCGCCGTCGCGGTGAACGCCCTGCCGGTTTTTCAGGACGCCGCCGTGCACGCCGGCCCCGAAATACCCGCCCTTGCCCTTCTCCTGCTCGCCGCATGGTCCTTCGTTCGCGCCCTCGACCTCGGCATCGCGTGGTGGACCGGCGCCGGTTTTTTCCTGATGCTCGCGGAACAATTCCAAACGTCCGCGATCCTCCTTGCCGCGGGTTTCGTCCTGGTTTGCACCGCGCCGCGCCGCCATCGCCGGGAATGGCGCAGGCCCGGGATCTACTTCGCGCTTTATCTCGCCCTCACCGGTCTCGTGCCCGTTATCCTGTGGAATCAGGGCCATGATTGGCCGGCATTGGCCACCGGAACATGGCGCACCGCGATCACCTTTCCTTGGCGCGACATTCCCGGCCGCGTCGCCGCCGCGTTCGTGATGCTCTCGCCCCCCGCCGCCCTGATCCTCGCCGGCAGCCTCATGGCTCTCGCCCGCGATGGCCGGCGCCATTTTCGTCCCCGCATCGTGATCGGCCTCGTCGCGCCGCCCGCGATCCTCGCCATCTCCTTCGCGCTTCACGCCGATCCTGCCCTGACCTGGACCCTAGTCCTGGTTTTCGCCCTTGGCGTCGCCGCCGTGGCGCCCGCTTTTCTTCGCACGCCTTCACGCCGCATCTTCGGCGCCGCGCTGCTCGCCGCCACCGCGGGCTGCACCGCTTTCGGCGGCACCTTCGGACTCGACCCGTGGGCCCGCGATGCCCGCGGGGTGGCTTGGAACGAGGTCGCCAACACCATGGGACCGCTTCTGACGAAAGCGCGGCCACCGGGCGCCGACCCGCTTTTCCTCATTGCGCCGACTCCGGACGCGACCGCGGCGTTGAACTATCACCTGCCCGGCGCCGGTGGCCGGCGGTTCGAGGTCTTCCTGCGGGAGAGCCAGGACGTTTCGAATCAATTCGGTCTCTGGCCGCGCTACGACGACTTCGTCGTGGTCGACAAACCGACGGATGATTTTTTCAAGAACGAAGGCAACGTCCGCAACCCCTACCTCGGACGTTCCGCCCTCTACCTCACCGACGAAGAGCCCGCCGATCTGCCGCAAACCATCACCGGCGCATTCGCCGCGGTGACGCCCTACGCCACGCTTGCTCTTCCCGGCGGTCGCAAAATGCGCGTGTATCTTTGCGCGGATTATCAAACCATGCCGCTCTGACCGCCGCCCACCCCGCGTGCGCTTCCATCCATCCATGCCGTCGCTGTCCGTCGTCGTCCCTCTCTTCAACGAAGAAGAAAACGTCCCCATCCTCCAAAAAGAAATCGAGACGGCCCTTGCCGGGCACGATTTCGAACTTCTCTTCGTGGATGACGCCTCGACCGACGCGACCGCCGTCCGCGTGCGGGCCGCCCCCCACGTTCGATTGCTTCGTTTCGAAAAAAACGAAGGCCAGAGTGCGGCCATGCTCGCCGGCATCGCCGCGGCCCGGGGCGAGCGCATCGTGATGCTCGACGGCGATCTTCAGAACGATCCCGCCGACATCCCCCGCCTGTTGGCGACGCTCGACGGCGGAGCCGACCTCGTCTGCGGCTACCGCCTGCATCGAGCCGACACGCGCGTCAAAAAGATCACCAGCCGCGTCGCGAATTTCGTGCGCAGCCGCTTCGTGGGCGACGGCGTTCGCGATACCGGCTGCACGCTCAAGGCCATGCGTCGCGAGTGCGCGAGCGCCCTCGTGCCATTCAAGGGCGTGCACCGCTTCATCCCGGCGCTCATCAAGAACGCCGGCTACCGCGTCGCCGAGATTCCCGTGAACCATCGCGCCCGACAATTCGGCGTCAGCAAATATGGTCTGGGCAACCGCGCCCTGCGCGCCACCACGGACATGTTCGGCGTCCGCTGGCTCCAATCCCGCCGCGTCGGTTACCGCCTCCGCGAGCCCGTCGATTGAGTCCCACCGGAGGAACCGACTGCCCTCAAGCCAGCCGGCGACGCCGACGCCGCGCCAGCAACAACGCGCCCGCGCCTGCGCCCAGCCCAAGAACGGACGGCTCGGGCACGGCCGAAGTCACTGACAAAACGAAATTATCCGCCGTGATGAACGTATTGGCCGTATCGGCGTTCCCCATGCCCGCGCCACCGTTGCCGAAAGTAATCCCGATGCTTTTGCCTGCATCGTCCGAGGTGGCGGTGTAAGTCAGCGAATACGCCGTGAAATCAACGACGGGATCCAGCGCATATCCGACTTTCCCGGCGGTCGTCGCCAACGTGGCCGTGGGATTGTAAAGGTAGGTCGCCCCCGTTTCCGTCGGCTGGGAAAACAACGTGACCACCTGGGTAGAAAGAGTCGCGCCCGTGGTGTTGGCGTACCACGTCAGGGTGAACTGATCGCCGGCCTTGATGACGTAGGAATTGACCAGATTGAAGACGGTGCTGTCGGTGAACTTGAAGAAGGCTCCGGCGGTGCCCTCCTGCACCGTGTTGCCACCCGCGCCCTGGTTGACCGCTCCCGAGTCGGTGACCGTGGCCCCGGCAACGAGGACGCCGGCCGCGTTATAGCCAAAGCCGGTCGCGCCCCAATAGGGCACGTTGCCAGCGGCGGAAGCCGGAGAAGCAAAGAGAAACTGACCGCTGGTGATCGACTCGAAGCCGCCGTCCTGGACGGTGGGGCTGACGAGGGTTTGGCCGGACGAAGTTCCGCTTGCCGCCATGAAGCCAAGCGCGGCGCATGCCAGGAGACCCCTTGGGCCGGATGGGAGAATGTTCAGTTTTTTCATTGGATTTTTGGTGGCGTCGAACCGTGGTGATTGCAGCCGGGCCGGCCTTCGCCGCCCGACGTATTTTACTCTTTCAAAACTTCTCAACTTTGCAGCAGGATGCGTGCCACTTATTTTGAAGGCGCGACCTTCGAAGCGCTCGCCTGTCGGCCAAAGCCGGATTTACGCGGCGACGGGCGGGGCCCGGTCCCGATTCCGACGACCAAAGGCGACGTCAGCCGCGAAGTCTCCTCGATATGAGCCTTTTCGACACCATTCTTTCTTCTCTGAACGATCCTGCCCGCCAGACGGACACCGGGCATCTTCAATCGATGCTGGCCGCCCTCTCGGGCGCGGACTCATCCGCGGGGCAATCCGCCTTGCCTGGAGCGAGCAACTCCCAGGCTCTGGCGGGAGCCTTGGGCGGTTTTCTCAAACCCCTCCTTCAGCAGACGCAGTCCCAGCAGGGAATCGGCGGCGTGGAAAATCTTCTCGGCGCCCTGAGTCGCCGCGCGGATTCCCCGCAGGCGCTGGGAGAGGTCGTCGGGCCGGAAAACGCCGATAACATGGTCGCCGCCGCCACCCAGCGGACCGGCCTGGACACCTCCGCCGTCTGGAAGCTTCTTCCCGTCGTCCTGCCGGCGGTCGTGGGCATGCTTCAATCCGGGCGACATACGGTGGCGCCGGTCGCGGCGGCGGGGAATACGCCCATTCATCAGGCGAACCCGATCCTCGCCCGCTTTCTGGACTCGGACGGCGATGGGGATGTCGACCTGGCGGACACCGTCCGCCTCGCTTCGGGGTTCCTCGCCAACCGCGGATCTCGCTAAATTCGTTCCGCGAAAGGCCGCCGACCGACGGTGATCCGGGCGGCGGCCCAAACGGGGACGGCTCAATCCAAAAGACCGGCGGGCACCTTGCCGCCATTTTCGGAAATCTTCTGGAGCACGGCCTTGTGCAGCCAGACGTTCATGGCCGCCGAGTCGCCGGTATCTCCGGGGTAGTTCAACTCCTGTGCCAGCTCCTTGCGGGCCGAGAGGCTGCTGTCCATGCCGACGAGTTTCATGAGGTCGACAATGGATTTTTTCCAATCGAGATCCTCGGAATTTTTCGCCGCGAGACCATCGAGAATGGGCTCGATATCCACCGGCTGGCTGGGGCTCGGGGCCGCGGGCTGCGCGCCCGCGGGCACCGGGGTCGTCGCGGCCGGGGCCGCGGAAGGAGCCGCGGTCGCAACCTCTCCGGAAGCGCCTGCCTCCGCGGTCGGCGCCGGGGCCGGGCTGTGTTTAAAGATGGCGTTGAGGATATTTTTGAAGAGTGACATGGTTTTGATGTTGGTTGGCGACCGACGCGGCCTCCGGGTGAAATACGGGGCCGCCGGATGAAGCGGACGTAAAATTCGGGGGACGAGCGGAAGGCCGTAAGGTCCTACCCGAGCGGAACGGGCGCGGAAGGAAGCGAAGGATCGCGATCCCAGAAGTAACGCTTCAGCACGACCTTGAGGGTGGCGGTGAGCGGCACGGCGAGCAGCGCGCCGAGAAGGCCGCCGAGCACGAGGCTCCAGGCGAGCACGGAAATAATGACGGTGAGCGGATGCAGGCCGACGGACTCCCCGACGACCTTCGGCGCAATGAAAAGTCCATCGATCTGGTTCATCGCGACGAAGATGACGGTCACCCATAACGGATGACTCCAGTCGCCAAACTGCGCGGTGGCGATGATCACGGCGGGAACCCAGCAGATGAGCATTCCGGCGTAGGGAATGAGCCCTAGCACGCCCACAAGCAGACCGATGAGCACGGCAAAATCGAGGCCCATGATGAGAAGCGCGGTGCCGATCAACGCGCCGTCGATCAGGCTGACGAGAAGCTGGCCGCGGAAAAAGCTGATGAGGTAGCCGTTGATCTCGCTGAGCAGGGAAACGATCTCGCTCTTGAGCGGCGAGGCCCGCAGAGGCAGGTAGTTGCTCCAGGTGGAGGCGATCTGCGGGCCTTCCTTGAGGAAAAAGAAGAGGAAAACGGGCACCAGCACGAGGCTGAGCATGGCGCCGAGCACGCCGAGCGTGCCGCTGATGCCCCGCTGCAGCAGGCCGCCGGCGTTGCCGAGAAGCTCGCCGGCTTTCTTCTGGATGGCATCGGTGCCCTCGGTGATGCCCTGCTGGATGGCGGCGCTAAAGGGGTCGGCGGCCTCCGCGCCGACCGAGGCGGGCTGAAAGCGCTCGGCGAGATGCTTGGCGTTATCGACGGTCGATTTGAGAAGGGTCTGCGCCTGCCGGCTATAAGTCGGAAGATTTTTGTGAAAGCTTTCTGCCTGCTGGTGAATGGCGGGCACCACCCACACGACGATCCCGGCAAAGAGGGCGATGACCGTCAGAAACACCGCGATGACCGCCCAGAGGCGATTCCAACCCCGACGCGCCAGCCAGCTGACGGCGGGATCGAGCAGATAGGACAGGATGCCGGCGATGGCGAGCGGAAGAACGACGGGCTGCAGAAAACCGATGGCGGCGAGGATATAGCCGCCGGCCTGAACGATGCCGATCAGGATAATGGCGATGGCCAGCACAGTGAGCGCGGTCCACCACGTTTTCCATTGGAAGCGGCTCGGCGAAATCATGGAATGGCTGTAACGGGTTTTCCCGGCGGGGGCAACGGCGAGGAGATTTTTTTCGGCGCGGAAAAATCTGGAACCCAGGAACCCAGGAAAGTTCCGGCCCTCCTTTCCTGGTTTCCTGGCTTCCAGATTCGTCCTCCGCCGCTTCCCCTTTTTCCCTTTTCCCGAGCCTTATCGCCGCAAATTTTTAGCGCGGGAAAAGGGGAAAAGGGGGAAAAGAAAATCTGGAACCCAGGAACCCAGGAAAGTTCCGGCCCTCCTTTCCTGGTTTCCT
>CAXTSM010000007.1:61832-148715 GCA_964247025.1 uncultured Chthoniobacterales bacterium
CCGCTTCCCCTTTTTCCCTTTTCCCGAGCCTTATCGCCGCAAATTTTTAGCGCGGAAAAGGGGAAAAGGGGAAAAAGAAAATCTGGAAGCCAGGAAACCAGGAAAGTTCCGGCTTCCCCTTTCCTGGTTTCCTGCCTTCCAGATCCGTTCCTTTCCCTCCTCGCGCTGAAACATCCGGATTTCAACGCGCCGGACCGAGGGTCGAGAGATAGTGTTTCAGCTCGGCCTCCCCGCCGTCGCGGAGGGTCACGACGATGGCCATGCCGCCCTTCTGCCGGGCGGCAAGGGCGCGGCGGCGGCCGCCGCCGTAGGTTGCGATGCGCCAGCGGTCCTCGTCCAGCGAGAGACCGAGGGGATGGCCGTCGAACACGTAGATAAAAGCGGGCGGCTTCGAGACCGCGGCGACGGCGACGGCGACTTCGTCGAATTTGAAGAGTCTCACGCCCACGATGGGCGCGGCGGCCATTTCCGCCGGCACGACGAACCCATCGAAGTCCTGCATGATGAACCAGTCGCCCAGCGAGCCGGCGTTCGTGTCGATTTCCTTGAAGCGTTCCGGACCCGCCTTGTTGCCTTCCTCCACCATTTCGGTCACCTCCTGCATTCCGGCGAACGAGCCCAGGTGCCCGAGAAAGATCCAGGCGGCGAGGCCGATCAAAAACAGAAACGCGACGCCGGCTGCGAGCACCGCGGGATCCCGGAACGTGAACCGCCGGGTTCGTCGCGCCTCGAAGCGCCGGGCGACCTCCTCGAGCCGGCCGGCGATTTCCTCCGGCAACGGCAGGGCCTCGAGCCGCTCGGCCACCGCGCGGTCAAAGGCGAGTTGGTTCGCAAAGACGGGACCGAGCGCGGAATTTTTTGTCGCGAGTTTGAGCGCCGCGCGGACGCCGCGTTCGTGGTCGTCTCCGCCGCTGGGACGGTAGCCGGCAAGAATCTGGGCGGCGAGGCGGGCGTTCACGGGGCGGCCTCCGTGCCGGCGGGAACCAGCGCGAGGTGCAGCGCCGCGCGCGCCCCGGTCAACGCGGCGGCGAACTCGGCGCGGTCGAGATCCAGCAATTTGGCCACGAGGTCGGACTCGAGTTCATCGAGCAGAAGGAGGGCGAGCGCGCTCCGCCCGGGTTCCGCCAGGGAGTGAAGGGCCGCGGCGATCCGGACGGGCGAAGCGAATTTTACGGTGACCTCAGCGTCCGCCGGCAGATCGCGCGAAGTCGAATCAGGGTCGTCCGGCGCGGGTTCGAGGGCGAGCGCGCGGCGGCGCACTTCCCGAAACAGGTGCATGGCGAGGCGATCCGCGTCGGCGCAGGCGGGCGGCCGGGCGATGGCGGCCTCGAGGGTTTCCAGGACGACGGCGCGCGCGTGGCCAGGGTCGGCGAGCAGGACCGCGGCAAAGCGGTAAAGCGGCTGCTCCCAGGGGTCTCGATCAGGCATCGAGCCGAAACGTAGGCCACGCGGCGCGCCGCGGACAAGGGAGAATGCGCGAGCCGGCTAGCGATAGATGAACACGGGCGTGCCGACTTCCACCGCATGGAAAAACCGCCGCGCCTGCCGCTGCGGAAGGCGGATGCAGCCATGTGAGGCGGGATAGCCGGGCACGTGACCCGCGTGGAGGCCGACCGCGCCATTGATGCGCACGAAGTAAGGCATGGGCGCCCCGACGAACGTCGCGCCGGCCGGCTTCTTGTCTTTCGTCGTATTGACGTTGGCCTTCACGATCCGACCGTCTTTCACGTAGGCGCCGTAGAGCGTGGAGCGGTGGTCGATGTCCTTTTGCGTGACGCGGTATTTCCCGGCGGGCGTGCCGTAGCCCTCGCGCCCCGTCGAGACCGGGGAGACCGCGACGACCTTTCCGTCGCGGTAGAGGTAGGCCGTTTGCTTGTCGAGCCGCACGATGATCGAGTGCTGGGCGGGGTCCCGGTCGAACAGCATGCCGACCTCGGGCACGGTGGAGCAGCCGGCCAGGACGAGCGCCAGGCTGCCGGCCGCCCACGTCCGCGCACCGCTCATCATCTTGGAAACGGAAAATTTCATGCGCAAGGAAGACACCGGAAGCACCCGTCCGTCAACCCCCGGGTCCGCCCGGGGAATCCATTGACTTGCCTGCCCGAGCTTTTACTTTCTTCGCATCGTCCGCCCTCCGCGGCGGCGTCCGCGACCGCATGAAACGCATCCTTTTCGTCTGCACGGGAAACATTTGTCGAAGCCCGATGGCCGAAGGGCTCTTCCGTGCGCTCGTCTCCGGCCGGAAGGATTTCGTCGTCGCCTCGGCCGGCACCAGCGCGGGTCGCGGGCAGGCCCCGAGCGCGGACGCGGTGCGGGTGTTGCGCGACGAGGAAGGCCTCGACATCTCGCGCCAGCGCAGCCAGCCGGTGACGGAGATCCTGCTGGAAGAGACCGACGTCGTTTTCACGATGACGCGTGACCACCGCGACGTGCTGGCCGCGATGTATCCCGCCGCCGCGGGCAAGGTGCATCTGCTCCGCGAATTCGGGGAACAGCCGCTCGACGTCCCGGATCCCATCGGCCAGGGACGCGAGGTCTACGCCCGCTGCAAGGACACCATCAAGCGCGCGCTGCCGGCCGTGCTCAAGTTCATCGAGAAACAATCACCCATGATCATCGAATCCTCCGAAACCATCCCGCACGTCGAGTCCGTCGATCCCGAAATCGCCGACGCCATCCACGCCGAGGCCCGCCGCCAGGTCGAGCACATCGAGCTCATCGCCTCCGAAAATTACACCAGCCGCGCGGTCATGGAGGCCCAAGGCTCCTGCCTCACCAACAAATACGCGGAGGGCTATCCCGGCCGCCGGTGGTATGGCGGTTGCGAAAACGTCGACGTCGTGGAGTCCCTCGCGATCGCCCGGGCGAAGGAGCTCTTCGGCGCCGACCATGCGAACGTCCAGGCCCACAGCGGCTCGCAGGCGAACACCGCCGTCTACTTCAGCGTGCTCACGCCCGGCGACCGCATCCTCACGATGGACCTCTCGCACGGCGGCCATCTCACCCATGGCCACAAGGCGAATTTCTCCGGCAAGCTCTACGAGGTGCGTCACTACGGCGTGAGCCCCGACTCGGGCATGATCGACTACGACGCCCTTGCCGCCGTCGCCGCCGAGTTCCGCCCGAAGATGATCACCGCCGGCGCATCCGCCTACCCGCGCACGATCGATTTCGCGCGCATGCGCGCGATCGCGGATTCGGTCGGCGCCTACCTTTTCGTCGACATGGCGCACATCGCCGGCCTCGTCGCGGGCGGCGCCCATCCGACGCCGGTCCCGCACGCGGATTTCGTCACGACCACCACCCACAAGAGCCTTCGCGGCCCCCGGGGCGGCATCATTCTGTGCCGGGAGCAATTCGCCAAAAAGATCGACTCGCTCATGTTCCCCGGCATCCAGGGCGGCCCGCTCATGCACGTCATCGCGGCCAAGGCCGTCTGCCTGAAAGAGGCGCTCGAGCCTTCGTTCAAGGACTACGCCCGCCAGGTCGTCTCGAACGCCAAGGCGCTCGCCGCCAGTCTCGCGCGGCTCGGCTACACGATCACCTCCGGCGGCACGGACAACCACGTCATGCTCGTCGACCTTCGCCCCCGCGGCATCACCGGCGTCGACGCGCAGAACACTCTCGACGAGGCCGCCATCACCATCAACAAGAACTCCATCCCCTTCGACACCGAGCCCATCACCAGGACCGGCGGCATCCGCATCGGCACGCCCGCCGCGACGACCCGCGGGATGAGGGAGGAGGAAATGATGGAAGTCGCCGACCTCATTCACGCCAGCCTCGAGGGGCGGCACGATCCCGGAGCGATCGCCGCGGTGCGCCGGCGCGTCGTGGCCCTCACCGCGCAGTTCCCGTTGCCAGGCTAGTCGATGGTCATCGGGCGAACGCGAAGACCGATGACCAATTTCACTCCAGCCCCAATCTCGCCACGCCGTCCTCGTCGAGCCCGAGAAAGTGCCCGATCTCATGCAGCAACGTGACCCGCACCTCGCGGCGGAAGCAGCTCACGCGGCCCCCGGCGAAGGTCCAGAGATTGTTCACCCAGATGCGAATGCGCGGCGGCGCCGGCAGGTCCATGAACAAGTGATCCGACCCCTCGAAAATTCCCAGCCAATCCGCGCCCACGCCCTGCTCGAGATCGTCCGCGTCCGGGGAATTTTCGATGAACACCGAGACCTGCTCCACCTCCCGCGCGATCTCCGGAGGAAGGTCGCCGAGGGTTTCCTCCGCCACCTGCTCCGCCAGGGCGATCAACTCTGCTTCCAGATTCTCCTTTGGTCCCATCGACGACTTCGTTAAAGCTCCCCACCCATGTTCTTCACGCCCCGCTATGTCAAGGAGGCCCGCCAATACGTCGAGGCCGCGCGCCGCGTCCTCCGCTACCGTTTCGACCTGCTGACCGCCCCCCAGGTCGCCGAGGTCGACGGCAGCATCGCCGCCCTCGAGCTGGCCGTCCGCGCCCGGGATCGGTCCGCGGTCGCCGCCCGCATCGAATCACTCGAGCAAGTGGTCGGCCGGGTCGCCCCTCCCTCCCCCCAATCCGGCTGGCGCGAGAACGTCGAGGTCCTCCTCGTCGCCATCGTCATCGCCGCCGGCGTGCGCGCCTATCTGGTCGAGCCCTTCAAGATCCCCACCGGCTCCATGCAGCCGACCCTCAACGGCATGATCGGCACTCCGATGGCCGTCGGCGCCCCGATCCCCAACCTCCTCGTGCGCGCCTTCGAGTTCGTGCTGCGCGGCCGCACCTACCTCGACGTCGTTGGCCGCCGCGACGACATCGTCACGGGCATCTCCGAGCAATCGAAGCTGAACTACTTCACCTGGACCGACGTGCAATGCGCCAGCGGCGACCACTACAAGATTTTCGCCCCGCTCGACGTTGTCGCCCGCACCTTTCACGTCGGTCCCGGCCGGAGCATCGCAAAGGGCCAGCCTCTCGTCCGAGGCTACGTCGACAACGGCGACTTCGTCCTCGTCAACAAGCTCGCCTACAACTTCAGCCTGCCCCGCCGCGGCGACGTCTTCGTCTTCCGGACCACGGGAATCGGCGGCATCGAGGACGAACCCAACTTTCCCAAGGACCTCGGTTCCCAGCATTACATCAAGCGCCTCGTCGGACTTCCCGGCGACACCCTCCGCGTCGCCGAGCCCGACCTCTCCATCGATGGCAAGCTCGCCACCGAGCGCGGCATGGTCCGCGTGATGTCCCAGAAAGACGGCTATCGCGGCTACTCGAATCCCGCCCAGGCCATCTACCTCACCAATCCCGAAGACACCGTGACGATCCCCGCCGGCGACTACTTCGCCATGGGCGACAACAGCTTCAACTCCTCCGACAGCCGTTACTGGGGCTTCGTGCCGGAGAAAAACATCACCGGCAAGGGCTTCGTCGCCTTCTGGCCTTTCACGAGCCACTGGGGTTTCGTCGAGTAGGAGAGTTCCCGAAAGGGAAGCGGGCGGGGAGAATGCCTTTCGACCATCGATTCCTCAGCCGATTTCGAACGTGCACTCGTAGAGGCCGCCGGTAACCTTCGCCGCGCGCCGGACCTTCGCGCCCACGACGCGTTCGACGAGTTCCCGCTCCATGCCCTCGGTCTCCGGGAAGGCCGCGAAAAGATCCGCCAGGGGACTGTGCCGCTCCACGACGCGAAGGGGTGGCCCCGCGTCCAGCGAGGCCAGGCATCCCTCCTCGTCCCGCGCGCGCGCGAACCACTTCGCCCGCTCCTCGACGGTCTCTCCGCGAACCCTTGCCAGGTAACTTTCCGTCCGCTCGCGGAAATTCAGGAACAGCAGCTTGCCCGGCGCGGTGGCGCCGAAAAGCTGCCGCGCCGAGCCCAGCACCGAGATGAGCATCTGGTGGGATTCAACGGGAAAAAGCTCCTGCGATCTGCGCGTAAGCCGATAGATCATCTCCGGTCGTCCGACCGGCTTCGGGCTCCTCCACGTCTCGAGATAGCCGTCGCGATGCAGCTCGATGCAATGCTGCTTCACGCCCATGTAGCTCATGGCCAGCCGGCACGAGAGCTCCTTCACCGCCAACCCGTGGGATCGCTTGAGCTCATGGATGATGGCCAGTCGCGGGGTGCGACCGATTTCAGCAAGAAGGCGATTCACGGGAAGCCGCCATGGGTAACAGGATTCCCCGCCCGGCGGCAACCCTCGCGCCGCCGCATCCAAGGAGCGCGGGCGTCCCGACCGCCACCAACACGAGCGCCGGCGGGACGCGTGCGCTCCCTGCTGACGCCGGGGCGTTCCTCCGCCGTGGGCCGCGAGTTTCGCCCGCCACCCACCACGCGCCCCGACGGCGCGGGGCGGCGACATCACGCCCCCGATGGAGCGAGGCGGCTGCATCACGCGCCCGCCCGAGCGGGGCGGCGCGGTCAGAATTTCAGGATGCCGTAGGTCTTCTCGTCACCGCGGTTCAGATTCAACATCACCGCGTCCCCGTCGGACCCCTGCAATGCCTTGAGGAAATCTTCCTTCGTGCTTACCGCGGTCGAGCCGACCGAGGTGATGACGTCCCCGACCTGCACCCCGGCCGCGGCGGCCGCGCTGCCCGGTTGCACGCTCGTGACCAGCACGCCCTCGTCCGCTTGCAGCTTCATCGCGAGCGCGGCGTCCGCCGTCAGCGTGCGCACCACCAGGCCGCCCGTCGAGCTCGGAGCGGGCGCAACTTTCGGGACGGAACGAGGCGCGATCGAGGGAGCGGCGTCCTCGTCATCCATGGAAAGAGGGCGCTGATTGGCCACCGGGAGATAGCCCGAGGTGCGTTCCGCGGTGCGCAGCTTCACCTTCACCAGGCCGCCGCGACTGCGCCAGACCTGCAGCTCGATTTCGTCGCCGATCTTTTTGTCGAGGATCGCCTTTTGGAGCTCCCGCGCGGTCGCGACGGACGTTCCATCCACCTTCGTGATGATGTCGTTCACCCGCAGGTCGCTGGTGGCGGCGGGCGTGCCGGCCTGGATGCCGTTCACGAGGATGCCGCGGGGGAGGTCGGGAAAGCGCTGCGCGAGCTCGGGAAGATTATCCATGCTCTCGATCATGATGCCCAGCCACGGGCGCACGGCGCGACCGTCGGCGATCAATTGCGCCGCGACCTTCTTCGCGATGTTGATCGGAATGGCGAATCCGAGGCCGCGATTCAGATCGCGGATAAGGGTGTTCACGCCGATCACCTGGCCGTCGATGTTGACCAGCGGGCCGCCGCTGTTTCCCGGGTTGATCGAGGCGTCGGTCTGGATGAACTCCTCGTAATCCTGGCTGCGGGTGATGTCGGTGCGGCCTTTCGCGCTGACGATGCCATACGTGAACGTGTCGCGCAGGTCGAACGGCGCCCCGAGCGCAAAGGCGAATTCACCCACCCGTGTTTTGTCGCTGTCGCCCAGTTCCACGACCGGAAGCCCGGCCGCCTTGATCTTCAACACCGCCAGATCGGTGATGGGATCCACGCCGACCACCTGCGCGTCGAACTTCCGCCCGTCCTTCAACGTCACCCGCACCTTGGACGCTCCCTCTTCCTCGAGCACATGGTTGTTGGTCAGGATGTAACCGTCCGCGGTGATGACGAAGCCCGAGCCCTGGTTCGTTCCGCCCGAATTCGGATCCGCGTCCGGCATCGACGGAAAAAACTGCGACATCGGACCGGCGACCGGGTAGCGCGCCCTCGCGGAACGGTCCGGCTGCGCCTCGATGACGACCACGCCGGGAGCGATGTGATCGTAGACATCGGCGAACGCGGAACTCAAACTACGCGCCAGATCGTGCGCGGGATTCGAAGGTGGGGCGACCGTTTTTTGGGCGACCGCCGGGTGCAGGGTCAGCGCGCACCCCATGAGGACGAGGAAGCGATTCATGGCCAGCAACCTATTGAGCCGTCTCGAAAATTCAAGGGGGTCCGTCTAAAATTTCCGCGCTGGCACGATAAATGCCTTGTTCGCACCCGGCCAGCGTGCATCCTGCCGCCGATAGGCTTTGTCATAACTCGAATAACGCCAATCTGATGCCGCAAAAGCCAAGACCGCGAAAGTCGAAGACCGAAGGATTCACGCTCCGCTCGTTGCCCGATGAGCCGGGGGAACCGGTTGCGTCTGCGGAGGAAAATACCCCCCTTTCGCGGGAACCGTTCGAAAATCTGGGCGAATTGCCGCGCGGCTACGGCGTCGACACCATTTTTCTCATTGCCCAGGAGCCGCATTGGCTTTTCACCTATTGGGACATCGACATCCATCGGCATCCGGGCGGGGCTGCGTTCCTGCGCTACCATCATGGCGACGGCACGCTCGAAGGCGAGATCGAGGTTCCCTTCGAGACGCGCAATTGGTACGTGCCCGTGGAGTCCGCGTCGAAGGACTATTTCGTGGAAATCGGCTTTTACCGCGGCGAGAAGTGGAACCTCATCGCGCGCTCCGTCGTCGTCACCACGCCCCCGGAAAACATGGCTCATTCCGAAGCCTTCGACTACGCGACGGTTCCTTTTCACCTCAGCTTCCAGCGGATGCTCGACGAGCTCGAGAACGCCCGTCGCTCCGGCGAGGATCTGCTTTCCGCCATGGCCCGCCTTCAGCAGAAAGGCGATTTTTCCGCCTTTGGAGCGGCCGGCGTGCCCGACCTGCTCAGCGACGATCAGCGCGCGCTGCTCCGGGCGCTTCTTGGCCCGGGCATGTTGTCCAAGCTTACCAGCGGCGGCCAGGCGGTCGGCGAAATCGAGACCGCCCTCCGCACTTACCTCGAGGAGCAGCTGAGTTCCGGCGGCGGCGAGTTCCTGACGTCGTTTCGAAACGCGGTCGGCGTCTTCAGTGGACAGTCCCTTTCCAGCGACACGGTGGGCACGTCCTGGGAAGTGGCTGCCCTCTCCAGCTGGGCGGTCGGCGCGGTCACGAGCTGGGCCGGACTCCAAGGCGGGCTGACAAGCTTCCCGTCGGCTTCCGGCGAGGCGAGCCGCTGGAACGGAGCCGCGGCCAGTTGGACGACGGCCCAGACGGCGGGCATTCGGGGCGAAACGAGCTGGGCGGAGGCGCCCGGCGGGAGCTGGGCCGGTGTCTTGCTGGCAAGCTGGGCCGGCGCGGGCGCGACGAGCTGGAACGAAGCCGCGGGGTCGAGCCTCCTTTCCGCCGGCGGATCGAGCGAGACGTTTGCCGGCCTCTCCAGCTGGCTCCAGGGAGTGCAATCGAGTTTCCTGCCGGCCGGGGAATCCAGCGGCGCTTCCGCCGGTCTGTCCAGCTGGCTGCAAGGCGTCCAGTCCAGCTGGGCGCAGGCCGCTCTTTCCAGTTGGAACTCCGCGGAAGTCACGAGCTGGTTCTCGGCGGAAGCCGCCGCCGCGAGCTGGGGAGGAAGCTCGGAGACGCTCTCGTCCTCCGGAGGCTGAGTCGAGTCCGCACCATGGCCGGGCGTCCCCGTTCCCTCGCGAACAAGCCGGCAAGGGATCCGCTGGCGGAAGCCTATTTTACGTATTTGGAAGGAGAACGAAACGCTTCTCCGCGGACGATCATCAATTACAAACACGCTCTGGCGGAATTTCGACGGTTCCGTTCCGACGGGTCTTGGCGAAACGCCTCCGTCGAAGATTTTCGCGCGTTTCTTTTCGAGCTGATGAAACGCCGTCGGTCCCGCGCGTCGGTTCGTCTTACCTTCTCCGCGCTTCGCAGCTTTTATCGTTTTCTTCTTGAGAGACAAAACGTTAGCATAAATCCACTTGCGTCGGTTCTTCTGCCAAAGGCAGAAAAACAGTTACCGGCCTTTCTGACGATTGCGCAAGTGGAGGAACTCCTGGCCGCCCCCTTGCGGGCTCCGGTCGAGAAACAGGCTCCGGGCTGGGTTCCGCTTCGGGACGTGGCAATATTGGAGCTGCTCTACTCCGCCGGGTTGCGTCTTTCGGAATTAGCCGCATTGAACGTGAAGGACCTGGATCCCTACGGCGAGACGCTTCGGGTCATCGGAAAGGGATCGAAGGAGAGGGTTTGTCCCGTGGGCGGCCCGGCTTTGCTCGCAATTTCGAAGTATCGGCAAGCGGCGGGAGTGCAGACGGGTCCCCTCTTCCTCAACAAATCCCGGGGACGCCTCGGCACGCATTCCATCTGGAGCCGAATCAAGAAATACGTTCATCAGGTCGGTCTGCCAGCCGCCACCAGCCCCCACAAGCTTCGGCACAGCTTCGCCACCCATCTCCTGGACAACGGGGCGGATCTGCGCAGCCTGCAGACGATTCTCGGTCACGCCAATCTCTCCACGACGCAGGTTTACACCCATGTCTCCACCGAGCGCCTCAAGCGCGCCTACGATCGAGCTCACCCTCGGGCTTGAGAACAAAAACGGCGATCGATGTAACGCTCGCCATTTCGAGCTCGTTCATTCCGAAGCCTGCGATGAAAGACTGAGCCGGATCGACATCCGGCCGTCGGCATCGCGTTGGCCGCTACAATGAGGGAGGTTACGGAAAATCTATTTCGCTCCGGGGCGGTTCGCCCTCAGTGAAAACGCAGAGAAAATTGTCGAAAGGAACCGCATCGGTTCACCGGGATTCCGCACCTTCAGCCCGGCCGCCGATTCCGCCCTGCCAAGGGGCCTGGCGTTAGACCTCGTTGTAGCCGCCCCGCTCCGTCGGGGCGCCGGGGGAGGGCGCGTCATCTTGCGCGGCACGGCGACGGAGCGCCGTGGCTACAAAAATGGCCGGGCGGATTCACCCGGCCAAGGGGTTCCGCGACGAGAACGAAGCGGATGAGGGCGAGACAACGCAAAGAAAGTCCGGACTCGAAGCGGGCGGCCGGTTCGTTCGCCCTCTTCGGGCGCGATTCGTGATTTTTTCTTATGGCAAGATCAGCGTGGATCCGCCCCGGCAGAACCAAAGGAGGTTGTGCCGGCGGCGGTTCCCTGACCGCCGAAGCGATGCCGCGCTCCGAAAAGCGCCGCTACCGCGCAAACGCGCCAAAAGACGCACTTAGCGCTTCTTTTTGAGGAGCGGAAGGCCGGTTTTTTCGTTTTCGGAAACTTCGTAGCCCTCGGGAAGGGCGTCGATGGCGCCCTCGGTGGCGGTGCCGCCAAAATAGTAAAGGGTGACCTCCTGGCCGCCGCGCAATTTCTGCAAGCGACGGTGGAGGAAATACGTTTTGCCGGATTTCTTGCTGTTTACGCTGAATGCCATGTTCGTTTTGGGGTTGGTGGTTGGGGGGAAATGGAATTCTTAAACGAGCGCCGCTTTTTTCAGCGTGGCGTAGGCGCCGTTCTTCGCGAGCGTTTTCAGCGCGCGGGCGGTCACCTTGACGGTGACGAATTTTTTCAGCTCCGGCACCCAGATGCGCTTCTTGCGCAGGTTGGGGACGAACTCGCGCGGCGAGACCTTGGTCACGTGCGTGCCGATGCCGCCTTTTTTCTTCGCCATCCCGCGGCGGTGAATCTTCGAGCCACGCGTCGGGCGGGCTCCCGTAATTTGACACTCTCTGGACATAAAATCTTGGTTACGAAAAACGAAGGGCGGAGAATCCGCCGCCCCGTGCTTTCGGTCAAGCGTTTTCTGTGAGGAAAACCGGGGATGTCAAGCGGCGGTCAGCCCGAGCACATCGGCCTGCCGCTTCAAGAGCGTCTCGACTCCGGCCCGGCCGGCGGCGATCAGGGCGGTGAGTTGCTCCGGCGAAAACGTCGACTCCTCCCCCGAGCCCTGCACCTCGACGAATTCCAGGCGCTCGGTGAGGACCAGATTCAGGTCCACGGCGGCATCCTTGTCCTCCGGGTAATCGAGATCGACGAGGACCTCGTCGCCCACGATCCCGACGCTGACCGCCGCCACCCGCTGGCGGATGGGAAGTTTTTTCACGCGTTTGTCCTCGAGCAATTTCCGACAGGCCAGGTAGGCCGCGACGGACGCGCCGGTGATCGCCGCGGTGCGGGTCCCGCCATCCGCCTGGAGGACGTCACAGTCGATCCAAATGGTGCGGGAGCCCAGCGCCTCGAGGTCGATGGCGGCGCGAAGCGAGCGGCCGATCAGGCGCTGGATCTCGGTGCCGCGTCCGTCGGGCCGGCCTTTCGTGATGTCGCGCGGCTTGCGGGAGTGCGTGGAATAGGGAAGCATCGAGTATTCCGCCGTGATCCATCCGCCGGTCACGTTTTGTTCCTTCATCCAGCGGGGCACGAAGTCCTCCACCGTCGCGGCGCAGATCACGCGGGTGTTGCCGCAGGAAATCAGGACGGAGCCGAGCGCGTGGGGGGCCACCCCCACCTCGAACGAAACGGGACGCAGCTCGGCGGCGGAACGGTTGCCGGAGCGCGGTCGAAAATTGGCGGGGATGGGGATCGTCTGCATGGAGCGTGGGCGACTCTACCGAAGCCCGGGTAAAAGCAAAGAAGCTTTGCCCGTTGGAGCGGCAAGTGAATTTATGCGCCCCAACGTGGCATCTTGCCGCGGCGGCTCGAGAAGGATTTCACGCTCTTGGATTCTGACTGCCTCCTCGGGGTTGTCTCCCCGACCCCGTTTGCGTTCTTTCGCTGATCTCGTCGCCAGGCGTTTCGTTTCGGGAATACGCCTGGCCGTTTGTCGCCCTGGCGCTCCGTCGCCGGGCCGCGTGAGATCACGCGCAACCCGGCGCCCCGACGGAGCGGGGCGGCGACAACGTGGCATTTTACCGCGGCGGCTCGAGAAGGATTTCACGCTCTTGGATTCTGACTTCCTTCTTGGGGTTGTCTCCCCGACCCCGTTCGCGTTCTTTCGCTGATCTCGTCGCCAAGCGTTTCGTTTCGGGAATACGCCTGGCCGTCGTCGCCTCGGCGCTCCGTCGCCGGGCCGCGTGAGATCACGCGCAACCCGGCGCCCCGACGGAGCGGGGCGGCGACAACGTGGCATTTTACCGCGGCGGCTCGAGAAGGATTTCACGCTCTTGGATTCTGACTTCCTCTCCAGGTTGTCTTCCCGTCCCCGCTCGCGTTCTTTCGCTGATTTCGTCGCCAGGCCTTTCGTTTCGGGAATACGCCTGGCCGTCGTCGCCCCGGCGCTCCGTCGCCGGGCCGCGTGAGATCACGCGCAACCCAGCGCCCCGACGGAGCGGGGCGGCTACAAGCTGGCATCTTGCCGCGGCTCGAGTGGAGTTTTGTCCGCCGGCGGTGACTTTGCCTCAACCCGGCGCCAGCCGATGTCGCCGGCTCGTCGCCAGATCGTGCGACGGACATGGATCGTGCCTTGGTCCCAGGTCGCCGAAGGTCGATCCAAGCTAATAGATCCGCAGGCGGAAAAAGACGTTGGCCGGACTGGCGGGGCTGGCGTAGGCGACCGTTTCCAGGTCGCCGATCCGGCTGAGCACGGAAACCGAGGCCTGCGGGTCGGCCTGCCAGTTCTTCAGGTCCGCGGATTTCTCGAGCACGTAGTTGACGTCCTTGGCGCGACGATTTCGGCTGATCCGGAATTCCATGTCCGAGCCGCCGGGCTTGACCCCGAAGCTGTCCAAGGTGAATGGCCGGTCGTCGGCCTTGGTGGGATTGAACCCGCGGGCGTATTCCTCGAAGTTCGTCCGGCCGTCGCCGTCGGGATCGCTGCCGGACTTGATGTTCTGCGTGTAGGCCGTGTCGCCGGCCACCCTCACCATTTGAATGAAGTTGATCACCGCGAAATCGGTTCCCGCGCCGGAACCAGCCGAGATGTTGAGCGTGATCACGCCGGACGCATTGGGGGTCAGCCCGGAAATTTTGGTCAAGGCCGTGCTGGTCGCCGCGTTCACCTCGACGGAGACGGGGGAACCGGCGCCGGTGAAGGTGTAGACGCCGCTGTAGTCGAAATTCGGCTGGAGCGAGCCGCGATGGGCGAAAAAGGAAAAGTCGTAGGTCGAAGCGGGATTGAGGCCGCTGAAGGTGAATCCTCCCGTGAGGGGAACGTCGTCGCGGATCGCGAAGAGGGTGGATTGCGCGATGGCCGCGAAGTCCGTGAGCGGAGCGCCGGCGTCGGCGCGGGTCTGGTCGAACGAATCGCTGACCGCGAGGGAATAGCCGTCGGAGGCGTTGGTCGTGTCGACGAGCGGATAGGGCGTCGCGATGCTCGGGCTGCTCACCGTGTTCCATTTCACGCCGTTGTAGGCGGGGTTTGCGCTGGCGTCGAAGTCGATGAGATAAGTGGGTTTTTTTTCGGTGAAATAGCCGGAAATCCAATCCTGATAAGAAACGGCACTCTGACCTCCGGCCGCGACCGACACCACGTTGCTGTAGTCGCCTTGGAGCGATCCCTCCTGGGCCCGGATGCGGTAATCGTAGCTGGCGCCGGCCGTGAGGCCGCTGTCCTCGAAAAAGGAGGCATTCCCCGGGCTGGTCGCGACCGCGACCCACGCCTCCCCCACCCCGCTGCGCCGCCGCTCGATGGTGAAGGGGCTCGACGGTGATCCGTGACCGGCCCAGGTGAGGCTTACGGCTCCGGACGCGAAGGAATCTGCCTTCAAGGCGTCGGGCGGCGTGGCGGCCATCGCGATGAATTTGGCGGTCTTGAGCGTGAGGGCGGTCAGGCTCTGCGCGCGATTCTCGAGGGCAGTGCCGTTGATGGGAACGGTGTCCGCGAGCGGGGAGCAGATTTCCAGGCTCGCCTGCTGGAAGACGCCGTTGTCCTGGGCCAGCGCCTCGTCCTGGGTCCAGGCGGCCCGGTAAAGACAGACGTCCTGGAAATCGGCCTGGAGCGGGGCCAGGGCGCGACCGGATGCGCCCGCCGCGCCTCCCACGACAAAGAGGTCGGGGATAAAGTTGTCGGTGACGGTCCCCTTGAGCACGCCATCGACATAGAGGAGGGATTTCGTCGTGGCATACAGGTGGGAAAGGGCGATATCGTACCAGCGGTCGTTATTGGCGGCGAGAGGGACGCTCAGTTCGGCGCCGGTCGGGCCCACGTAGACCAGCGCGTTGCTCCGGATTTCCAAAGTCGCGCGATTGGCTCCGGAACCCACGGCGGCGATGGTGCCGGTGTCGGTGGTGCGAACGCGAAAGGAGAGCGTGAAGGAGTGCATCGTCTGGGCCGGCGAAAAACGAACGGGCGCCGGTTCCGCCGCATCGCGCTGGAGGCGGAGGTAGGATGTGGTCCCGCCGATCTGCGGAAGGGTCAATTTGCCGGCCGTGATGGCGTCGAACAACGAAGGGACCACGGACAGGAACAGTTCGGCGTGGCCGGAGGCGTTCGGATGATAGGCGTCGTTGACGAAGCCGGGGGCCCAATGACCCGCGCCGTTGTCGGTCGCGCCGAGGAAATTCATGCTCGGCACATCCCACGAGTTCAGGAGCAGGTTGATTTTCCGAACGAACGCGTATTGCGCGAGACTGTAGTTGTCGTTCGGGTAGCTCAGGCTGACGACCGGATAATAACCTTTGCCGCGGCAGAGATTGATGATCTGCAACATGCCGTTGCGGAAGCTCTCGTAGGCCGCCACCGAGCCGGCATCGTCGGCGCCGACGAGTCCTTCATTCGCGAGAGACAGGGCGATGATGATGATGTCGGTGCCCGGATGGGCGTTGACCACGTCCGTCTGGAAGCGGGCCAGAACCTTCGAGGTGGTGTCTCCGCCGATCGAGGCATTGTTCACCTGCCACGTCACCGTGGATCCGGGAACGATCGGCGCGTGGTTCTCGAGGAGGTCTTCGAGGCGATACGCCCAGCCGAGACTTTGGGGATTCGCGCCGGTGCCCGAAGCGACGGACGAGCCGAGAACCAGGACTTCCGTGGGGGTGAACCCGGGAGCGATGGGCGCGACGTCCGCGAAGGTCGTGCCGAGGCGGAATTCGTCAATCGTGCCGGTGTCGTTCGTCGACTCGATCCGGATCCGGTCGAACGTGAGCGCGGAGGTCTTCGTCGCCGTTGCGCTGGCCGAGGCCGGCTCCTCGGCGGAGGTGGGATTGACGTAGAGACGAATGGTCGCGCCGGAAGCGGTGAAATCCACGCGGAAGACCACCAGGGAAAGACTGGTGACCGACGAGGCGGAGTTGCCGGCCGTGCCTCCCTTGGGATCGATCCCGAAAAGGTTGCTCCGACTGCCGGTGTAGAGGGTTTCCGTGGTGCCTTGGAAAAAAGAGATGCCCGCGTAGCCGGTGCCGGTCGCGACCTGCATCATGTAGCTGAAATAGAGGGTGGTGCCGGGAGCTTCCGGAGAGTTCGTCAGGACTCCGTAGACGCCGCTGTTGACGCCGCCGAGATCGACCTTGTTTCCCGTGACCGGGAGCCCGGGGTAGGTGGCTCCCGGCGAAGAAACATTGGCGCCCGATCCGAAGGCGGTGTAGGCGGAACTGAAGCCGGTGGGGGCGGTCTTGCCGACGAGAGCGCCCGCGGGATGATCGAACCCGTCGTAGGCGAGCAACGTGGCGCAAGCCGAATCGAGGCCGGAAAGAAGGGCAACGCCGGCGGCGGCGAAAAGTGTTCTGCGGAATGAAGTCGCCATACGAAGAGAGAGCTGATTTCCGGGAGGCCCGGTGGGGGTGAAGGATACGGGGTAAACAAAGCCACCGCTAGAGTCGCCGCAACCATGCATTTTAAAGTCGCTCTTTCAAGAAAGCCTGGAAATCGCAATCGGCCGTCAGTCCAGGGCTTTGACTTTCCGCGGCCACGGATCGTCGAAGCCGCCCCCGCGCGCCAGGGCGCGACCTCCTCGAAGAGCGCCGGGTGACCCGCCGACCCGAAGATGCTGAGGCTCGCGCCGATCTGGTAGGAGCAGGCGCTCATCAGCCGCATTTCCCGCGGCCAGCGCTGGAACGACGCGCCCACGCCGTGGCGGTCGAGAATGATGAAATCCTCGATCCCGAAGTCGCGCAATGCGACGCCCATCCCGATGCCGGCGGCGCCCGCGCCGACGATGACGACTTGATGGCGGCTCATGCCGGGAGCGCCTCCGCGGCCGGAGCTTGCGTGACCCATCCGGCGAAGGGATCGTCCAACGCGCGCCGCCATCGCGCGGGGCCAAGCGCCATTTCGCGGTCGTCGAGCAGGCTGCCTTCCAACGCCGCGCACATGCGCTCCTTCGAAAGATTCCGGCCGATGAAGACGAGCTCCTGCCGGCGGTCGCCATGGGGCTCGCGCCATTCGGAATGGATGCCGCGCAGCGTTTCCTCGTCGTCCGGCCAATGCTCCCTCGGCGTCGCCGCCCACCAGACGCCGGCCGGCCGGTACTCCGCGCTGCCGCCCGCCTGCGACCAGGAGCCGATCACGTCGTGTCGGGTGGCGAGCCAGAAATAACCTTTCGAGCGGAGCAGGCCGTCCCATTCGCCGTGGAGGAAAGCCCAGAACCGCCCCGGATGAAACGGTCGGCGCGCGCGGAAGACGAAGCTGCCGATGCCGTATTCCTCGGTCTCGGGCGCGTGTTCCGCCTGCAGCTCCCGGATCCAGCCGGCGGAACTCTGCGCCTTTTCCAGGTCGAAGAGCCGCGTGTCGAGCACGTTGGCGAGCGGCACGCGTCCGCGCTCGGCTTCCACGATGCGCGCTTTCGCGTTGAGCCGGCGGAGAATGGCGCGAAGTTCCCGGCGCTGGTTTTCGGTGACGAGGTCGACCTTGTTGATCACGAGCACGTCGGCGAACTCGACCTGGTCGATGAAGAGGTCGGCGATCGTGCGCTCGTCCTCCGCGCCCAGCGCGAGACCGTTTTCTTCGAGCGTGTCGGAGCCGGCGAAACGCGGAAGGAAGTCCGCCGCGTCGATCACGGTGATCATGGTGTCGAGGCGGGTGAGCGTCTGCAGGCTGCGGCCTTCCTCGTCCGCGAAGGTGAACGTCTGCGCGACGGGCAGCGGCTCGGAGACTCCCGTGGATTCGATGAGCAGATAGTCGAACCGTCCCTCTCCCGCGAGCCGCGCGACCTCGCGGAGCAGGTCGTCGCGCAGGGTGCAGCAGATGCAGCCGTTCGACATCTCGACGAGCGTTTCCTCGGTGCGGCTGAGCGCGGCGCCGCCGTCGCGGACGAGCGCGGCGTCGATGTTCACGTCGCTCATGTCGTTCACGATGACGGCGACGCGGCGGCCTTCGCGGTTGTTGAGGACGTGGTTGAGCAGGGTCGTCTTGCCCGCGCCGAGGAAGCCGGAGAGGACCGTGACCGGAAGGCGGGGGAGGAGCGGAGGCATGTTCAACGGAAAAGGGTTCCCGCCAGCCGGAATGGCCGCGGCGGCATCGTTTTCTTTGGGCGCGAAAGCTCGCGGGCGCGCGGCGTCGAGGCGGGATCGGCCAGGAATTTTTTCAGCCAGAAAACGGCCGGGCCGGGCGCGAGCCACGGCTTTCCGCCCATCCGCGCCACGTGCCGCGTCCAGCATCGCGCGCGGTAGCCGGGCTCCGTCCGCGCCTCGATCCATCGTTCGTAGGATAGCAGCCACGCCTGCAGCGGGCGGCAGGCCCACAGCATCTCGTCGGGAGCCGCGCCGCGAAGGCGCTCGTCGTCGAAGTGGCCGGGCATGAGCGGGGCGGCGCCGCCCGACAAGCCGTGGAGCCGTTCGCGGTTTCGGATGAACAGCACGCCGTCCCCGCCATTGGCGGGGTGCCAGCCGGCGCAGAAGCTGTGGAGTTCGACGGCGCCATTGCCGCAGGCCATGCGATAGCGGCTGCTCCCCTCCGAGCCGCGCTCCGCGCGGGCCAGCCGCTCCATTCCGAAACGCGGCAGGAGGTTCCCGCCCGCGTGCCGCGCGTCGCAGCCCCAATAAACCATCTGCTGGCCCAGGCAGCGGCACGCGTCGCGCACGAGGCCGCGAAGCCGGGACGGATCGACCGTCGGGCGGGGGACCCGGACGGAAGCGCCGAACGCGGGCGCCGGAACTTCCAGACGAAAATTCAGCATCTGCTCGTATTGATACTTGACTCTCATTTCTCGTCAATCTATTTGATATCGATCTCTCAATATTTACAAGGCCAGCCTTCGTTTTGAACCCATCGCCCTTCCTTTCAGCCCGCTTCGCCCGGAACGGGCCCGGCCTCCGGTCCCGGGCCTTCACGCTCGTGGAGCTGCTCGTCGTCGTGGCGGCGGTCGGCGCGCTCATCGCCATCAGCTCGATGGTTTTCAGCCGGGTCGCCACCGCGGGGAACGCCGCGAAATGCGCGTCGAACATGCGGCAGATCGGCGCGGCCATCGCTCTTTTCAACAACGACAACGACGGCCGGTTCCCGCGGTCGGCGCACGACACGTCGCGGCTGGACCGGACGTGGATCTTCACGCTTGCGCCCTATCTCGACAACGTGGACGAGGTTCGCGTCTGCCCGAGTGACCCGCACCGCCGGGAGCGACTCGCCAACAACGGCACCAGCTACCTGCTCAACGAATACGTCTGCGTGGCCGGTCCCGAGGGCATTCTCAACGCCCGGTTCCTTCCGCGCCCCAGCCAGACGATCACGATGTTCGTCGCCTCGGACCGCAAGGGCACGGCGCAGAGCGAGGACCACACGCACTCGCGGAATTGGTTCAAGGGCTCCGTCGGCGTCGATCGCGTGGCCGGAAATTGGGACGCGGTGACCAGCGACATCGAGCCGGATCGTCACGGCGGCGACCCCCGGGACCAGACGCACGCCCACGGCGCGGCCAACTATCTCTACGCCGACGGGCACGTCACCAGCATCGACGGGGTCACGCTCAAGAAATGGGTGACCGAAGGCCTCAACTTCGCCGTTCCTCCCGGGCAGCAACCCGCCAATTAAAATGAAAAGACACCTTTCCCTCTTCGCGATCTCTGCCGCGATTTTCGCGACCGCCTCGGCCGAGACGGTCCTCACCGACGAGCACGTCGACCTGAACATCGGCTACACCAGGACGAGCGGCGTCTGGACGATCAAGGCGCTCGACAACGATGTCGATCCGGCGCGGCAGACTTCCCCGGCGACGACGCTTCTCTACGTCGATCCCGCCGCCCGGGTGACGCGGCCGGGCAACCCGGCGTTCGACTTCGTCGGCGTCGGCGCGGGCCAACCCTATTACCAGCTTCCGCAGGCGCAGAACCCCAGCCTTCTCTATCTCGGCTTCGCCGGCTACGGGGCGTCGTCCGCCGACTTCGACGCCTACAACCCCGCCGTCGAATCCGGTGGGCGCGCGTCCGGTTTCGGGCGCTGGCTGAAGGTCTCGCTCGTGGCCGTGCGCGGGCCCGGGGACTTCGCGGTGTGGCAGAATGACGACGAAGGGCCGAACGTTTTCATGTCCACGGCGGACGGCGGAATCACCGCGGGCGACTCGCTTTGGATTCTGGCGAGCGGGCACCTGCACTTCAACTGGAGCTTCACAACGGAAGGAATCTACGAGGTCGATTTCCGGCTCTCCGGCCACCAGGAAAACAACGATTCCTCGCTTGGCCCCCTCATCCAGAGCCCCGGGGTCTTCACCATGCGCTTCGGCGTCGACGCCGTGCCGGAACCCGCTCCCCTCGCCCTCCTGTTCGTCGCGGGCCTGGCGATGATCGGCTTCGGAAATATCCGCCGTCGGGCTTGCCGCGCCCTTCCCCTGCTCGCGGCGGCCATCGCTTTCTCCCCGCTCGCGCGGGCCGGGCTGGCGGTGGGCTATGTCGAGGTGGACGCCATTCACGCCGACATCGCCATGCCCTTCATCGGCACGGCCGCGACCGGCGGCTGGCAAACTTTCGTGCACACCGGGAACGTGAGTTACGCTGGAAATTACGCGCCGGACGCCGCCCTGCTGATGGTGAACGCGAGCACCCGGACCACGCGGCCGGCAGACCCGAAATTCGACTTCCTCGGCGTCGCGGCGGGCGCGCCCATCTGGAAGATTTCGGACAGCCAGGTCCCCGGGCAGCTCTACCTCGGGGTCGAGGCGGACTACGGCTTTTCCTCCGGGCGCATGGAGCCCTCCACCGCGACCAATTGGAAAAGCTGGGATCCCGACGGCGCCGGGCCGGCATTCAACAACCGCTACGTGATGCTCAACGTCGTCGGGGTCCGCGGGCCGGGATCTTTCTCGGTCTACGATTACAGCGGAACCAACGACCTGCAGGTGCGGGTGGCTTCCGCGGACGGGCTTGGGGCGCTCGACGGGATGCCTCAGCTCATTCGCAGCCACTCCCATTACGATTGGGTCTTCACCGCTCCCGGCCAATACGAGGTCGACTTCCAGGCCCGCTCCTTCCTCGGCCCGAACTCCGGGGCCGGCCCGGAAATCCTCAGCCCGATGACGACATTCTACTTCAACGTCGCGGCCGTGCCGGAGCCGAGCGCCGTGCCGCTGGCGATCGCCGCGCTCCTGGCCGGTCTGGTGATCGTCCGCCGGTTTCCTGCGAAATTTCCAGTCCCCCGAAAAAACGCGGAGCCACGCGGTGGCTTCGCCTCCAACCACAAAACACAACCGACACCGTAATAGAAAATGAAAGCCCAAATCGCCACCGCCACCGCCACCGCCGCCGCGGTGCTCGCCCTCGCCCTGCAACCGGCCGCCCGCGCCGACATCGCCCATCTGACCGAGGGTCACACCGACGTCGGCATCGCCTTCGAAGACGGCGAGTTCGACCTCCACATCCACGACGAGGAACACGACATCGAATACGCCCCCGACGAGGCGATCTTCGACGTGACGGATTTCGCCCGGACGACGGTCTCCGGGAACCCGGGACTTTCCTTCCTCGGCCATCCCGGCGACACCGTCTGGATCCTCCCGCAGACCCAAAATCCCGACCTGCTTTTCCTCGGCTTCGGCGCGGAGGAAATCGAGAACGGCACGTTCGCCGATGATCGATTCACCATGACGCTCACCGGCATCACGACGCCCGCCGGCGGGAAATTCTACCTCTACAAGAACGGCTCCCCGTCGCCCACCGTGCACATGGACAGCAGCGACGGCCTCTCGTCCGCGGATCGTTACACGCTCTCCACCGGCGGCCACGAGCACTTCAATTGGGCGTTCACGGCATCCGGAACCTACCAGCTGACCTTCACCGCGAACGCGAACCTGCCCGACAACACTCCCGTCACCGCCACCGCGACCTACACCTTCGGCGTGGCCCCCGCCCCCGTGCCCGAGCCGTCCACCTACGGCATCATCTTCGGCGGCGCCCTCTTCGCGCTGATCCTGGTCCGGGAGCGCAAGCGCCGCGTCGCGTAGCCTCCCCGGTCCCCGCAAAATGGCGCGCCGCCGTCGCGATCGGGTTGGCGCGCCCCTTCAATCCCGGTAAAAACATCATGAGCACATCCCTTGAAACCTTCCTTGCCGCGAATTCGAAAGCCGCCGCGAAAATCGAGCACGCCATCCAGGACTACCGCCACGCGCGGAACGATCTCGCCCACGCCGGGGAGGATCTGAAACACGCGAAGCAGGACACCGCCCACGCGATCCAGGACTTCGACCATCTCATCCATGACTTCGAGCACGCGCTCTCGGACTGGGAAGCCGGCGGCGCGCCGGCCGACCACGCGCAAAGCGATCTCGCCCACGCGGACGCCGACAAAAGCCACGCCGAGAAGGATCTCGAGCACGCGCTCGAGGACATCAGGCACGCGTTGAACGACTTCAAGCACTCCATCCGCGACCTTGCGCATCTCGACGAGGATCTCGGGGCCGTCGTCGCGCTGGCCGGCGAAGCGGGCGTCACCGTGACATTGGCCGAGGCGAAGGCCCACGTGGCGGCGCGGGCGAAGGGCGCGTAAAAGCGCGCGGCGCTCCACGACTTCGGGGAGCCGCGGCACACGCCCCGCCATCCTCGGCAACATCTCCCTTGCGCCCGAGGTTGCATGTGATATCGATAGGTTGTTCTCATTTATGAAAGCCTTCATCGCCATCGTCATCGCATCGCTTGCGACGCTCCCCGGAGCCCGCGCGGAACTCAACGTCGCCTCGCTCTCCACCATCACCACCGACATCGCCACGAACGTCGGCGGCGACAAGGTGCGGATCATCCCGATCATCACGCCGGGCGTCGATCCGCACGAGTTCCAGCCCTCCCCCGCCGACGTGAAAAAAATCGTCGAGGCCGACCTCGTCCTGATCACCGGCAAGCACATCGAAGGCTATCTCACGAAGCTCGAAGAGTCCGCCGGCGGCGCGGGCAAGTTCGTCGACACGGGCGCGGCCTTCCCCTCCCTCGAGCTCGAAGAGGACGGCAAGATGGTCGAAGACCCGCATTGGTGGCACAGCATCGACAATGTCATCAAGGCGACCGGCGTCGTGGAAGGCGCCTTCATCAAGGCCGATCCCGCCAACAAGGCGGCCTACGAAAAAAACGCCGGCGCCTACCTCGCCAAGCTGAAGGACCTGAAAGGCTGGGCCAAAAAGGAAATCTCCCAGCTTCCCCGTGACAAGCGCAAGCTGGTCACCTCGCACGATGCGTTCCAGTATTTCGCCCGCGACTTCGGCTTCAAGATCTACGCCATCGAAGGCGTCAGCACCGAGGACGAACCCTCGTCCAAGAAGATCTCCGAGCTGATCGACACGATCAAATCCGAGGGCGTGAAGGCCGTGTTCTTCGAGAGCATCGAGAACCCGAAAGTCGTGACCGAGATCACGAAGGAAACCGGCGCGAAGGTCGGCGGCGAGCTTTACGCCGACGGATTGGGCGACAAGGAGGCCACCACGTATCCCGGCATGGTCCGCTACAACGTCACGACCATCGTCGACAGCCTGAAGTAAAGCTCCCGATGGAAGGGCGTCCGTGGCTGCGAATCCTGCTGGTCCTGATCGGCTTCTCCCTTCTGGGCGGGCCGGTCTGGATCGTCACGCACGCCGCCGATGCCGCCGCGCCGGCGCGGGCTCCCGGCACCGCGCCGCCGGAACCGCTGCGGATCACGGTGACGTTTTCCGCGCCGCCCGCGACGTTCGATCTCGACTACCTGGGAGCGCCGCTTTGGTCCGGCCGCCCGGCGGGAGGTGAAGTTTCCGTGGATTGGAAGGTTGCCATCCCGAAGGAAGGCGTCGACCTCTTCGTCGCCGGCTCGTGGCCGACCGGCGCCGCCGCGACCGCCGTTCGCGTGCGCGTGAGCCGCGGCGGGAATTCGCTCGCGGACCAGACGTTTTGGCCCGATGGAAGTCTGGCGGAGACCGTCACCGTGCGGGATCTCCAGCCTTAGCCATGTCCCACCACCACCTCACGATTCGCCGCGTCACGGTGAGTTACCAGCAGGTCCCGGCGGTCCGGAATCTCGACGTCGACCTGCGGTGCGGCCGGTGCGTCGGCCTGCTTGGCCCGAACGGCGCCGGGAAATCGACGCTGCTCAAGGCCATCGCCGGGCTCGTTTCCCTGCAGGCGGGCGAGATCAAACTGCACGGCCACGAACCCCGGCAAAAGCGCCGCATCGCCTACCTTCCACAGCGCGGCGTGATCGACTGGGATTTCCCGATCACCGTGCACGGCATGGTCGCGATGGGCCGTTTCCCCGCGCTCGGCGGCTGGAAAACCTTCACGAAAAAAGACGCGGATATCGTGAGCGAGGCGCTCGAGGTCACCCACCTCACGCCCCTCGCCGGCCGGCAGATCAACGCCCTCAGCGGCGGGCAGCAGCAGCGCGCTTTTCTCGCGCGCGCCTACGCGCAACAGGCGCACGTCTGCCTGCTCGACGAGCCGTTCACCGGCCTCGACACGAACTCCCAGCGCGATCTCCGCGAGATCCTTCGCGGCATGGCCGCGCAGGGAAAGCTGCTCCTCGTCTCGCATCACGACCTGAACACCGTGCCCGAACTCTTCGACGAAGTGCTCATGCTCAACCGCGAGCTGATCGCTTTCGGCGATGTCGCCGATGTCTTCACGCCCGGCAACATCGCGGCCACGTATTCCCACGCGCAAACCCAGGCCCCGGCATGAACGCGCTCCTCGAGCCCTTCCAATACGAGTTCATGCGCAAGGCCCTGCTCGGCTGCCTGCTCGTCGGCTTCACGAACGGCTACCTGAGCGGCTTCATCGTCCTGCGGCGCCACGCGCTCCTTGCCGACGGCCTCTCGCACTCGCTCCTCCCCGGCCTCGCCCTCGGCGCGATCTTTTTTTCCCTGAATCCATTCGGGCTTTTCGTCGGTGCGCTCGCGGCGGCGCTGTTCGTCGTCATCGGCGGGAAAATGATCGCCTACAGCTCGCGACTGAAGGATGACACCGCGATCGGCGCGCTCTACATCGCCGCCTTCGCCCTCGGCGTCATCCTGCTCAAATTCGCGCCCGTCCGCGTCGATCTCGGCCATTTTCTTTTCGGCAACGTCCTTGGCCTGGCAAACACCGACCTCTGGATCACCTACGTCCTCAGCTTTTTCATCGTGCTCGTGCTGGCCGTCTTCCAGCGCCATCTGCTGCTCACGCTTTTCGATCCAAACGTCGCCATCTCCATCGGCGTCCGCGTGGCGTGGCTCGATTACCTGCTCATCATCACGATGGTCATGTCCATGATCGCCTCGCTCCAGGCCGTGGGCGTCGTGATGTCCATTGGCCTGCTGATCCTGCCCGCGGCGACCATTTATCTGCTGTCCGATTCCTACGACGTCATGATCTGGGGCGGGGCGTTCCTCGGCATGTTCAGCGCGGTCGCCGGCCTGCTGCTCTCCTACTGGGTAAATCTCCCGTCCGGCCCGGCCATCGTCATGGTGCTCAGCGCGTTCTTCGTCTCCGCCTATCTTTTCGGCCCCCGCTACGGGGTGCTCAAGCGCGTGCTGGACGGGCGCCGCGCCAAGCCGCCGGCCGCCGGCGCGATTCAGCCGGACGTTGATCTCTCCTCCCCGATGTCCTAAGCTCGGGCGTGGAACGAAGCACGAGGCAAAAACGCGCGATCGAGGAGGTCCTTCGCAGCCGGGACAATCCGCTGACCCCGCTCGAAATTCATACTCTCGCCGCCCGGCAGGTTCCGAAACTGGGGCTGGCGACCGTCTATCGATCCTTGAAGGCCTTGGCGGCGGAGAATCGCGTCGTCTCGGTGGAAATCCCCGGCGAGCCGCCTCGCTACGAACGCGCGGACAAGGGCCACCATCATCACTTCCTCTGCCGCGAATGCGGACGGGTCTTCGAACTCGAGAAATGCCTCGACGGCATCCTCAAGATCGCGCCGTCCGGATTTCGCGTCGACGACCATGAGATCATCCTCTACGGCGCCTGCCGCGCCTGCGCGAAGAAGCCGCCGAAGGCACGCCGCCCTTTGGCCCACGCGCATTGAGTTTCCATCCCACGGGCCGCAATCGCGGGAAATTGGTCTTCCGAACGAGACGGGTCTCACATCGAAGGGCGCTGCCTTTTGATCCGGGCCAGCGTTGCTGGAGCATCGTCCTCCGCATGGGCATCGACATACGGCCGCCTTTTTTTCAGCCCGTCGTCACCGCCGTCTCACGGCCCCATGCCCCAGGCTCCAGGCTGAAAGCGGGGCGCGATGGCCCGATCTCCGGAGCGATGCGCGAAGGGGAAGACGGCGCCTAAACGCTTCACACGCCTGGGTCTAAGCCGGAGGGTGGGAGAAGGTCTTCAAGTCGTTGATCGGGGATCGAAAGAATGACGCCCTCACGCTCGATTCCCCTCTCGTTGAGGCCCACCAACGGGCCGCTCTACCGGAAAGGTCGGGGCTCGCGATCACGCTTTGGGCGTTCCCGAGGTGGACCGACCACCAAGATTCATCTCCGGGCCAATGCCCTCGGACGCCCACGCGTTTGATTTTGACGCCCGGCCAGGCCGCCGACATCAAGAATGTGCCCGCTCTGCTTAAAGGGCATGAGCGCCGACGGCGTCATCGCCGGCAAGGGATACGACGGCAACGCCCGGCGGGCTTTGATTTTCCCAACCGGGCATGTCGTCCGTAGTCATCCCTTCAAATCGCACCCGAAAGGCGCTCATCCCTTGTGACTCCGACCTTTCCAAAAACCCGCCATCGCATCGAACGCTGCTTCAATAAACTCAAACATCTCCCTCGCATTGCTCGTCGCTTTGATCGCCGCGACCTCTCCTTCATGGCCTCCCTCCTGTCGCCTCATCCCTTGTTTGGATGTCCTGAGTGTCGATTGGCGGTGAAGGAGGGTTCCGCCTCGAGCGAGGGCCAAAGAAGGAAATCGGAAAGGGCCAAGACGAGGATCCGAGAGGACCGCGCCTTCGCGGTGAATCCCGAACCGGGCGGTGGTTCTCCGGGACCAGCGCCGCTCAGCCCCAGGCATGGCCGGCAAAATCGCCGATTTGGCGGAAGATTTGAAATGCCCGGAAATCAACGCGTTAAAGCCTGTAGCCGCCCCGCTCCGTCGGGGCGCCGGGGGCGCGTGATCTCACGTTACACGGCGAAGGAGCGCCGTGGCGACGAAGATGCGGGAGCGTTTTGATTCGAGGGAGGACAAACCCGCGTGGAAACCAGCACGAAGAGGCCTCCTGTAGCCGCCCCGCTCCGTCGGGGCGCCGGGGGCGCGTGATCTCACGCCACACGGCGAAGGAGCGCCGTGGCGACAAGGAAATGTGCCCGGACGCGTTCCTTCCCTGAAGGGCTTCGATCTTCGCACGGGCGCGGAAAAAAGCCGGCGCGAGCCGGCGCGAGGCTGAACGAAAAACCGCGCCCCCGCATCATCGGGGGCGTCGGCGGCGAAAGCGGCCACGGCAAAATGTCCGCCCGCATCGTCCGAATGTCGATCCAGTCCAGGGCCTCGTTGTAGCCGCCCCGCTCCGCCGGGGCGCGGGGGGCGCGGGGGACGCGGGGAAGCAGAGGACGCGGGGGACGCGTCATCTCACGCCACACGGCAACGGAGCGCCGTGGCGACAGCTGGATTCGAACTACCCTGATCCAGCCTCATCGACGAGGCCTTTTTCATCTCTTTCTGCCGGTCGCCCCGAGGTCGATTCCGTTGAAGCTGCTTCGTTCAAAAGCTTCCACCACTCGACTTTCTGTCGTGGCGGGAGCCTCGATTGGCTAAAGAGCCCAGCTCTTCTCGTCGGCGGCCCGTTCCCGCCCACGAAAAAGCCGGGAGGGACGCTCTCGCGAGGCCCAACCCGGCTTTTCATGACTTTCGAGATCATCCCGCCTTTGCCAGGCGGGACGGCGCCGAGCGGCGCGTTGGCAGTCGGCTAAACCTGGGCGCTGGCCCGGTGGCGTTTGCGAATGGCCAACACGATCAGCCCGAGGCCGAAAGCTCCCATCGCGAACGTGCTGGGCTCAGGCACCGAAGTCAGCGTGTAACCGGCGGTTCCAAAAGTGCCGCTCGTGCTGAAGTGATCGGAGAACAATCCGGCGCTGCTCCCGTTGTATTTGAGAATGCCCAAAGTGAAAAGATTTTCCCACGTCGTGCTTGCCAGTGAGGCCGTCGTAGCGCCGCTGGATTGCACGTTGCCGAAGATGCTGGACGCACCGATCATGTTGATCGAGAAGTTGTTGTTCGCCCCCGAAACTCCCCAGAGGGAGATGCCATTGCCTGCTGCCGCGTCCGTGGCCGTCAGGGTGGAATTGTTCAGGGTGAGCGCCGCATTGACGTAAGTGCGGGTGCCTGCTCCGACGGATTCGCCAAACCAGAACTGCAATGAACTGGTGAAGCTGCTCTTGGTGAGCGAAACATTAGCCGTGATCGGGGCGACGGCGGTCCCGGAACCATTACCGAGCGACGTTCTCCGGGAGGAGGTAATGACGGCATTAGTGTCGGCGACAAAATTCGTCGTATTGCCAGCTGACGGCCCCATCTTCCAATCACCGGCGATGGAAGTCGTGCCGCCATGCATGGTGAAGGTGCCGGCGGAACCGGTGGCACTGCCGAACTGAAGGACGCTGTTGGGGTTGGTGGTCGTGACCGTGCTGTTGGTTGTCGTCAGGTTACCCGTGGAGTTCAAGCCGAACCCGAGAAAAATCGTGTTGCCGGTGGTAATCTGAAGCGCACTGCCATTGGTCAGAGTCACGCTGGCGGTTCCGCTGTTGTCGTTACGGCCGATGACGATATTTTGCACCCCGTTGAAGTTGGAATGATCCATGGTCATGCTCGCGCCATTGCTCAGCCAATACGAGGAGCTTGCATTCTGCGTCAAGGTCGAGCTGTTGGAGAGCTGGATGCCATTTCCCGCGCCCGTGAAGTTGGGGTTTGACGTCGGAGTCCACGAAACAGAATTGCCGTTGTTTATGATGGCCAAGTCCGTGCCCCCGGCGGTATTAGGAGGACCGACCGGCGTCCAGTTCGAGCCCGTCGTGAAAACGTTGTTTGTCGCTCCGGTCCAAGTGAAGGTCGCGGCTTGCGTCACGTGAAAACTCAGGGCGGTCACCGCAAGGGCGGCATAGATTTTGGGGGTCATTTTTGTAGTGGGGTATGTAATGGAAGGAAGTGAACCTCTTTGCATAAACCACCCGACGCTTCAAGTCAACCCCTTGCGAGGTAATTATTTGTCTCGGAGCTCCGTCACCCTCGCCGATTCCGCTCCACCGCGCTGCTTCCGGCGCGCGATCGGCCGCCGCTCGGGAGGCTACGGTTTTTCCAAGGCCGCCCACTCGGCAGGTTTCGGCAACCCAACGATCGGGCGGATCCACCCGGTCGAGACCCCGGGCGACGAGAGAGAAGGACCGCGACACCCCGACCCACGCGCGCCGCGCGTAATCCGAAAGCACGTGTTCCTGGGCCAGCCGCCCAATAAAAAACTCCGGGGGCTGGTCAATGGTCGGGCTGACAGGATTCGAACCTGCGACCTCCTCGTCCCGAACGAGGCGCTCTACCAAGCTGAGCCACAGCCCGAATGAAGTTGCAAACTCTGTCGCGATTCCCCCGCTCGTGCAAGCGGAGATTTCCCGGAGGGCATGGCGCCAGCCCTGGAATTTCCCGGCCGCCCGGCACGGGAAACGCTTTCTCCCGCCCGTCATCATGCCCCCTCAACTCATCAGTGCGTTCGGCCTCCTTGTGCTGCTGGCCCTGGCCTGGCTCGGCTCGACGCACCGCGACCGCTTCCCGTGGCGCACCGTCTGGAGCGGGCTCGCGCTGGAATTCACCTTCGCCGTCCTCATTCTCAAGACCCCGTTCGGCGCCCCGGTCTTCGGCGCCGCGCGTGACGCCGTCAACCAACTCAGCCTCTACGCGGACCAGGGTTCGGCCATGGTCTTCGGCCCGCTCGCGAGCGGGGAAAAAATGGCGATCTTCGGCCCGGGCAGCGTCGTCTTCGCGACCATCCTCATCTCCACGATCATCGTTGTCTCGTCGCTCTCGTCGTTCCTCTACCACTACGGCATCCTCCAAAAAATCGTCCATGCCTTCGCCTGGGTCATGCAGCGCGTCATGCGCACGTCCGGCAGCGAGAGCCTCGCCGCGGCCAGCAACGTCTTCCTTGGCACCACCGAAGCCGCGCTCCTCATTCGGCCCTACCTGCCGCGCATGACCGCGAGCGAGCTCCATGCCCTTATCGTCACGGGCATGGCGAGCATCGCCGTGTCCGTTTTTGCCGTCTACGCAAACATGGGAATCGTCGCCGGCCACCTGCTCGCCGCCTCCGTCTTGAGCGCTCCGGCCGGATTGATGATGGCGAAGATTCTCCTGCCCGAGACCGAGGAAAGCGAAACCGCCGCCGGACATTCGGCGACCGTGGAACGGGACACCGTCAACGGCTTCGACGCGCTCTGCCGCGGCGCTTCCGACGGCATGATGCTCGCCTTGAACGTCATCGCCATGCTCGTCGCCTTCGTCGCCGCCGTGGCGCTGGTCAACGGCCTCCTCGCCTGGCCCCAGCACGTCGCCGGCGTCGCGAACCCGGTCACCATGCAGCAGATCTTCGGCTGGCTGAACTGGCCGTTCGCCTGGCTGATGGGCGTGCCCCCGCAGGATTGCGCCCGGATCGGTCAGGTGCTCGGCGAGCGCATCGTGCTCAACGAATTCATCGCCTACATCGACCTCGCCCGCCTGCAGAGTTCCCTCTCGGAGCGCAGCTACATCATCGCGACCTACGCGCTCTGCGGCTTTGCGAACTTCTCCAGCATCGCGATCGCGATCGGCGGCATCGGCGCCCTCGCCCCGGAGCGTCGCGGCGACCTCGCCCGGCTCGGGCTCCGGGCCATGATCGGCGGGCTCGGCGCGACCTACACGATGGCCTGCATCGCCGGCATTCTGATCTGATCCGACTAAGGGAGCAAATCCGGGCGGCGCTCCCGCGTGAGCTCGTGCGCGCGCTCCCGCCGCCATTTCGCGATCGCCGCGTGATTCCCCGACAGGAGCACCTCCGGCACGCGCCAATCCTCGAAAATCTCCGGCCGCGTGTAATGCGGGTGATCCAAAATCTTCGAGTCGCCGAAGGAATCCTGTTCCGCGGAATCGGCGTCTCCCAGCACGCCGGGAATCAACCGCACGACGGCGTCCGTGACCACGAGCGCGGCCAGCGCGCCGTTGGTCAGCACGTAGTCGCCGATGGAAATCTCGTCGTCGACGAGATGATCGGCCACGCGTTGATCCACGCCCTCGTAGTGTCCGCAAAGCAGGATCACATGTTTTTCGCGGACGTATTCCCGCGCGATGGCCTGCGTGAAAGGGCGGCCCTGCGGCGTCATGAGCACGACCCGGGAGAAAGGGGTGCGCAACGCGGCCAACGCGGCGTGAATCGGCTCGATTTTCATCACCATGCCGGGACCGCCGCCATAGGGCATGTCGTCCGCCACGCGATGTTTTCCGCCCGCCCATTGGCGGAGATCCACCGCCGCCAGCCGGGCGATCCCGCGATCCTGCGCCCGCTTGAGCATGCTCTCGCCGAGCGCGCCGTGGCAGATGCCGGGAAACAAGGTCAGGATGTCGATCTTCACGGGATTCTCGCGGCCTCTTCCCTGGCATTTATGGCGACGCCGTTTAACGTTCGCAAGTGCTCGTGCGGAAGAACCCCACGCTGAAACGCCTCTGGCTGCGGACCGCCCGCCTCGCCCGCGTGCCGCGCCGCCGTGGGGATCGTCCCCGGCATCCGTATCGCATCGCGCTCATGAAGCTTTGCCTGGCCGCCTTCGTGCTCTGGGCGCTGGCGGCCGCGGCCCTCTACGCCTACGCGCTCACGTTCGACCTCTCCGCGATCCCGGACATGACCCAGCGCTCGGTCGTGCTCGATCGCGGCGGCAAATACTACAGCCGCCTCGCGGGGGAAAACCGCGTCATCGCCTCCTTCGACGACATCTCGCCGAACTTCGTCGACGCGCTCATCACGCGCGAGGACACCCGCTTCTACAGCCACCGCGGCGTGGACCCCATCGGTATCGCCCGCGCCGTCGGGCGCAACCTGCTCTTCGGCGGGGTGCGCGAGGGTGCTTCGACCATCACGCAGCAGCTCGCGCGCAACAGCTTCCCGCTCGGCGGACGAACGATGACCCGCAAGCTCGTCGAGGCGGCGCTGGCCTTCCGCATCGAGACCGAGATGACCAAGGAGCAAATCCTCGCGGCCTACATGAACCGCATTTACTTTGGCTCCGGCTACTACGGCGTCGACTCCGCCAGCCGCGCGTATTTCGGCCATCCCGCTTCGCGTCTCACGCTTCCCGAGGCCGCCCTGCTCGCCGGGCTCATCCGCAGCCCCACGCGATTCTCGCCCTTCAACGATCTCGCCGCCTCGACCCGCAACCGCGACGTCGTTCTCCGCCGCATGCGAGACATCGGCGTGATCGATGCCACCCAGCTCGCCGCGGCACTCGCCACGCCCGTCCGGCTCGCGCCGAAACCCCAGGTCGCGCCCGCCGAGAATTGGGCGATGGAAACCATCAGCCGCGAACTCGCGCTCGTCCTTCCCGAGGATCGCATCGCCGAGGGAGGATTGAAGATTTCCACCACGCTCGACCCCGCGCTCCAGCGCGCCGCCGAGGCCGCCATGGCGGCCCGGCTCGACCAGGTCGAGCGCCGTCCCGGCTATCCGCACCCGCGCCGGGACGCCGGCGGCGAGGCCCTCCAGGGCGCGCTGCTCGCGCTCGACAACCGCACCGGCGGCATCCTCGCCGTCATTGGCGGCCGCGATTACGCCGCCAGCAAATACCACCGCGCGTTCGACGCGCGGCGCCCGGCGGGATCGACCGCGAAGCCGTTCGTCTTTGCCGCCGCGTTCGCCCACGGCGTGCGTCCCGGCGACCGGATTTCCGACGCCCGGCTTTCCGCCGACGAGATTCCCCGCGCCCTTGGCCGCTACGATCCCGCGAACTCGGACCGCCGATACGGCGGGGACATCCGCGTGGCGGACGCGCTCGTCGAGTCCCGCAACACCGCCAGCGTCCGCGTCGGCCTGCGCGCCGGCCTCGATGCCGCCGCGGAGACGATTCAACGCGCCGGTCTCGCCGAACACGTCGCGCCCTTTCCGTCGCTTTGCCTCGGTTCGTTCGAGACGACGCTCAAGGATCTCACCGCGGCCTACACGGCCTTCGCGACCGATGGCGTGCGCCTTCAGCCCTACCTGATCGAGAAAGTCACGAACGCCGACGGGGAGACGCTCTTCCAGGCCACGCACGGGCGCCTTCGTTTTCTGGACGCCCGCGCCGCCCGCGCCACGGCGGACATCCTGCGCGACGTCGTCACGCGCGGCACCGCCGCCAACGCCCGCGCGCTCGGCCTGCGTCGGCGCGCCGGGGGAAAGACCGGCACGACCGATCAATTTCACGACGCCTGGTTCGTCGGCTTCACGCGCTCGGTGACGTGCGGAGTCTGGGTCGGATTCGACCGTCCGCAGACCATCCTGCGCGGCGGCTACGGCGCGGATCTCGCCCTGCCCATCTGGGTCGACGTCATCCAGGCCGCAAACGCGAGGATGTATCCCGATTGAGCCCTCTTCTCTCGGGACCGCCGGCTTTCCGCCTGTCGTGGCGGGCATCCCTGCCCGTCCCATTCGTTTTGATGCCGTCTTCGGCCGGAGGCCGAAGACCACGGGCGGCAAACCCATGTTCCCCGATTTCCACATCCGAGCAAAAACTCTTGCCAGGTCTCCGGTCCGCGCTCTAGAAAGCGGCAAGCTATGAAGTTTCCCGCCCTCCTTGCCTTGACCTTCGCCCTCGGCTCCTCGGTCGCGTTTGCCGACATCCAGTCCCCCCCCGCCTCCGACTACGGTCCGACTCGCAAGCTCGGCCGGGGCATCGCGAACATCGCCTTCGGGTCTTCGGAGCTCATCGACTCGATGGTATCGATCAATAATTTCGACGGAAACGCCGCCGCCTGGAGCTACGGCGTCGTCCGCGGCGCCGGCCGCACCGTCGCCCGCCTCGGCTTCGGCGTCTACGAGGTGGCCCTCTTCCCGATCCCGACCTACAAGGGAAGCTATCGCCCGCCTTACAAGAGCGACATTCCCTGGATCCATTGCGGTTACAGCGAGTTCCCGCCGGAGCTCGGCTTCGAGACCCGTTACGATTACGTGCGAGACTACCAGCAGGACCCTTCGCTCTAGAAACGAGGGCGATTCTTTCGAGACGGCGGAGAGCGATCTCCGCCGTTTTTTTGTTCAAACCCCGCGTTCGCCTGCCTCGAGGCGGGCGACCGTCTCCCGGCGGAAGCTCTCGAAGCGGCCATCGAGAATCGCGGCGCGCGCGCGACGGCCCAGGCCGACGTAGAAATGAAGGTTGTGGATCGTCATCAGGCGCAGGCCCAGAATTTCCTCGGCCTTGATGAGATGCCGGAGATAAGCCCGCGTGAAATTGCGGCAAGCGTAACAGACGCAGTCCTCTTCGATCGGCCGTTCATCGCGCGCGAAGGGCGCATTCCTGAGGTTCAAGGTGCCATCGCCGGTAAAGGCCGTGCCGTTTCGCGCGAGCCGCGTCGGCAGCACGCAATCCATCATGTCGACGCCGCGCGCAATCAACTCGATCACCTGTTTCGGCGTGCCCAGTCCCATCGCGTAACGCGCGCGGTCCACCGGCAGATGAGGCTCGGCGGCCTCGACCGCGGCGAACATGTCCGGTTCCGGCTCGCCCACGCTCACGCCGCCGATCGCGTAGCCGTCGAAGCCGATTTCGACCAGCGCCTCCGCCGCCCGACGCCGCAGATCGGGATACCCGGACCCCTGCACGATGCCGAAAACCAGCGGGCGTCCCTCGCCCGGTTGCGCGTCCCACCATGCGCGGCAACGTCCCGCCCAGCGCAGCGTAAGATCGAGGCTCTTCGCGGCGTCCTCGCGGGGGCATGGGTGCGGCGGGCATTCGTCGAACAGCATCACGATGTCCGAGCCGAGGTCGCGCTGGATTTCCATGGAACGCTCGGGCCCGATGAAGGTCGGGGTGCCGTCGAGATGATTTTGAAAATGCACGCCCTCCTCCGTGATCTTGCGAAGCTTCGCGAGAGAGAAAACCTGAAATCCACCGCTGTCCGTCAGAATCGGCCGGTCCCAGTTCATGAACCGATGCAATCCGCCAAGATCGCGGATCAACGTTTCACCCGGACGAACATGAAGGTGGTAGGTGTTTCCAAGAATGATCTGCGCCCCCGCCTCCTTCAACTCGACGGGCGTCATGGCCTTGACCGTCGCCTGGGTGCCCACGGGCATGAACACCGGCGTCTCGATCACGCCGCGACGGGTGGTCAGGCGACCAGCCCGGGCTTTTCCGACGGCGGCTTCGAGCTGAAAAGGGCCGTTCGTCATCGATGCGTTGTCATTGCTCAGGGGGACTCGTCGAGGCGCTCGATCAGAAACCGATGACCAGCGACTAGAGGCAAAACACCGTTTCTCCGGCCACGATCGTCCGCACCGCGCGGCCGCGGAACGTATGCCCATGGAACGGCGTGTTGCGCGACGGCGAGTTTGTCCGCCCGACATCGTAGGTCCATTCTCGATTCGGATCGAGCAGCGTGACATCCGCCGGGGAGCCCGCGGAAAGCGTGCCGCGATCCAGGCGCAGCAGCCGGGCGGGGTTGACCGTCAGGAGCTCGATGAGCCGCGGCAAATCGATGGCCTTTCGGCGGTGCACGAGCACGTCGCAGAAAATCGCGAACTCCGTCTCGAGTCCGAGGATGCCGAACGGAGCCCGGTCGATCTCGATTTCCTTCTCGTAGGCCGCGTGCGGCGCGTGGTCGCTGGCGAGGATGTCGATCGTGCCGTCCGCGATGCCGCCGACGAGCAGCTCGATGTCCCGCGCGGTCCGCAGCGGCGGGTTCATCTTGTAGTTCGAGTCGTAGCCCCGGAGCGACTCGTCCGTGAGCAGGATGTGGTGCGGGCAAACCTCGCCCGAGATGCGGACGCCCCGCGCGCGGGCCTCGCGCAGCAGACGAACGCTGCCGCCCGACGTCAGGTGCTGGCAATGAATGGGCGCGTCGCACAATTCGGAAAGCATGATGTTGCGCATGACGATCAATTCCTCGCCGAGACGCGGCCAGCCGGGAAGTCCCAGCCGCACGCTCCACTCTCCCTCGTGCATGATGCCGTCGCCCACGACGCCGTAATCCTGGCAATGGTCGAGCAGCGGGAGGTCGAACATGCGCGCGTATTCGAGCGCGCGACGCATCACCTCGTTGTTCTGCACGCAATGGCCGTCGTCGGTGATCGCGACGATGCCCGCATTCTTCATCGAGGCGATCGGCGCAAGCTCCTCGCCCTTCAATCCCTTCGTGATCGCGCCGGTGCAGAAAACATTCACCTTCGCGACCTGCCCCGCGCGTTCGTGAATCCACGAAATCGTCGCCGGGCTGTCGGCGACGGGATTTGTGTTCGGCATGCACACGACGCTCGTGAAGCCGCCCGCCGCCGCCGCGGCGGCGCCGGTGCCGATGGTTTCCTTGTGGGATTGCCCCGGCTCGCGGAAATGAACGTGCAGGTCGATCAGGCCGGGCGAAACCACCAAGCCGGCGGCGTCGATCGTCTCGACCCCCGATTTTCGATTTTCAATCTTCGACGGGTCGACGATGACACCGTTTTCGATCCAGAGATCACCGACCCCGTCGCGCCGGTTCGCGGGATCGATGATGCGGCCGCCGGCGATTTTCACGGTGCTCACGCCGCCCCCCCCGCGCCGCCGGCGCATAGATAAAGGACCGCCATGCGCACGGCGAGTCCATTGGTGACCTGTTCGAGGATGACGTTGTGCGGGCCGTCGGCGACGTCGCTGTCGATCTCGACGCCCCGGTTGATGGGGCCGGGATGCATGATCAGACAGCCGGGCTTGAGCCGCGCGGCCCGGGCCTTCGTGAGACCGAAGAGCGAGGTGTATTCCCCCAGGCCGGGGAAATATTCCCGCCGCTGCCGCTCGTGCTGGATGCGAAGAAGGTTGATGACGTCGGTGGTTTCGAGCACGTCTTCGAGGCGATGCGTCACGCGCGCGCCGAGCGATTCCAGGGAACGCGGGACGAGGGTGGTCGGGCCGACGAGCGTGACCTTCGCGCCGAGCTTGACGAGCGCATGGAGGTTCGACCGGGCGACCCGGCTGAAAAGAATGTCGCCGACGATGGCGACCTCGAGCCCCTCGACGCGGCCGCAGCGTTCCCGCATCGTGTAGACGTCGAGCAGCCCCTGGGTCGGATGCTCGTGCGCGCCGTCGCCCGCGTTGATCACGCTGGCCTGGAGCCGGTCGGCGAGGAATTGCGCGGCCCCCGCCGAGCTGTGACGCAGCACGATGATGTCGGCCAGCAACGCCTCGAGGTTCAGCGCGGTGTCCTTGAGCGTCTCGCCTTTCGCGAGGCTGGAAGCGGTCGCGGCGATGTTGACGACGTCGGCGCTGAGACGCATGGCGGCCAGCTCGAACGACGTGCGGGTGCGCGTGCTCGGCTCGACGAAGAAATTCACCAGCGTCTTGCCTCGAAGGGCGGGGACTTTTTTCAACGTGCGTTCGCCGACGCCCTTGAACGCCTTGGCCGTGTCGAGCAGGAGCGTGATTTCCGCGGCGCTCAACGGGTCGAGCGCCACGAGATCCTTGCGCGTCCACGTGGCCGTCATGGCCGCACGATCGCCACGCTGTCGGGCGCCCCATCGACGCTCGCGAAGCGCACCCGGATTTTTTCCGCGCTCTCGGTCGGGACGTTGCGCCCGACGAAATCCGCGCGGATCGGCAGCTCGCGATGGCCCCGGTCCACGAGCACGGCGAACTGGATGCGCGCGGGGCGGCCGAAGGACGCGATCGCGTCCATGGCGGCGCGGCAGCTGCGGCCGGTGTAGAGCACGTCGTCGATCAGGACGAGCGTGCGGCCATCGAGGTCGAAGGGAAGCTGCGAGGCCTCGACGGCGGTAAATCGCCGACGGGTGGCGAGGTCGTCTCGATGCATGGAGACGTCGACGACACCCGTCTCGGGGCGGGTGTCTTCCACGCTCGCGATGTGATCGGCGATCCGGTTCGCGATCTCGATGCCGCGGGTCGGGATGCCCGCCAGGACGACGCGCGACAGATCGGGATTCTGCTCGATGATCTCGTGCGCGATGCGGCGGATCGCTTTGCGGATCGCGTCCGCATCCATGACCACGACCGTGGCCGGCTCGTTCGAAGTGGCTTCCATTGGTTTCCTTCGCGGTCTCGCGGGGCCGCATTAAAGGAAGGCGGGCGGTTCTAGGACACGCCGGCCTCCGATCGTTCACCGGCGGAGGCCGTCGGCTTCACGCGCAGATCGCGCCATCCGGACCGGTATTTGATGATCCAGTCCAGCAACGCCCGCTCGAAACCGATGTCACGGCCCGCTTTTTCGCTCTCGATCCACTTGTGGCGGAGGATTTCCTCGCGTTCCGCGAGATATTCGCGGTAGAGGGAGGAGTTTTTAACGAGATCGAACGGGACCTCGGTTTTGGGAGAACTCATAGTCAAGGCGGAGCGGAGTTTGCCTTCGGTTGGGCGGAAAGTCAATAGTCAACCTCTTAGGTCGTTTATTTCAAGGACATTACGAAATCGGAAACGCTCGTTGAATCTGAGCCCCCATCTGAGCAAATGCCGTGCCGGATGCGGATGCCGGCGCAAATTCCGCCGTCGGCCGCCCCAGGTCGCCACCTTCGCGCAGGGCGATCTCCAGGGGGATTTCCGCCAGGAGCGGCACGTCGAGTCGACGGGCTTCGCGCCCGCCGCCGCCGCGGCCGAAAAGGTCGTATCGCACGCCGTCGCCGGGCGACAGGAAGTAGCTCATGTTTTCGACGATCCCGATGACCGGCACGTTCGTCTTGGCGAACATCCGCGCGGCCTTTCGCGCGTCGATCAGCGCCACCTCCTGCGGCGTGGTCACGATGACGACACCCGCGAGCGCCACCGTTTGCACGATCGTGAGCTGGATGTCTCCTGTGCCGGGCGGCAGGTCGAGGAGGAGATAGTCCAGCTCTCCCCAGGCGACCTGCCGGAGGAATTGCTGCGTGTAGCGGGTGACCATCGGGCCGCGCAGCACCGCGGGGGAGTCGTCCTCGAGCAAAAACCCCATCGACATGAGCCGCACGCCGTAGCGCTCGAGCGGAATGATGCGATTTTCGTCGTCGGCGGTCGGCCGCTCCTTCGCGCCGAACATGAGGCCGATGCTCGGTCCGTAGAGATCGCAGTCGCAGAGCCCGACCCGCGCGCCGGCGCGCCGCAGCGCGACGGCGAGATTGGCGGCGACGGTCGACTTCCCCACCCCGCCCTTGCCGCTCGCCACGGCGATGACATGCCGCACGCCCTCGATCGTCTGCGGGCCGGGCGTGCCGGCGGCGGCGGTCGGCGCGGCCTGCACGTCGACGTGGACCTCGATGTCGCCGGCGCCCCCGAGCGCGCGCAGCCGGCTCAGGCATTCGTCGCGGATGGCCGCGGGGATTTTTGGATCGTTGGTCGAGACCGACAGCCGCACCTCGATGTCGGGGCCGGCCGATCGCACGTTTTTGACGAGGCCGAACGACACGATGTCCCGGTTGAAGCCGGGGTATTTCACGTCCTTCAACGCGGCGCGGATTTGCTCTTCGGAAAACATGGACGGTCAGACTAGCAGAAGATCCCGCGGGACACGACGACGGTTTCCGCGTCCGGGCCACGTCGGCTCAGAACGTCTTGCGCAGATGACTCGGGAGGATGCCGAGCTGCTCCCGGTATTTCGCGACGGTTCGCCGGGCGATGGGCACGCCGCGATCCTTGAGCACCTCGAGGATCGCCTGGTCGCTGAGCGGGCGGTGCTTGTCCTCCTTCTCCACCACGTCGCCGATGGCCTTGCGCACGCTTTCGTTGCTGATGTCCGTCCCGCTGTCGGTCTGGTAGCCGGGGGTGAAGAAATATTTCATCTCGAAGATGCCTCGCGGGGTGAGGAGGTATTTGCCGTTCGTCGCGCGGCTGACCGTGGTCTCGTGCACGCCCACCGCCAGGGCCACCTGGTTCATCGTCATGGGGCGCAGCGCGCTCGGGCCCTCGCGCAGGAAGTTTTCCTGCCGGTTCACGATCTCCCGCGCGATGTTCAGGATCGTCTGCTGGCGCTGCTGGATGCATTTGATGAAGAACCGGCCGCCCTTGATCTTCTCCCGGATGTAATCGCGCACCTGGCCGCGCGACGCCGGCTCGGATAGCAGGTCCTTGTAGTAATTGCTGATGCGCAGCATGGGGACGTGCTCGTTGTTCAGCGAGACGACGAACGCGCCATCCTCGTCCTTCTCGACCACCACGTCGGGCTGGATGACGTGGTCGATCGCGACCGAGAATTGCCGCGCGGGCCGGGGCTCGAGGGTGGACAGGAAATCCGCCGCCGCCTGCACCTCCTGCACGCCGACCCCGAGTCGCCGGGCAACCTCGGGGAAACGGCGCTTGAGCAGATCGTCGAGATGCCCGCCGACGATGCGCGCCTCCAGGCTGCCCCGCTTGCCCAGCCGCTCGAGCTGGATCAGCAGGCATTCGCGCATGTCCCTGGCCGCGACCCCCACGGGATCGAGCGCCTGCACCTCCGCAAGGACCCGCTCCACGCGATCCGGTCGCGTGTTCGTCAGGCCGGCCAACTCGGTGACGGTGACGTCGAGCAGGCCGCATTCGTTGAGATTCCCCACGATGGCGTCGGCGACTTCGCGATCCTCCTCGTCGAGGTCGCAAAGCGTCAGCTGGTCGAGCAGATGCTGCGGCAGGCTCTTGGGCGTGGTGAGCGAGCTGAAAAGAAATTCCCGCCGCTCCTGCGCCTCGACCGAGCGTCCGTCGTAGGCCCCGCTTTGGGACATGTAATCCCGCCACTCCTCGTCCAGGCGGCTCACCTCGCGCAGGTCGTCATCCCATTCCTCCTTGAGCTCCGAATCGGCGTCCCGCTCGGGCGCCTCCTCCTCGAGGACGGGGTTCACCTGCAACTCCTGTTCCACGAGATTGCGAAGCTCCAGCACGGGCGCCTGCAGGAGCTGAAGGCTCTGCTGCATCTGCGGCGACAGCGTCTGCTGCAGCGAAAGACCAAGAGACTGCTCAAATCCGGCCATTTCGCCCAGTATCAGGCATCGATCCTGCTCGTCCAAGCACTTTCCGCGCCAATGTTTCGTAGCCGCCAAACTTGCTCCGGACATCCTGGAGCCGCACACTTCGACCATGAACATGCCGCGGGTCGCCTTCTTCGACGCGAAATCCTACGACCGGGAGTATTTCAACCGCGCCGCCGCCGGCCGCCTCGACTTTCATTACTACCGGTTTGCGCTCAACGCGGAAGTCGCCGCCGTCGTAAAGGATGTCTTCGCGGTTTGCGTCTTCGTTCATGATCGACTCGACCGCGGGTGCCTCGAGATTCTTCGTTCCCGGGGAGTCCGGATGGTCGCCCTGCGTTGCGCGGGCTTCAATGCCGTGGATGTCGCGGCGGCGAAGGAACTCGGCCTGACCGTGACCCGCGTGCCGGCCTATTCACCCAGCGCGGTGGCCGAACACGCCATCGCCATGCTGCTCACCCTCGTCCGCAACACCCACCGCGCCTACAACCGCATCCGCGATCACAATTTCTCCCTGGCGGGCCTCGTGGGCTTCGACCTCGCCGGCAAAACCGTCGGCGTCGTCGGCTGCGGAAAGATCGGCCGGAAGGCGGCGCAAATCTTTCGCGGCTTCGGCATGCGGGTGCTCGGCTACGATCCGATGGCGGACGTCGAATGGGCGGCCCGGCACGAGGTCGAACTCGTGGACCTCGAGACGATCTGGCGCGAGAGCGACATCATCTCGCTGCATGTGCCGCTGTTCCCCGAGACGGAATATCTCGTTCGCGCGGAGACCATTGCAAAAATGAAGCCCGGCGTGGTCATCGTGAACACCAGCCGCGGGAAGCTCGTGAAAACCGACGACCTCATTGCCGGCATCCGTTCGAAGCGGATCGGCGGTGTGTGCCTCGACGTCTACGAGGAGGAAGACCAATATTTCTACACCGATCATTCCGGCCACATCCTCGACGACGAGACGCTTGCCATGCTGCTCACCTTTCCAAACGTGCTGGTCACGTCGCATCAGGCCTTCCTGACGAACGAAGCACTTTCCGAGATCGCCGCCAGCAGCGTGGAGAACATCCTCGCCCGCGCGGAAGGTCGGCCGCCTCTGGCGGGCACCGAGCTCACCGGATCGAGCTCGTAGCCCCGGGGCGGCTATCCGGCCCGGCGCCGGAGCTTGCGCCGGATCGCGGCCAGGACGTCCTGCGTGGCTTCGACCCGCATGGCCGCGCAGAGCCCGAGATAAACCAGGCCGCCCGCCGCGACCGTCGAGAGCAGCGCCAGCGCGCGCAGCGGGAAGGCCGCATCGAAGAGCCAGCCATGCAGGCGGGTGACGGCCGCCCAGCAGAGCCCGCCGAGCACCGCGGAGGCGATCCCGCAGCGCACCAGCGTCGCCACGAGCCGCGGGGTGTCGAGCGGACCAGCGGCCCGGTGCATGAGCACGTAAAGGAAGAGAAAATTCACCGTGGCAGCCACGGCGGTCGAGAGCGCGAGGCCGCGATGACCGAAGCCCGCGTGGAAGACGAGATACCAGTTCAGCGCGATGTTCAGCGCGATCGAGCCGAAGCTCACGAGCATGGGCGTCCACTTGCGATCGATCGCGTAGAACGCCGGCGAGAGCACCTTGATGCCGGAATACGCGACGAGACCGAGCGCGTAGAATTGGAGCGCGCCGGCGCAATTCCAGGCATCTCCCGGGGAGAAATTGCCATACCGGTAGATCAGGGTGATGATCGGCCCGGCCATGAAATAAAGTCCGACGGCGGACGGCAGCGTGAGAAAGGCCGCGAGGCGCAGCGCCTTACCAAGCGTGGGGCCGAAGGCGCTGCGGTCCGCGCCGGCGGCGATCCGCGAAACGACCGGCAACGTGATTGTCGCCACCGCAACGCCGAAGATTCCGATCGGCAGCTGCATCAGGCGGAACGCGTTGTTGAGCCACGTCACGGCCTCGGGGCCGAGGTGCGAGGCGAAGCTCGTGTTGACGAGCACGTTCACCTGCACGGCGCTCGCGGCGATGACCGAAGGCACCATGAGGACGAGGATCTGCCGCACGCCCGGGTCGCGCCAGCGGAAGTCGGGACGGAAGGAGAAACCGATGCGGCCGAGGCTGGGCAATTGCGTGGCAAGCTGGAGCAACCCGCCGATCAACGTGCCGAGGGCGAGGCCGACCAGCGCCCGTTCGCCGAACGGCAGCGGCGGGAGCCAGGCCGGGCCGAGGCCCCGGTGAAGGCGGCGCAGGGCCTCGGCGAAAAACGCGGGCTCCAGCCACCAGGCCAGGGCGAGCCCGCCGACGATCGAGCCGATGTTGAAGAAGCTCGACGCCATCGCGGGCACGCCGAAGACGTCGCGGGAATTGAGCATGCCCATGACCAGGGCCGCGAGCGAGACGAGCAGGATGAAGGGGAACATGACCCGCGTGAGCAGGACGGTGGCGGCCCGCGCCTCCGGCGGGAACCCGCCCGCAAGCAGGCCGACCAGCGGGCCGGCGAGCACGACGCCGAGGAGCGTGACGACGCTCATGAAGACGAGGACGAGCGTCATCATTTTCGCCGCGAGCGCCCAGGCGGCGCGCGGGCCCCCGTTCGCGATTTTTTTCGAAAAGACCGTGATGAACGCGGTGGAGAGCGCGCCTTCGGCGAAGAGGTCGCGCAGGAGATTCGGCGCGCGAAAGGCCACGATGAAGATGCCGAGGAGGTGCGAGCCGAAGAGCGTGCTGAAGGCGACCTCCCGCACGAGCCCGAGCAGGCGCGAGCACATCACGGCCAGCGCGACGACGCCGGACGCCTTCGTGTTGAGCCGGTGGCTATTCACGCGCGGCGGCTTTTCGAAGGCGTTCCATGATGGCGAGACCGAGCCCTTCCGCGGGCATGGGAAGCGCCACGATGCGGCGCAGGCCGGCGGCGTCAAGCCGCCGCATCGCGCCGTAAAGATTGGCCGCGGCCTCGCGCGGGTCGCCGCGGGGCGAGAGAATCTCCACGGCGCCGAAGCCGTCGGCTTTCCAGGGGCGCCACGCGAGCAGCCCGTGGTCGCGGCGGGGCGCGGGATGCGCGACGATGTCCAGCGGGGTGGCGGGCGCGTAGTGGCTTTTCAGCCCGCCGGGGATCGCCGGACCGGGGGTGGCGGCGGATTCCCGGACGGGGGCAATTTCGGCCAACTGGGCGGCGGTGATCGGGCCGGAACGGAGAATGCGAAGCCCGTCCAGGGCGGCGAGCACGATGGTGGACTCGATGCCGTGCGCGCAGGGGCCGGCGTCGAGGATCAAGGCGACGCGGCCATCGAGTTCGGCGAGGACGTGGCCCGCCGTCGTGGGGCTGATGCGGCCGAAGCGGTTCGCGCTGGGCGCGGCGAGCGGGGTGCCGGCGGCAAGCGCCACCGCCTGGAAACCGGGATGGGCGCTCATGCGCACGGCGACGGTGTCCTGCCCGGCGGTGACGAGGTCGGGCACGATCGGGCGGCGCGGCAGCACGAGCGTGAGCGGGCCGGGCCAGAACTTCTCGGCCAGGCGCCGGGCGATCTCGTCGGGCACGGCGACGCGGTCGAGCCACGTGGCGTCGGGCAGATGCACGATGAGCGGATCGCTGAGGGGGCGGTCCTTGGCTTCGAAGACGCGGGCGCACGCGGCGGGATCCAAGGCGTCGGCGGCGAGGCCGTAGACCGTCTCGGTGGGCAGGGCGACGGGCTCGCCCGCGGCGAGGGCGCGGGCGGCGCGCCGCGCGGTGGAGTCCGTAAGTTTCAGGATGACGGTGTTCAAGCGGGCCGGTCAGGAGAGCTTGCCGCGCAGGGCCGCGGCGGTCTGTTGCCGGCGGAAGGCGGCGAGCGCGGCGCGGATGGGCGCGTGGTCGGCGGCGAGGAGCTGCGCGGCGAAAAGGGCGGCGTTCTTTGCGCCCGGGATGCCGATGGCGAAGGTCGCGACGGGCACTCCGGCCGGCATCTGCACGATGGAGAGCAGCGAGTCCATGCCCCGGAGCGCGCGGCTCTCGACCGGCACGCCGAGCACGGGCACCGCCGTGTGGGCGGCGAGCATGCCCGGCAGGTGGGCCGCGCCGCCGGCTCCGGCAACGATGGCGCGCAGGCCGCGTTTCTGGGCGGATTTGGCGTAGGTCGCGAGCCGGTCGGGGGTGCGGTGGGCGGAGACCACGCGGCATTCGTGTGGCACGCCAAGTGCTTCCAGCAGCGCAGAAGTTTCCCGCATGGTTTCCCAGTCCGAAGTGCTTCCCATCACGACTCCGACAAGCGGTTTTTTCTCCATCGCCATGTCGTATATGCGGAATGCGGCGGATTTTGTAGCGAATAACCAGTGGACGGCGCATGCCAAGTCCGCCTAGCACCAACCTGGCACGCCTCGCGGGGCTCCATTGATTTGTATTTTATGGCTCGAGGAACGGTAAAGTGGTTCAACGACAAAAAGGGGTTCGGCTTCATTGTCGACGGAGAGATCCCGGGCGACATTTTCGTCCATTATTCGGAGATCCAAAGCAATGGCTTCCGGACACTCAAGGAGGGCGATGCGGTGGAATACGAGCTCTATCAGGACGAAAAAGGCTCGCGTGCCCGCAACGTCCTGAAAGAAGGATAGCTTCGTGCTCCCAAACATCGTCCTGATCGGCTTCATGGGCAGCGGCAAGTCGTCCGTGGGGCGGCGGATCTCCGCGCTGACGAGCCTTCGGTTCGTCGATACCGACGAGCTCGTCGCCGCGAAGGCCGGACGATCGATCGCGCAAATTTTCGCGGACGAGGGCGAGGCGCGGTTTCGTGATCTCGAGAGCGCGGAACTCGCGGGACTGGACGGCGTGGAAGGAGTCGTCCTCGCCACGGGCGGAGGCATCATCCTGCGCGCGGAAAACCACGCGGCGCTGCGTCGGGTCGGTCCCGTGGCGTGGCTGGATGCCGGGGCCGAGATTCTGTTCGAGCGGGTGGCGCGGAACAAAAAGCGCCCCTTGTTGCAGACGAAAACTCCTCGCGCGAGCTTCGACGCGCTGCTCGCGGAGCGGCGGGAAATCTACGCGGCGGCGGCGGATTTCCGCATCGATTCCACGGGGCGCTCCCATGATGAAACGGCGCAGGCGGTGCTGGACGCGCTGGCGGGGTTTGACGGTTGACGCTCGCCCGGCGGCGGGATTTACTGACGGGGCGGTCGAGACGGGGAAGCGGCGAACGCTGTGCGTTCGGGCCAGATTTCAAGCCGTTCCGACCAGCAATCTATCAACTATCATATGGCAAAAATCGGCATCAACGGCTTTGGAAGAATCGGACGTCTCGTGTTCCGCGCGATCGCGGAACAGGGCCTCCTTGGCAAGGGAATCGAAGTGGTCGCGGTCAACGACCTCGTTCCCGCCGACAACCTGGCCTACCTCGTCAAATACGACTCCACCCAGGGCAAATTCGATTTCGACGTGTCGAGCGAAAAATCCGATCCGTCCGTCGCGGAAGACGACGTGCTGGTCGTCGACGGCCACAAGATCAAGTGCCTCGCCGTCAAGGAAGGCCCGGCCGCCCTCCCCTGGAAGGACCTCGGCGTCGAGATCGTGATCGAATGCACCGGCCTCTTCACCGACGCCGCGAAGGCCAGGGGCCACATCGACGCGGGCGCAAGAAAAGTCATCATCTCCGCGCCGGCCAAGGGCGAGGACATCACCGTCGTCATGGGCGTGAACAGCGACAAATACGACGCGTCGATCCACCACATCATCTCGAACGCAAGCTGCACCACGAACTGCCTGGCGCCGGTCGTGCACGTCCTGCTCAAGGAAGGATTCGGCATCGAGGAAGGCCTCATGACCACGATCCACAGCTACACCGCCACGCAAAAGACGGTCGATGGCCCGAGCAAGAAGGATTGGAAGGGCGGCCGCAGCGCGGCGATCAACATCATCCCCTCGACCACCGGCGCCGCCAAGGCCGTCGCGCTGGTCTGCCCGGAGGTGAAGGGCAAGCTCACCGGCATGTCCTTCCGCGTGCCGACGCCCACCGTTTCCGTCGTCGACCTCACGGTCAAGACCACCAAGGCCACCAGCTACAAGGAAATCTGCGCGGCGATGAAAACGGCCAGCGAGACCTATCTCAAGGGCATCCTCGCCTACACCACGGACGAGGTGGTTTCCTCGGATTTCATCCACGACACGCACTCGTCGATCTTCGACGCCGGCAGCGGCATCGAGTTGAACGCGAACTTTTTCAAGCTCGTCAGCTGGTATGACAACGAGTGGGGCTACAGCAACCGCACCGTCGACCTCCTGAAGCAGATCGTCGGTTAGACCCGTTCCAATCTGGAAGGCAGGAAACCAGGAAACGACCTCCTGCATTTCCTGCTTTCCTGTTTTCCAGACTCAAATTCATGGCCAAAAAAACGATCCAGGACCTCGACCTCGCCGGCAAGCGCGTCTTCCTCCGCGTGGACTTCAACGTCCCGCAGGACAAGCAAACCGGCGAAATCACGAACACGCAACGCATCACGGCCGCGCTCCCGACCATCAACTACGCGCTCGAACACGGCGCGTCCGTCGTGCTCGCCAGCCACCTTGGGCGGCCCAACGGCCAGCGGACGCCGAAATACACGCTCGAGCCCGTGGCGGCCAAGCTCGCGGAGCTGCTCGGCCGGCCGGTCAGATTTCTCGACGACTGCGTCGGCCCCGAGGTCGAAGCCGCCGCCTCCGCGCTCGAGCCCGGCGAAGTGGCGCTGCTCGAGAACCTGCGCTTCCACATCGAGGAGGAAGGCAAGGCCAAGGACGCGGAGGGCGATTCGGTCAAGGCCGATCCCGCGAAGGTCGCGGCCTTTCGCGCCAGCCTCACGAGGCTGGGCGACGTCTACGTGAACGACGCCTTCGGGACCGCCCACCGCGCGCATTCGAGCGTGGTCGGCGTCGACGTGCCGGACAAGGTCGCCGGCCTCCTCGTGGAGAAGGAGCTCAAGGCCTTCGGCGCGGTGCTCGAGAAGCCGCGGCGTCCGTTGCTCGCGATCCTCGGCGGCGCCAAGATCGCGGACAAGATTCCGCTCACCCGCAATCTGCTCGACAACGCCGACGAGATCATCATCGGCGGCGGCATGGCCTACACCTTCCACCGCGTTCTGAGCGGGATGGAAATCGGGAACAGCCTGTACGATGCCGCGGGCGCGGAGATCATTCCCGAGCTCATGGAGAAGGCCAAGGCCAAGGGCGTGAAGATTCACCTGCCCGTCGACTTCGTGACCGCCGACAGATTTGCGCCGGACGCGAACACCGGCGCCGCGACCGTCGAAGACGGGATCCCCGCCGGCTGGGAGGGTCTCGACATCGGCCCGAAGAGCTGCGCGCTCTTCGACGAGGTTATCGGCCGCGCCCGCACCATCGTCTGGAACGGGCCCTCGGGCGTGTTCGAATTCGACAAGTTCGCCGAAGGCACCAAGTCCATGGCCGCCGCCATCGCCGCCGTCACCGCCGCCGGCGCGACGACGGTGGTCGGCGGAGGCGACACCGCCACGGCCGCGAAAAAATTTGGCGTGATCGACAAGGTCACCCACGCCTCCACCGGCGGCGGAGCGTCCCTCGAATTGCTCGAGGGCAAATCCCTTCCCGGCGTCGCGAACCTCAACGACAAATAACCATGGCCCTCCTGCGCAAAAAGATCATCGCGGCGAATTGGAAGATGAACCAGACGATCGCGGAGACGGAATCGTTCCTGAAGGATTTTCGCCTCGAGGTCGAGGAGGTCTCCGGCGTCGACATCGTCATCGCCCCGCCGTTCACCGCCCTCGCGAAGCTCTCCGAGCTGCTCGGCGGCTCGCAGAAGATTCGCACCGCCGCGCAGAATTTTCACTGCGAGAAATCGGGCGCGTTCACCGGCGAGATCAGCGCCGCGATGCTGCGCGAGCTCTACGTGAAATACGTGATCCTCGGTCACAGCGAGCGCCGCTCGCTCTTTGGCGAGACCGACGATCTCGTCAACAAGAAGGTCCACGCCGCGCTGGAATCCGAGCTCAAGCCCATCCTGTGCGTCGGCGAGACCCTCGCCGAGCGGGAGGCGGGCCGGGAAAAAGCCGTCCTCGAGACCCAGCTTCACGGTAGCCTGGCCGGCGTGTCGGCCGAGCAGCTGCTCGAGATCGTCATCGCCTACGAACCCGTCTGGGCCATCGGCACCGGCGTGACCGCCTCGACCGCCCAGGCGCAGGACGCCCACGCCCATGTGCGGGCGGTGCTGGCGGAACTCAGCGACGTCGCGACGGCCGAGAAGGTGCGCATCCAATACGGCGGCAGCGTGAAGCCCGGCAACGCGGCGGAACTGCTCTCGCAGCCCGACATCGACGGTGCGCTCGTCGGCGGCGCGAGCCTCGATCCGCGCAGCTTCGCGGAGATCGTCAAAGCCGGCGTGATCGACTGAGCCGCGACCAGGTCACGGCCTTTGCAGGAGCTTCAGGACGGCGGGAATCACCCGCGCGGGATCGAGGTCCCGCATCGGCGCGTCGGCCGGGGACCGATAGCCGGGGGGCTTGGGGATTTGCAGGATCACATGCCGGTCCCGGTCGGCGAGCGGCCCCACCCGCGCGTCGCCGGGCGAGCAATGCAGCAGCGCGACGGTCGGCGTGCCGGTCGCGAAGCCCAGGTGCATGATGCCCGTGTCCGTGGAAACGAGGCAGCGGCTGCGCTCGAGCAGCGCCGCGGATAGCGGGAGTGGCAACTTGCCGACGACGTCGGAGAAATCGAGCCCGATCGCCGTGGCGCCGGCCGCGAACCGAGCGGCCTTTTCGCGGTGGTCCGGCCCGCCCAAAATGAAAACCGGCCCGAGACCGGCCGCCTGGATCGCGCCGCCGAGCCGGACGAAGTGCTCGACCGGCCACTCGCGATACGCGGCGCCGCCGCCGCCGAGTTGGAACACCACCGCGGGCCGCGGCGGCAATCCGAGCTCCTCGAGGCGCCGATCCAACGCCGCCCGGTCCCCGGCCGCGACCGCGTAGACCATCCGGACCTCGCCGAGCTTTGCGCCGGCTTCCTCCGCCACCCGCAAGGCCTGGATCGCGAGATGAGCGCGTCGAAGCCCGGGCCCGTCGAGGTTGCGCGCGCAGAGATTTCCGAACGTCGAGCGCCAGGCGAGGCCGACGGTCGCGTCGCGGTTCAGCAGAAATCCGAGGCAGCGCGCCTCGGGATCGTGACAGCTCAGATACAGCACCGCGTCCCACGGGCCGTCGCGGCGCAGCTTCGTCGCGAGCGCCAGAAACGCCGGCGGGCCTTTCTTCAAGGAATAAAGCTTCGCGAGAAATGGATTATGCCGCGACATGTCCGGACGCCGATGATGCACGACCGCCGCGAGGTGAATGCCCGGGAACGTCTCGGCGAGCGCGCGAATGGCCACCGAATCGAGAAGCGAATCCCCCAACCCGGCCGAGCTGAAGACAAGCACGCGGCTTTTTGCCGCGAGGCGGATCGGGGCCACCCGGGGTGGACGGACCCGGGCCAGACCGCCGAAGATCATCCGGTAGAGGCGCAGGTTCAGCCGCGACGAGAGGCTCAGCTTCGTCGGCTTCACGGCGGCGGGCATGACGACGGAATGGAAAGCGCCCGGGCGGTCGAGGCTAGATCGTCTCGAACTGGCTCATCGATTTGAAGAGCCCGAGGCGCTGAGCGATGTCATCCGGCGTGATCGTGCGCAGGCGCCCGAGGCTGAATTGCTCGACGTTGTAGCTCGCCAGGACGCTGCCGGAGACCACGGCCGAACGCAGCGCGCCGAAGGAGACGCGGTCCGGGCTCCGCGCGAGGCATCCCGCCAGGCCGCCGGCGAAGGTGTCCCCGGCCCCGGTCGGGTCGTGAATGTCTTCGAGCGGATAGGCGGGGCAGCTGAAGAACTCGCCTTCCCCGAAGAGGAGGCAGCCGTGCTCGCCCTTCTTGATCGCGACGTATTTTGGCCCGAGCGCCTGGATGTTTTTTCCCGCGCGGATGAGGCTGGTTTCCCCGGTGAGCTGCCGGGCTTCGCCGTCGTTGAGAATAAGCAGGTCCACGCGCGCGAGCAGCGAAAGGAGCTCGGCCTTCGCGATGTCGATCCAGAGATCCATCGTATCCGCGATGATGAACTTCGGGGCGCTGACCTGGTCGAGGACGTGATGCTGGAGGGCCGGCGCGATGTTCGCGAGGAGCACGATGGGCGTGGATTTGTAGGCGGCGGGCAGCGTGGGCGAGAAATGCTCGAAGACGTTCAGCTCGACGGAGCGCGTCTCGCGGGTGTTGAGGTCCCACATGTATTCGCCGGACCAGCGAAAGGTCTTCCCCGCCACGGTCTGGAGGCCGGCGAGGTCGATCTCGCGGCTCGTGAACAGATCGAGGTGCGCGGGGGGAAAATCGTCGCCGACCACGCCGACGAGGTTCACCGGAGCGAAGAAGCTGGCGGCGACGGAGGCGTAGGAGGCCGAGCCGCCGAGCAGGTCGGCGTGCTCCTCGAGCGGAGTCTTGATGGTATCGAGCGCGATGGAGCCAACGACGAGGACGGACATAGGCTGGGGAAGATGCAAAAGGCGGCGCGATCTTGGCGAGGTAAAAGACGGTCCGGTCGCCGGGTTCAGGCGTCGGCGGGATGGGCGATGAAGAAGCGTTCCAGGCAGGCTTTGAGCGCATCCTGCCGCATCGGTTTGGCCAGAAAATCGTTCATGCCCGCCGCCATGCAGCGCTCCCGGTCCTCGCTCATGACGTGCGCCGTGAGCGCCACGATCCACGCGGGATCGCCACGATCCCGCAGGCGGGCGGTGGCGACAAAGCCGTCCATGCCGGGCATCTGGATATCCATGAAAATCAGCTCGAACGACTGCGCTTCGCAGGCCCGCAGGCAAGCCTCGCCGCCTCCGACGATCTTGGCGTCGAACCCGAGATTTTCCAGCATGCGACGGATCAGTTTCTGGTTCACGGCATTATCCTCGACGACGAGGATGCGCACGTTCGAGATCGGACCGGTGACCGCGGACTCCTCGAAAAGCGGATCGGCCGGGCGCGGGGGCGCGGCCGCCGACCCGTCGGGAAAGACCGTCGCCAGCGCCGTCTGGAGGGCGCCCGCGTGCACGGGTTTGGCCACGCGGCCCCATTCCCCGGGGAGGTGGCCGGGATGCTCCGAGGCCGGCGTCCCGAGTGGCACCAGCCATAACACCGGGACGTCGCGGGCCCGCGCGATCTTCGTCCCCTCGGCCGCCTCGCCATCGAGGGTCGCGTCGATGATCAGCAGATCGGCCGGTCGATCCGCCCCCAGGTCGGAGTTCAACGCCGCCAGGGTGCCGCACCCCGTCGCTTCGGCCTTCATCGCCGTCAGTTGATCGATCAACGCGGCCCGCAGCGCCTCGTTCGGCTCCGCCACGAGAATCCGTCGGCCGGAAAAATCCGGCCGCGCGGCCGCGGCTTCGAGGGAAGGCGACGGGCGCAGCAGCTTCACCGAGAAGGTGAACCTCGTGCCCAGCGCGGGCTCGCTGGTCACGGCGATTTTTCCGCCCATCGCGTGGACGAGGCGGCGACAGATCGCGAGACCGAGACCGGCGCCGCCATACCGTCGCGACATCGAGCTGTCGGCCTGGACGAAGGGCTCGAACAGCCGGTCGAGTTTTTCCGCGTCGATGCCGATGCCGGTGTCCCGCACGAGGAACTCCACCGTGATTTCGTTCCTTTGCAGCCAAGCGAGCCGGCCCGAGACGACGATCTCTCCCGCCTGCGTGAATTTCACCGCGTTCCCGACGAGGTTCGAAAGAATCTGGCGCAACCGGCCGGAATCGCCGATCACCTGGAAGGGCACGTCGGGCTGGAAAATCGACACGAGCTCGAGCCGTTTCGCGAATGCCCGGGTCGCATGGACGTCGAGCACGCCCTCGACGCACTCCCGCAGGTCGAACCCCCGTCGCTCCAGCTCGAACCGGCCGGACTCCATGCGGGAAAAATCGAGAATGTCGTCGATGATCGTCAGCAGGGAGTCGCCGCATTCCGCGATCGTGCGCAGGTATTCCTCCTGGGTCGCGTCGAGGCGGGTGTGAAGCAGGAGATTCGAGAAGCCGAGCACGCCGTTGAGCGGGGTCCGGATCTCGTGGCTCATCACCGCGAGGAACTCGCTCTTCGCGCGGTTCGCCGACTCCGCGATCTCTTTCGCGGAGATCAATTCCTGCTCCGCCCGGCGCCGCCGCGTGACGTCCGCGATCGTGCCGGTCGTGCCGACGATCCGCCCCGACCGGTCCCGCTTCGGCCGGCCGTAGCCCTCGAACCAAAGCACGCCGTGGTCGCGGCTGACGATCCGGAAATTCAGCGTCGCGGAGTCGAGTTCGCCGCTCACCTTCTTCCGATGGATCTCCCGCAGGGCGGGCAGATCCTCCTGGTGGATGAACTTTTCGTAGTTCGCGCCGATGGAATCCTCCACCGCGTGGCCCGTCACCCGCGACCAGGCCGGATTCAGGAACAGGATTTTCCCCGCCACGTCGGTCTGGAAGACGATGACTTCGAGATCCTCGACCAGCTGGCGATACTTCGACTCGCTGAGCGTCAGCTCGCCTTGGGCCAGCTTGATTTCGCGCAGATCGTGCCAGACCACGAGCATCACGCGTTTTCCGCCGATCGTCACATAGGTGCTGCCGACCTCGACCGGGATCAATTCACCGCTGGTGTGGCGCTTGAGCACCTCCCGCCGATGCGCTCCGTTTTGGAGCGTCGCCTCCCTGAGCTCGACGGCATGCTCGCTGGTTGGCCGGCCGTCCCCCTGAAGTTCCGGCCAGAACTTCGCGAGCGGCTGGCGGAGGACTTCGGTCTTGTCCTGGTAGCCGAGCATCTCGTAGGCCGCCCGATTGCAATCGATCACGCCCTCCGAGTCGACCAACAGATGCGGCTCGGTCGTGCCTTCGAAGATCACGCGAAAGCGCTCGTCGCTCGAGCGGCGCTGCGTGACGTCGAGCATCACGCCGTCGAGCGCGAGCGCGGTGCCGGCCTCGTCGAAGGTGAATACGCCCCGGTCGGACATCCAGACGTAGCCGCCGTCCGCGTGACGCGTGCGATACTCGATCTCGAAGATCGCGCGGTCGCGCCGGGCCCGCTCGAAGGCGGCCCCCACGCGGTCGCGATCCTCGGGATGCACGCGCGCCAGCCACCCCGCGGAGGTTCGTTGCAGGTCCGCGGCCGGGAACGACCGGAGGCGACCGGGATCGCCCGAGTAGCTCAACTCGTCCCGCACGAGATCGTGATGGTAGGCCACCTCGCCCAGCGCCTCGACCAGTCGCGCCTGCCGCGTCTCCGCCACCTGCCGCGCGATTTGCGCCCGGAGCGACTTGCGCCGGATGCTCCACACGAGCAAGCCGATGACGATGGCGCCGGTTCCGGCCACGCTGATCGCCGTGATGGCCGCGATGCGCCCCCGCCCGAGCCGCCGATAGAGCTGGCTGACGTCGAGATCCACGCCGGCCGCGCCCACGGCCCGGCCGGAGGAATCGTAAATGGGCGCCAGGCCCGTCACGAACGTGCCGAACTCATCCTCCGTGGGTTCCGCCGACACGTAGGATTGCCCGTCGCGCACCGCCCGCGCTTCCCGCGCGTCCTCCTTCCGGGAATCGCTTTGGAAGGGATCCATCACCTTCGACGCTTCCATGGGACGGTTGAAGCCGAGCCGTTTCGACTGCGTCGCCGTATCGAGCACGAAGAACAGTTTCCCGCCCCGCTCGACGAAGGAATAAAGATACGCGATCTCGGGCACCCGCCGGTGCATCGCAACGAGCGGCGCGATCGCCTTCAAATACTCCGGCGAGTCCGTCTGGTCCGCCGAGACCAGCCGGCGATGCCCGTCCCCGTCGATGAGTCCGGCGGCGGCGTTGGCGTATCGCAGAAGGTCCCCGCGCACGAGCTCGAGCTGCGACTGCCGCGAGAACGACTCGAGAACCACGATGCACAGCGCCGAGGAAAGGAAGACGAGAAACGCGGTCGCAAGACCGTCGCGCACCGGCCGCACGAGGGAGACGCCCCCGGACCCGGGCCGCGTCAACGATGGGGCGATTGGCGATTCGCGCTTCACACGAACGCATTCCTAGGAACATCACCACCGAGAAGCAAGGGCCGTGGAACGCCGATTGCTTGTCTTCTGCCGCGCAATGCCACGTTGTCGTCACCTTCCCCGCCCTCGCTTTGGATTGCGCCGCCCCGCTGAAATGTCTACGCAAGCCCCCACGCGATGATCTCGATCACGATAGAAAACCTGGTGAAGCGCTTCGGGGACAACGTCGCCTTGAATGGCCTGAGCTTTCGCATCGAGCCCGGCGAGCTGTTCTTCCTGCTCGGGCCCAGCGGCTGCGGCAAGACCACGCTGCTGCGCAACATCGCGGGCTTTTACATTCCCGAGAGCGGCCGCATTCTCTTCGGGGACGACGACGTCACCCACCTGCCCCCGCACCGGCGCAACACCGGCATGATGTTCCAGAGCTACGCGCTGTGGCCCCACATGACCGTCGCCCAGAACGTGGCCTTCGGCCTGGTCGAGCGCAAGGTCCCCCGGGCCGAGATCGACCAGCGCGTCGGCGCCGCCCTCGACTCCGTGAAAATGGCGCCCTACGCCGCGCGCAAGATCGCCCAGCTCTCCGGCGGCCAGCAGCAGCGCGTCGCCCTCGCCCGCGCCCTCGTGATCCGCCCCCGCTGCCTCCTGCTCGACGAGCCGCTCTCGAACCTCGACGCCCGCCTTCGCCTCGAGATGCGCACCGAGATCCGCCGCGTCTGCAAGGAATTCGGCCTCACCGCCATCTACGTCACCCACGACCAGAAGGAAGCCCTGTCGATCTCCGACCGCATGGCGATCCTCAAGGGCGGCCACATCGCGCAGATCGGCGATCCGCAGACCGTCTACCGGCGCCCGAGATCGAAGATCGTCGCGGACTTCATCGGCGAGACGAATTTCATCGAGGGCAAAGTTCTCGAAGCCTCCGACGGGGAAGCCCGCGTCGAGACCGCGCTGGGCGTCTTCCACGGCGTCGTCTCCGATCCGGAGTGGCGTCCGCCCGCCGGCGCGTCCGCCACGCTCTCCGTCCGCCCGGAATGCTGGCGCATCGAGCTCGCCCGCCCCGCGACGAACGCCGCGGAAGGCCGCATCGGCGAGTCGATCTATCTGGGCGAGGTGGCGCAATACCAGTTCCAGCCGTGTGCCGCCGACGCCCCGGGCCTGAAGATCTTCGAGCTCAACCCCGACCTCGCCCGCCGTCCCCGGGACCGCTCGCTCTTCGCCACCGCCGCCCCCGACGACGTCGTCGTCCTGCGCCGATGACCGCCCGCCTGCTGATCATTCTTGCCGTGCTCGCGGTCGTGGTCGGCGTGCCCTTCGCGCTCAAGCCCAAGAAAAGCCTGCTCGCGGACGCGGACGACACCCTCGTCATCATCAGCCCGCACCTCGAGGCGATCCGCTACGAGTTCAGCCGCGGCTTCGCGGAGTATCACCGGCGACGAACCGGGCGCACCGTGCGCATCGACTGGCGCATCATCGGCGGCACCAGCGAGATCGCGCGCTACCTCCAGGGCGAATACTACAACGCCTTCAAGCGCGAGTGGACCGCCTCCGGCCAGCCCTGGACCCCGCAGGCCGCCGCCGCCTACGCCGGCGGGCCCCCCACCGACCCCGTCCGCGCCGCCTTCCTCGCCTCGGACGCCGGCGTCGGCATCGACCTCTTCTTCGGCGGCGGCGCCTTCGACTTCATCGCGCAGGCGAAAGCCGGCACGCTCGTGGACGGCGGCATCATCGAGGCGCACCCCGACTGGTTCACCGACGCCAGCATCCCCGCGTCGGTTTCCGGCGAGCCCTACTACGATCCCGCCGGCCGGTGGATCGGCACCTGCCTCTCCGCCTTCGGCATCTGCTACAACTCCGACTCGCTCCGCCGCCTCGGCGTCACCGAGCTGCCCGCGAGCTGGAACGACCTCGCGAACCCACGCTTCGCGCGCCAGGTCGCCCTCGCCGACCCCACGAAGAGCGGTTCCATCGCGAAGGCGTTCGAAATGGTCATCCAGCAGCAGATGCAGCAAATCGTGGGAGCCGGCGACGCGACCGACGCCGCGCTCGCCGAGGGTTGGTCCCGCGGCCTGCGGCTGCTGCTCCGAGCCTCCGCCAACGCCCGCTATTTCGCCGACGCCGCGGGCAAGGTGCCGCTGGACGTCGCGCTCGGCGACGCCGCCATCGGCATGTGCATCGATTTCTACGGCCGCTTCACCAGCGAATCCGTCCGCCTCGGCGACCAGCCCTCCCGCATGCAATACTTCACCCCGCTCGGCGGATCCTCGGTCGGCGTCGACCCCATCGGCATGCTCCGGGGCGCCCCCCATCCCGATCTCGCCCGCGAGTTCATGGCCTACGTGCTCTCCATCGACGGCCAGAAGCTGTGGAACTTCCGCGTCGGCGCGCCCGGCGGTCCCTCCCGCTACCCGCTGCGCCGCCTGCCCGTGCGCAAGGAGCTCTACGCGCCGGAATTCACCGCCTTTCGCTCCGATCCGAAGACCTTTCCCTACGAGGAAGCGAAATCCTTCACCTACCACGACGCCTGGACCGGCCCGCTCTTTTCCGTGCTTCGCTTCGTCATCCGCGTGAGCTGCATCGACTCGCACGACGAGCAGGCCGCCGCGTGGGCGGCCTTGATCGAAGCCGGCTTCCCGCCCCAGGCCACCGCCGCCTTCAACGACATTTCCGCCGTCGACTACGCCACGGCGAAGGACGTCATCCGGCCCGCGTTGAAAGGCTCCACGCCGCTCGCCGAAGTCGAACTCAGCCGCAACCTCGGCAACCATTTTCGCGCCCAATACCGCCACGCCGCCGAGCTCGCGAAGGAGGGGAAATGAAGGATCTCACGCAGGGACGCGGAGACGCGGAGGGTAATGAAATAACCGGAGCGATCGTGGATGCCGCGTTCCATATCCACCGAGAGCTAGGCCCCGGTTTGTTGGAATCCGCCTACGAAATCATTCTGGCTCATGAATTGAACCACCGAGGCCTCCACGTCGACGTTCAGCAGCTTGTTCCGATTCGTTATCACGGCGTGGAACTGGAATCCGCGTTTCGGGCCGATCTCATCGTCGAAGGCCGCGTTTGCGTGAAATTGAAATCCGTCGAGAAGCTTGTCCCCGTCCACAGCAAGCAGCTTCTCACCTATCTCCGCCTTCTCGATTTTCGGCTTGGCCTGCTCATCAATTTCGGCGCCGCTCTTTTCAAAGACGGCATCGTCCGCATCATCAATTCCCCCCTCCGCGCCTCTGCGTCTCTGCGTGAGCCCATCCTTCCATGAACCGCCGCGCCCTCCCCCTCGGCTCCCTCGCGGTCTACGCGCTCACCGCCGTCTTCTTCCTCCTCTTCTTCGCTCTCCCCATCTGGGAGACCCTCGGCGGCGCGTTCCGCCAGCCCGGCGGTGGCTTCACCCTCGCCTACCTCGTCGAGGTCTTTCGGAATCCCATCTACCTCGAGGGCCTGGGGAACTCCGTGCTCATGGCCGTCTTCAGCACGCTGCTCACCCTCGCCATCGCCCTTCCCCTCGCCTTCCTCACCGACCGCTTCCTCTTCCCCGGCAAAGGCCTCTTCTCCGCGCTCATCCTCATCCCGATGATCCTCCCGCCGTTCGTCGGCGCCATCGGCGTGAAACAAATCCTCGGCCAGCAAGGCGCGCTCAACGCCCTGCTCGAGTCCCTCGGGCTCCTCGACCCCGCGCATCCCGCCGACTGGCTCGGCGCGAGCCGCCTCGGCGGCGTGGTCGTCATGAACGCCCTGCACCTCTACCCCATCCTTTACCTCAACCTCGTGGCCGCCCTCGCGAACGTCGATCCCGCCATGGAGGAAGCCGCGGAAAACCTCGGCTGCACCGGCCTCCGCAAGTTTTGGAAAATCACCCTCCCGCTCATCATGCCCGGCCTCTTCGCCGGCGGCACCATCGTCTTCATCTGGGCCTTCACCGAGCTCGGCGTGCCCCTCATGTTCGACTTCCAGCGCGTCACCTCCGTGCAGATCTTCAGCGGCCTCAAGGACATCGGCGGCAACCCCTTTCCCTACGCCCTCGTCGCCGTCATGCTCGTCTCCACCGTCGTCCTCTACGTGATCAGCAAGGTCACCTTCGGACGGGCCAGCCACGCCATGATGGCCAAGGCCACCAGCCAGGGCGGCCCCCGCGCCACCACGCCGCTGCTCGGGGCAACGATCACCATCTTCTTCGCCCTCGTCACCTTCCTCGCCGTGCTCCCGCACCTCGGCGTCGTCCTCGTCGCCTTCTCCCGCGACTGGTACGGCACGATCCTCCCGACCGGGTGGACGCTCGACCACTTTCGATCCGCCCTCGGCCACGACCTCACGCTGCCCAGCATCCAAAACAGCCTGAAATACGCCAGCCTCGCCACCTTCGTGGACCTCGTCCTCGGCGTGGCCATCGCCTTCGTCATCACCCGCACGCGCCTCCCCGGCCGCCAGATCCTCGACGCCATGGCCATGCTTCCCCTCGCCGTGCCCGGCCTCGTCCTCGCCTTCGGCTATCTCGCCATGACGCAGCCCGGCAAAATCTTCGCCTGGATGAATCCCACGGTGAATCCGCTCGCCATCCTCGTCATCGCCTACAGCGTGCGCCGCCTGCCCTACGTCGTGCGCAGCGCCGCCGCCGGCTTCCAGCAAACCAGCGTCACCCTCGAGGAAGCCGCGCAAAACCTCGGCTGCCCCCCCTTCCGCGCCCTCCGCAAGATCACCCTCCCGCTCATCGCCGCGAACCTCATGGCCGGCGGCCTGCTCGCCTTCTCCTTCGCCATGCTCGAAGTCAGCGACTCGCTCATCCTCGCGCAGAAGCAGCAGGACTTCCCCATCACGAAGGCCATCTACGAGCTCTATCAGCTCCTCGGCGACGGCCGCTTCATCGCCAGCGCCCTCGGCGTGTGGGCCATGTGCTTCCTCGGCGTCTGCATCCTGGGCGCGAGCCTCATCCTCGGCAAGAAGCTCGGCGCCATCTTCCGGGTGTAGGACCTCACGCGAAGCCGCGAAGCCGCGAGGGAAATGCGGGACCTCACGCGAAGCCGCGAAGCCGCGAGGGAAATGCGGGCCTCACGCAGAGGCGCAGAGACGCGGAAGGATGAAATCAAAGGGGAAGCATCCGTTCCTTTCTTGGCGCCTTCGCTTCCCCGCGCCCCCGCGTGACCATTTGCCCTCTCCTCCCCTTCGCGCCTTCGCGCCTTCGCGTGAGCCCCTCCCGCCTTTTACCGTTGCCCCATCCCCGGCATCCGCGCCACCGCAAAGCCGTCGATCGGCCCCGCCACGGACATCCGGGGCGCCATGAATCCCTTGCCCGGCTTGGCAACGGCTCCCCGGGTCACGGGAAAACCTTCGCTTTACCGGAAAACGGGTGTCCGTTTCCCGGCCGATCCCTTGCCGCCCGCCTTCACCGGCGGCCGGGTTGCTCCCGATCTCGGCCTTTGTCCCGCCACGGGCGTCCGGGTCACCCCTGGCTCGTCCCTTTCCGAGATCCCGACGCCGCCGGCGGGATAAATACTAATCTTCCGTCCTATTTTTGTTTGACACTTCGACTTCTGTGCGGCATCCCGGGCTCCTCACCATTAGCCAGCCGAATAAACCACTAACCATTCAATCCCATGTCCGCCACCACTTGGAAATACCTCGACAACCAATTCGCCGTCGTCACGCGCGACAGCTTCAAACGGATGCTCATCATCGCCACGGACCATGACTCCCGCCTCGACGGGCGCAAGGCCGAGCCCGCCATCGCCCCGCTCGCCGCCCGCTTCCACCCGGTTTACGAAGCCTACGCCGCCGCCTATTCCGCGTGGTCGGCCAGCAGCGGCAGCCAGCAAGGCGGCACCGCCGCCGTGGAGAGCCAGATCGACCTCCTCTCCTCGACCAAGGCCCGGCAATGGGACGTGAAAACCCAGGCCTCCTTCGACGCCAGGACCCCCGAATACCTCGCCATCTGGCCCGACGGCCGCGGCGCGCTTCAATCCGGCGCCATCGACCAGCGCATCGCCGCCGTGAAATCCCTCCACGGCCGCATGGTCCCCTTCACCGCCACGCTCGGCGCCCCGCTGCTCGCCGAAATCCTCGCCTACCACGCCGTCGTGCTTGCCCTGCGCAACACCCAGCAAGGCAAGCTCGGCGCGACCGACGCGGACTCCACCGCCCTCGAGACCGCCCGCCTCGCCACCGCGGAAATGCTCTACGGCAACCTTGGCCTGCTCATGAACGCCTTTCGCGCCAACCCCGACGCGGTCACCGACTTCTTCGACCTCGCCATCATCCGCGACGCCGGCGCCAACGCCACTCCGGCGACCTCACCGCGGCTTGATTAGAAAAGCTCACGCAGAGACGCGGAGACGCGGAAAAAAAGCCGGAGTTCGCGCGAAGGGGCCCGGACGTCACAGGGATCGGGATGCAATTTTGCCGAAACGAACCCGGCGACGACCCTCCCTCCCTTTCCCCTCCGCGCCTCCGCGCCTCCGCGTGAGCTTTGCCTTCCTTCGCGCCCTCGCGCCTTCGCGTGAGTCGCATTCCAGCCTTGTCACGCGGCGCGCGATCCGGCATTCCCATCGCCACCCATGAAAACCCCCGCCCTCGTCCTCGGCCTCCTTTCCCTCGCCGCCTTGACCGGGTGCGGCGGCGCCGGCAAGCCCACCGTCAAGATCGGGCTCAACACCGAGCTCACCGGCGAAATGCCCGCCGTCGGCGCCTCCTCGCAAAACGCCGCGAAGCTTTTCGTCGATCAAACCAACGCCGCCGGCGGCGTGAAAGTCGGCGAAACCACCCTCCCGATCGACCTCGTCATCGGCGATAATGGCGCCAAGGCCGACCAGGCCGCCGCCGTCGCCCAGCGCCTCATCTCGCAGGATGAAGTCCTCGCCATGGTCGGGCCCGACGCCAGCGCCTGCGCCATCCCCGCCGCCGACATCGCGGAGTCCGCCCCGTGCGTGATGATTTCCCCGTGGTCCACGAACCCCAAGACCACGCTCGACCCCGGCACCGGCCGGCCGAAGCAATCCGTCTTCCGCGCCTGCTTCATCGACACCTTCCAGGCCGGCGTGCTCGCGAAGTTCGTGCTCGGCAACCTCAAGGCGAAAACCGCCGCCGTGCTCTACGACAGCACCTCCGAGGCCCCGAACGGCCAGGCCACGCTCTTCCGGGAAACCTTCGAAAAGAACGGCGGTCGCGTCGTCGGCTACGAGACCTACACCACCGGCGACAAGGACTTCTCCGCGCAGCTCACGAAGATCAAGTCCGCGAACCCCGAGGTCATCTTCCTGCCCGCCTACTACAACGACGTGCCGCTCATCGCGCAACAGGCCCGCCGCCTCGGCGTCACCGCCCGATTCGTCGGCAGCGACGCGTGGAGCTCCCCCGAGCTCATCAAGCTCGGCGGCGCGGACATCGAAGGCTCGTATTTCTGCAACCACTACTCGACCCAGATCGCCACCCCCGAAGCCACGAAGTTCATGAACGACTACCAGGCCAAATACGGCCAGGCTCCCGACGACGTGGCCGCGCTCACCTACGACGCCTTCGGACTGCTCGTCGACGCCGTCAAGGCCGCCGGCAAAACCGACCGGACGGCCGTGCGCGACGCCCTCGCGAAGATTCCCAAATACGTCGGCGTCACCGGCACGATGCAGTTCGTTCCCGGCAGCGGCGACCCGATCAAGAGCGCCGTCATCCTCCAGGTCAAGGACGGCAAATTCGCCTGGGTCGCCAACGCCCAGCCGTAACCCGACCCCCATCGATCGCCCGCCCCCGCCGGCGCCCTCTTTCGCATCCCCATCCGTGTCACCCGTGATATCCGTGGTTCCCTAGGATGCTCTACTACCTCGCCCAGCAAACGATCAACGCCCTCCAGCAAGGCTCGATCTACGCGCTCATCGCGCTCGGCTACAGCATGGTCTACGGCGTGCTGACCATGATCAATTTCGCCCACGGCGACCTCTTCATGCTCGGCGCCTTCGCCTGCATGCTGCTCGCGGGTCTCCTCGTCCCCCTCCTCACCGGCGTCCCGCCCCTTCTCGTCTTCATCCTTCTCCTGCTCCTCGTCATGGCCATCATCGGTCTCCTCGGCGCCTTCATCGAGCGGGTCGCCTACCGGCCGCTGCGCTCCGCGCCCCGCGTCTCCGCGATCATCACCGCGCTCGGCTGCGGCCTGCTGATCGAGAGCGTGACGCTGCTCGTCTTCCCCTACTCGAAGTCGATGCCGACCTTGATGCAGAACACCACCTTCGTGATCGGCCCGGTCGCCGGTCCCGCCGGTCCCGCCGGCTCCGGCGCCCCGCTCACGCTCACCATCACCGCGCTCCAGATCCTCATCATCGTCGTCGCCCTCGTGCTCATGGTCGCGCTCGATTTCCTGATCCGGAAGACCCGCTACGGCATGGCCATGCGCGCCATCTCCTTCGATGCCCGCACCGTTCCGCTCATGGGCATCCCCGCGGACCGCATCATCTCGATGACCTTTCTCATCGGCGCCGGCCTCGGCGGCGCGGCGGGCATGCTCTACGGCCTCGCCTATCCCGTCATCGCCCCGAGCATGGGCATCCTCGTCGGATGGAAGGCGTTCATCGCCGCGGTCGTCGGCGGCATCGGCAGCATCCGCGGCGCCGTGCTGGGCGGCTTCATCCTCGGCGCGGTCGAAGTCATGGCCGTCGTGGTCCTTCCCTCCACCTATCGCGACCTCATCTGCTACTCGCTGCTGCTGGTCATCCTTGTCTTCAAGCCCTACGGCCTGCTGGGTCACGCGCCGAACCAGAAGGTATGAGCGTGACTCACGCCGAGGCGCCGAGACGCCGAGAAAACAGATGCCCACGCGAAGCCTCGAAGCCGCGAAGAGGAGAACGTGAAGTCGGCAAATCCTCCTGCTTTTACCCTCTTCTCCCCCCCGCGACTCGGCGTCCCCGCGTGAGCCCTTCCCGTATTTCCTTCGCGTCTTCGCGCCTTCGCGCGAAACAAGCAGCATGAGCGCGTTCCTGACCAACCTCGCGCGCAACCGCTGGATCCTCCCCGCGCTCGTTCTCCTCGGCTTTGCCTTCACGATCGTCGCGCAGTATCAGCCGATCCTCAACGGCTACACCCGGATCATCCTCATCACCATCGGCATCAACGTCATCCTGTGCGCGAGCCTGAATCTCGTGAACGGCTACATGGGCGAGTTCTCCGTCGGCCACGCCGGCTTCATGAGCCTCGGCGCCTACACCTCCGCGGTCTTCACCACGAAGTGGCTGCCGGACACGCCGGCGCTCTTCCCCGTCGCCGTCGTCTTTGGCGGCATCGTCGCCGCCCTCGTCGGTTTCCTGCTCGCGCTGCTCTCGTTCAAGACCCGCGGCGACTACCTCGCGATCATCACGCTCGCGTTCCTCATGATCGTCAAATCCGCGTGGGAGAACATCCCCTACGTCGGCGGCCCGGCCGGCCTGCTCGGCGTGGACAAGATGACGACGCTGCCGTGGACGATGTTCTGGGTCGTGACCACGATCCTCGTCATCCGCAATCTCGTCCATTCCAAGTTCGGCCGCGGCATCGTCGCCATCCGCGAGGACGAGATCGCCGCCAATGCCATGGGCGTCCGCGTGCGCGAGGCCAAGATCCTCGCCTTCGTCGTCTCGTCGTTCTTCGGCGGCGTGGCGGGCGCGCTCTACGCGCACCTCAACTTCATCAACCCGAAATATTTCGACATCGTGAAGTCCACCGAGATCCTCGTCATGGTCTACCTCGGCGGCGTCAGCTCGCTCGGCGGCTCGATCCTCGGCGCGGTCGTCTTCACCTTCCTTTTCTACGGGCTGGAAAAAATGGGCCTCGGCTACTGGCGCATGGTCATCCTCTCCGCGCTGCTCATCGCGCTCATGCTCTTCCGCCCGCGCGGCATCATGGGCATGCGCGAGCTCGCGTGGTTCCTGCCCCGGCGCGAACTCTTCGCCCGGCCCAGCCCGCCGCCCGCCGCGGAGAAAGCATGAGCGCGCTCCTGGAAATCTCCCGCGTCACCAAGCGCTTCGGCGGCCTTTGCGCCATCTCGCAATGCGACGTCAGCGTGCGGGCCGGGCACGCGCACGGCATCATCGGCCCGAACGGCGCCGGCAAGACCACGCTCTTCAACCTCATCACCGGCATCTACCGGCCGACCGAGGGCGCCATCCGCTTCCGCGGCGAATCCATCGCCGGCCTGCGCCCGGGCCGCATCGCGAACCTTGGCATCGGCCGCACCTTTCAAAACATCCGTCTCTGCAAGGCCCTCACCGTCCTCGACAACGTGCGCGTCGCCCACGACTCGCAGTTGCATTATTCGCCGCTCGAGGCCCTCTTCCGCCTGCCCCGTTCCGCCCGCGACGAGCAACGCTCCATCGACGAAAGCATGGCGCTCCTTCGACCCTTCGGACTCGCCGGCCACGCCCACGACATCGCCGGCGACCTGCCCTACGGATTCCAACGCAAACTCGAAATCGCCCGCGCGCTCGCCCTCAAGCCCGAGCTTCTGCTCCTCGACGAACCCGCCGCCGGCATGAACACCGGCGAGACCGCCGCGCTCACGGAATTCCTCCGCTGGGTGCGCGGCGAATTCCAGGTCACCCTCGTGCTCATCGAGCACCACATGCATCTCGTGATGAACCTCTGCGACCGCATCACCGTGCTCGACTTCGGCCAGACCATCGCCGACGGCACCCCCGCGGAGATCCGCGACCACCCGCGCGTCATCGAAGCCTACCTCGGCGGCCCGGAGGACGAGCAGGCATGAAGACCGCGCGCGAAGCCGCGAAGCCGCGAAGGGAGCAGCCGGCTCACGCGGAGGCGCAGAGACGCCGAGAACGAAATTGGAGTCTCGGCGGGATGCCCTTTCTCTATTTCTTCGCGCCTTCGCGCCTTCGCGCGAGCCCCCGCCTTTCCTTCCGCGCCAATCTTCCCTCCCCATGCTGACCGTCGAAAATCTCACCGTCTCCTACGGCGATATCCACGCCGTAAAAGGCATTTCCTTCGAGGTCCGCGAGGGCGAGATCTTCACCCTCATCGGAGCGAACGGCGCCGGCAAGACCTCCACCCTCCGCGCGATCTCCGGCCTGCTCCGCCACGGCGGCAAGGTCTCGCTGGCCGGCCGCGATCTCACCGCGGTGCCCGCGCCAGACATCGTCGGCCTCGGCCTTGCCCACGTCCCCGAAGGCCGCGGCATCTTCGGCAACCTGACCGTGCAGGAAAACCTCAAGCTTGGCGCCTGGCTTCGCCCGGATCACCCGGCGATCGCCGATGACCTCGACCGCCTTCTCACCGCCCTGCCCCGCCTTCGCGAGCGCCTGCAACAGCCCGCCGGCACGCTCTCGGGCGGCGAACAGCAGATGCTGGCCGTCGCCCGCGCCCTGATGAGCCGTCCGAAGACGCTGCTTCTCGACGAACCGTCCATGGGCCTCGCCCCCAAGCTCGTGAAGGAAATCTACAACGTCGTGCGCGACATCAACCAGACCGGCGTCACCATCCTCCTCGTCGAGCAAAACGCGAACATCGCCCTGCGCCTGGCCCACCGCGCCGCCGTGCTCGAGACCGGCACGATCAAGTTCGCCGGCCCGAGTGCCGACCTCCTCGCCGACCCCCGCATCCGCGAAGCCTACCTCGGCGCGTAGTCGAGGGACCACGCGCCCTCCGCCACGGCGCCCCGCGCGATCACCCGCGGGCCGCGGTCGCCGCCCGCAGGGCCTCGAGCCGCCCGGCCGCGGCGCCGGTGCGGATTGCCTCCCGCGCCCGTTTCAACCCCGCGCCGATATCGCCGCAAATCCCCGCGACCACGAGCGCGCCGGCGGCGTTCCAGGCGACAATGTCCGCGATCGCTCCCCCCGCGCGGCCCCGCAGGAGATCCTCCAAAATCCGGGCGTTGTGCGCGGCGTCTCCGCCGACCAGTTCCGCCAACGCCGGAGGACGAAGGCCAAAATCCGCCGCATCCAGCGTGAAGCCGCCTTCGAGGCTGCGCACCTCCGTCGCCCCCAGCGTGGACATCTCGTCCAATCCGCCGTGCGGCGTGAGCCCGTGCACCGCCCACGCCCGCCGGCGGCCGAGCGCCGCGAAAACCGCGGCATACGTCCCGACCATCGCCGGATCGAAGACCCCCGCGAGCTGATACGGCGGATGGGCCGGATTCAGCAGCGGTCCGAGCTTGTTGAAGATCGTCGTCTCGCCGCGACCGGCCAGAAATCTCCGCACCGGCGCGATGGCCTTGAACGCCGGGTGATAAAACGGCGCGAACAAAAACACGCACCCGGCCGCGTCGAGCGCCTCCGCCGCCCTCGCCGGCTCCAGCTCGAGGCGGACGCCCAGCGCCTCGAGCACGTCCGCGCCGCCGCTCTTCGATGTCACGCCGCGATTGCCGTGCTTGGCCACGCGCGCCCCGCAGGCCGCGACGACGAACATGGCCGCGGTGGAAACATTGAACAGGCCGTGCTTGTCACCGCCCGTGCCGCACACGTCGATGAGCGGCCCGCCGTCCGCGCGAATCTCGATTCGCCGCGCATGCGCGAGCAGCACGCGCACGAAGCTCGCGATCTCCGCCGGCGTCTCGCCTTTCGCGGACAGTCCGCGCAGCAGCTCCGCGCGATCGTCGACCGAACCCGCCTCCGCGAGCAAAAGCGCGCAAAACATTTCCACGTCGACGTCGCCCAACGCTTCGCCGGCCCGCAGTTTTTCAAGAAGCTCCTTCAACGGAAGAATTAAACAAGGAAAGCGGGAACGCAGGAAAGCCTCGCCTGCTTTTTTCCTGCCTCCCGGCTTTCCGCGCCTAAATCAGCACCGCGATCACGGCCGCGAAAAGCAGCAGCGATCCGAGCAGCCGCCGCCGCAGGACCGCCGGCGCGTCGTGCGCCTCCCCGCCCCGCATCGTCCGGGCCAGCCACCACGCCAGCACGACGGCCCAGACCGCGCGCGAGCTGTAGACGATGTTCACCGCCGTCGCGCTCTCGTGCAGCCCCAGCGACGTCGCCATGCCGAGTGCCTGGACTCCCAGCAGCAGCGACCCGACCAGCAGCGCGCCCCGCGCGCGGGCCGGCATGGCGAGAACGCGAAGGCCCGTCCGCGGGACGAAAATGAACGCCGACGCCAGTCCGACCACGCCGAACATGAGCGGCACGAATCGCGCGACGCCGAGGTGATGCGTCCAACGCTGCACGAGCACGTCGGCGAGCGCGAACAGGGCCGCCGCGGCCAGCGAATACAGCGCGTCCGGTCGGGCCAGGCGCGGCGCGAGCGTCCGCCAGGTCGCGCCGGTCACGAGCACCACGCCCCAGGCGCTGGCCGCCGCGCCGAGCCACCATTGGGCCGTGATGGTCTGCCCGAAGATCGCGGCCGCGAGTCCCGCCGTGAGCAGGACCTTCGTGCCGAGAAGCGGCGTGGTCACCGACACCTCGCCGCGCCGAAGCGCGCGGAACGTGAAGATCTGCCCAAGCACGAACAGGCCCCCCGTGATAACCGGTTCGCCCGCATGCGACCAATCCGGCGTCGCCGGCCACAGCCACAGCGGCTGGAAAAGGAGCGCGGGCGCGAGGCTTGCCACCAGGTTCAACTGCGCCTGGCCGCAGCCCGCCGTCAGCGCGCGCTTGAGGAACAGCGTCGCGAACACGTAGCCGATGGCGGCGAGGGCCGGCAGCCACAGCAGCATCGCGCCGCTCACGGGCCGAGCTCGCCCAGCCGGGCGCGCAGCTCGACCGCGGACCATTGGCCGGCGACGTTCGGCCGCTCGATCCAGCCGTAGTTCAGCACCGAGCCGCAGGCCGCGGCGGCGAGGCGCGAGACCTTCCCGAGCGGGCCCATGCCCATCACCGCGGTGGGAAGCGGGGGGCGATCGAGCAGCGCGAGCAGCGCCGCGAGTTCGCCTGGCGTGCGCGGAGTGACCGCCGCCTTGAAGACATCGGCGCCCAGCGCGAGCGCCCGCCGCTGCCGGGCGCGCAGCGCGGCGAGCGGGGGCGTGCCGGCGAAGTCGTGGAACGAAAGCACGATTCGCTTCCCGGCCGCGCGCGCCGCCCCGAGCGTGGCGGCCAGCTCCCGCGCCGAGCTCAGCTCGACGTCGATCCCGGCGACGTGGGCGAGCGTCGCGAGGTAGCGGGAGGCACGTTCGCGGGCGTTCAGCGCCTGGCGGCCGCCTTCGCGGGGCGAGCGCACCGTGGCGAGGAGGGGCGCGGCAAGGCCGCGCAGGTCGGGCGCGGCTTCGAAGGCGTCCAGCCGGATTTCGACCAGGTCGAGCGGGAGCCCGGCGGCCAGGCGGAGGGCGGCGGACGATTCCACGATGCCGACGACGTTCGGGCGATCCAGGCGCAGCGGGCTTTTTCTTTGACGGCTCATCGATGCTAAACTTACTTAGGCCGCCTCGCCGGAGTCCAACGAGGCCGTCGTTGATATGTTAGCGCGCAAGCAGGAAATCAACCTTCAACTGAATCAGGTCGTCGACATGACGATTCTCGGCCTGACCTACTACGCGTGCCATTGGCTCCGCTTCAACGGCATCCTGCGGCTCGACAATTCACCGGAAATCCCGGAGTGGAAGTATTTCTGGTGGGCGCTCACGCTGGTCCCCGTCGGCCCCTTTCTGCTCGAGCTTCAGGGGTTCTACCAATATCCGCTCGAGAAGACGGTCTGGAAATCCCTCACCCAGATTTCGCGCGCCGGGCTTTGGCTGCTGGCCCTCGTCTCGGCCGTCTCGTTCCTGATGAAACTCGAGATTCCCAGCCGGTCGGTCATCTTGTTTTTCATCATCGCCGCCCCCGTCGTCCTGCTGGTGAAGGAGCGGCTCATCATCGCGATCTACAAACGCTCGCTGCTGCGCGGGGCCACCGGCGAGCGCATCATCATCGTCGGGGAGCCGGCGAAGATGGCGGAACTCGAGGCCAGCTTCACCGGCAGCCAGCGGCTGGAGATCTCCGTCGTCGCGCGCGTGCCGTTGCTGACCGACGACATGGCGCCGCTCGTCGCCGCGGTGCACGAACATTCGGTCGGCCGCGTGCTTCTCGCATTCAGCCGGATCGAGCTCAACGTCGTGCAAAAGGCGATCGAGGCCTGCGAGCTCGAGGGCGTCGAGGGCTGGCTGTGCGCGGATTTCATTCGCACGTCGATCGCGCGCCCGACCTACGAGTTGCTGGCCGAGCGCCCGATGCTCGTCTTTCGCACCACGCCCGATCTCTCGTGGGCGCTGCTCGTGAAGGGCGCGATGGACCGCGTCCTCGCCGCGCTCGGGCTGCTCGCGCTTTTCCCGCTGATCCTGGTCGTGGCGCTCGCGATCAAGATCACCTCGCCGGGGCCCGCCTTTTTCACGCAGAAGCGCGCGGGGCGGCACGGGCGGCCCTTTACGATGTATAAATTCCGGTCCATGCAGACGAATGCGGAGATGCGCCGCGCGGAACTCATCGCTTACAACGTGATGAGCGGCCCGGTTTTCAAGATCGAGGACGATCCGCGCGTCACCCCCCTCGGCCGCTTCATCCGAAAAACGAGCATCGACGAGCTTCCGCAGCTGCTCAACGTCCTGCGGGGCGAGATGAGCCTGGTGGGGCCCCGCCCCCTGCCGGTCTACGAGGTCGAGAAGTTCGAGAGCGCGTCGCACCGCCGCCGCCTGAGCATGCGGCCGGGGTTGACCTGCCTGTGGCAGGTCCGCGGGCGCAACGCCGTGACCGATTTCGCGGACTGGGTGCGGATGGATCTCGAGTACATCGACCAATGGTCGCTCGGACTCGATCTTTGGATTTTGCTGCGCACCGCGCCGGTCGTGCTCTTTGGCCTGGGCGCAAAATAATTCCCGGGCGCGCGGTTTTCCGGCTTTTTCTGCTGGCGCTGCGCGGAGGCTTCCGCGTAGAAATCCGGCGCGTTTTCGCGCGCGTTGGCGACTGGTTTCCGCGCCATCGGCCGCACGCTTCGCCAACCCAAGATATTCACCATTTTTGCAAGAAACATGTTTGCCTTGAGAGAACGCGTTCTCTAGCTTGCCGAATCCCCTCCAACCCTTTCGCCGCCCCTGAACATGATGAAATCCTTCTTCCCGGCCGCCGTCCTTTTTCTCGGAACCTCCCTGCTGGCTCCCGCCCAGGTCACGGCCAATTCCCCGATCAAGATCACGGACATCTCGATCGAAAAAAATGCGCTTTCGCCCGAGTTCAGCCTCGGCGTCGGCCCGCAGAAAAAATCGTCGAGTCAATTGTGGCTGTGGGTGGAAGTCGCCTTCACCTACACGGCCACGCCGCGCACCCCGCCGCTCGATGACCTGAAGTTCACGTATTACATCCTGCTCAACGACAAAGGCCCGGCCAGTCCGAAAGGCACGCTCCTCGTCGGTTCGGTCACCCACACGGGCATTCTTCCCGGCGGCCCGGGGGATGCCCACCACTCGGTGATGTTGGTGAGCCCGCAGGTCCTGCGGAGATTTTTCGCCGGCAAGGCGCCCGCCAACATGCAGTCCGCCTATCAGGCCATCGGCGTCACCGCCTCGGTGCAGGGCCAGCTCGTCGCCGAGCAGAGCATCGGTCTTGGCAAGGGCCGCCCGCAGTGGTGGAACCAATTTCAACAGGGGCCACCGGGGCTCGTGTTGACGAAGGACCAAACGCCGTTCGCCCCGCTCTTCTACGATTACTTCGAGGCGACGAAGGCCGCGGCCCCGGGCGGATATTAGTCTCCCAATCTTCACCGATCCGTTTAAAAGATGCCCGCACCCTCCCGCATCCGCGTCCTCAATCTGGGGATGCAAAATGTGGCGCTCGCCGAGTTCCACGTCGACCCGAACGGCGCCCTCACCCTCGATCGTCTTCTTTTTTCCGAACTGCTCTCCGATCCCGGCGCCGATGCCTCCCGTCCGGGGCAACTCGAGGCCGCCGTCGCCCAGCTGAAATCCGAAGGCAAGCTCGCCCACGGCCCGGTCAGCTATGCGCTGCCGTCTCAATCGGTTTTCGTCCGCTATCTGGCGCTTCCTGGCTCTTCCGCCGAGGACCTCGACGAGATCATCGCCTTCGAAGCCCAGCAGAACATTCCCTTCCCCATCGATGAGGTGGTCTGGGACTATCAGGCCCTCGGCCAGCCCCACGACGGCAAGCTGAACGTCGTCCTGCTCGCGATCAAAACCGACCTTCTGGAATCGGTGAACCAGGCCGTCGAGTCGGCCGGATTCGTTCCCCAGACGATCGATGTCGCGCCCCTCGCCCTGCTGAACGCTTTCCGTTACAATTACAGCGATCTCGACGGATGCTCCCTGCTCGTCGACATCGGTTCCCGCACGACCAATCTGGTCTTCATCGAGGGCGACAAGACCTACACCCGCAGCATCCCCGTGGGCGGCAACACGATCACCACCTCCATCGCAAAGGAATTCGGCCAGCCCGTCGAGGCCGCCGAACTGGCGAAAAAGGAAAAAGGATTCGTCGGCCTCGGTGGTTCCTACGCCGAGCCGGAAGAGGAACTCGTCAGCCGCATTTCCAAGCTCTCCCGCACGACCCTCACCCGGCTCCACGCAGAAATCGCCCGATCCATCAGTTTCTATCGCGCCAACCAAGGCGGCACCCAGCCGCTCCGGGTCTTCCTCGGCGGCGGCGCGGTGAGCATGCCCTACATGCTCGAGTTCTTCAGCGAAAAGCTCCAGATGCCGGTCGACTTCTTCAACCCCTTCCGGAACGTGGCGGTCGCCGCGACCGTGGACACCGCCCTTCTCTCCTCCCGGGCTCAAGCCGGCGGCGAGATCGTCGGCCTGGCCCTGCGCCAGCTCGGGAACTGTCCGGTTGAAATCAACCTCCGCCCCCCGGCGGTGATGGCCGCCCAGACCCTCGCCAGGCGGAAGCCGTTCCTCATTGCGGCCACCGGCTGTCTGTTTCTGGCGCTCCTCCTGTGGTACGTTTATTTTTCCAAGGCCGCTTCCGTGCAGAACCAGGTGCTCGATGGCGTCAATGCCGACATTGCCAAGCTCGACGGGAAGGCCCTGGAGTTCGACAACCTCAAGAAGGCCCAGGATCAACTCGAAAGCATTGCGGATCCCGTTCTCACCGCCGCGCTGGAACGCGATCTCTGGCTGAAAATCATCGACGAACTGGGAACCAAGCTCCCCGACCGGTTCATCTGGATCACCCGGCTCACGCCGCTTTCCAGCCGCCGCCCCATCCTCACCGGTCTGGACGACAAATCGCGGTCGGTCTCCGTGGCCGCGCCCTCGGCCCCATCCGCACCCGCGTCCTCGAGGAGAACCGCTTCCGGGGTCGCTCCTTCCGGCCGGCCGGCCATCGATGCGCTGGAGATCCAGGGTCTTTATTTCAACAACCCCAGCCAGGCCAAGGTTATCGACGATTTCGTCAATAACCTCCAAACCTCGAGCCTGTTCTCCATCGCCCCCTCGGAGAAGGCCAAGATTGTCACCCGTCGGAGCACTCCCGACGACCAAACGTGGGCTTACCCCTACACGATCGTCCTGCCGCTGAAAACCCCCATCGCCCTCCCATGAACTGGCGGAACCCTTTCCTTACCGGCTATCTCGCCGTCACCGTAGTCGGCGCCGGCATCCTCGGCTACCTCGTTTATTCGAGCTACACCCATTATTCCGAGGTGTCCGAACAATACGACACCCAGGTGGCCCGCCTTCAGTCCCTCCAAAACCGCTCTCCCTTTCCCAACGAGGAAAACAACCGGGCCTACGCGCGGATGACCGCGGAATACCGGGGCGAATACGATCGCCTCCTCGCGCAAATCGCGAAGATGCAGAAGCCGTTGGACGCCTCACTGACCCCGCAAGCTTTTCAGGACCGGCTGCGCGCCTACGTCTCCGAGGTGCAGGCCGCCGCCAAGCAGAACGGCGTCGAGCTTAACGAGGGCTTTTATCTCGGGTTCGATCAATACCAAGGCAGCCTGCCTTCGAACGATGCCGCCGCGCCCTTGGGCCGCGAACTCGAGGCCATTCGTCTGGTCGTCGATCGCCTTGTGGAGTTCAAGGTCGCCAAGGTCCTCGGCATCAAGCGGGATGCCCTTCCCGAGGAAGGCGGAGCTCCGCGGGTCGAAACCCCCGCCCCCGGCGGCAATCGCCGCCCGTCCGCCAACGGACCCAAGGTCGTCGTCTCCAACGACTTCGACATCGCGTTTGTGGCGGACCAGAGCCGGGTTCGCTTGGCGTTGAACGCGATCGCCACCGCAAGCCAGTTCTTTGTCATCCGCAACCTTACCATCGATAACAGCAACTCCGAAGGCCCCAGCCGCGTGGATGCGGCCGCCGATGTTGGGGGTTCCGCGCCCGCCTCAGGGGCCAATCCGGGCGAAGCGTCCCCCGGCGCAGCCCCGGCCGGCTCGAGCATGCGCCTCCTCGTGGGCCGCGAGTCTCTCACTGTCGCCACCCGCATCGAGATGATTACCTTCAACCCCCCGGATTCCAAGAAGTAGCCGTTTCCCATCATGGACTGGTTCAAAAAACATTTCGACCGCGTCATCCTCGCCGTTCTCGGCCTGCTCGTGCTCGCTTTTGCTGGCGTCATCATCATGCAGACGCTTTCGTTCAGTGACGTCTTTACCTCCCGCGACAGCGCGAAACGCCCGAGCAACGCGGTGCCGCCGCCCGCCACCGGCTTGCTCAAGGAGCGCGCTGCCCTCATCGCGAAACCCGACGAATGGGGCCCGCACAAGGGTTCGCTTTTTGTCTCCGAACCTTACCTGATCAAGGACGGCGGCGAGCCCGTCAATCCTCTCGAGCCGGGTCAGCCGCCCCTGCATCCTCCCATCGAGAACGCCTGGCTCGTCAAATACAACCTCGATTACGCCGATCCGAACCTTCCCAATGCCGATCCCGACGGGGACAAGTTTTCGAACATCGAGGAATACAGCGGAAAGACCGATCCCACTTCCGCCGTCTCCAAGCCGGGCTACATCACGAAGCTACGTCTGCTCGAATTCGTCAAGGTGCCGTTTCGCCTTAAGTTCAGCGGCACTCCCGACGACGGGCAGACTTTTTCCATCAATACCCTCGACCTTCGCCAGCCGACTTCGTTCCTTCCCCTGGGAGCGCTGATCCCCAAAACGCCGTATAAGATCGTGAACTACGAGAAGAAAACGGTCGTGAAAAATGAGATCGAAATCGACGTTTCCGAACTCACCGTGGAAAACCAGGAGACCGGCCAAAAGATCGCCTTGGTCTACGACAAGCCGGTCAACGATCCCACCGTCTACGCCCGATTCAAATACCTGTGGGACGGTTCGGAAATGAAGGTCAAAAAGAACACCGCCTTCGCCGTGAAGCCGGATGAAGGCGTGAAGTATAAACTCATTGACATCTCCGATGCCGAAGCGGTAATCGAAAGCCCCCAAGGGGACAAGATTCACGTTCCCAAGGGCTCCTAGCGGCCCTCGATCTCTCATTGACCGCCATCCATTCATCGCGCCCGAGCATTCGCCCAAACCCTTCTTTTCTCCCCACGCCGCCCCTTGTCTTAACCATGCCACGCAAAACCGCCCTCCTCCTCGGAATTTCCACGCTTGCCGCCGCCAACCTTGGCCCCTTGCTCGCCCAGCAGGTTGGCGTTCAAGGCACCGCGGAGCGCGAGATCTACCGCCGCGAACAATATAACAATTTTGTTCAGGACGCCATTTCCAAGGGCAAGGAGGCGCTCGCCAACCAGGATTACGAATCCGCCTACGCCTACTACAAAAGCGCGGTCGATGCCCTTCCCAGCAGCGGGGCGGCGACGGCCGATCTTCGTGCCGGCGCGATGAGCGGCTTCGAGACTTCCGTCATTTCCCTCGCCGAGCAACGTGTTTCGGAGGGCCGCTACAAGGATGCCGAGATCGTCGTCAAAGTCATTCTCGAAGACCAATACGATCCAAACAACGGTCCGGCCCTGAAGCTCCTCGCAAAAATCAAGGCCCCGGACACCTTCAATCCCACCATTACCCCCGGCTTTGTGGCCAACGTGGAACTCGTCAAACAGCTCCTCCGCGAGGGTGACGGATTTTACCAGACCGGTCGTTACGATCTTGCCTTCAAACGCTGCGAGCAGGTCCTCAACGTCGACAAATACAACATCGCCGCCCGCCGGCTGATGGAAAAGATCAATGGCGCCCGCCAGAATTACGCCGACAACTCGTATAATTCAACCCGTTCCGAGCTGATCGAGCGCGTGGATCACGCCTGGGAACTTCCCGTCACGAAATACGATGGCGTCAACTCCCAGGTGATCGAGCAACCCGTCATCGATGTCCGTGGAACCGCCTCGATCAACCGCAAGCTCGCGGAGATCCGGATCCCGAGCATCAATTTCCGCGAGGCCACCGTTCGAGAAGCCCTCGATTACATCAAGCAGCGCGCCAAAGCGTTGGACACCACCGAGCCCGACGACAAGAAGCGCGGGATAAACATCGTGCTCGCCCTCGATCCGGGGACCCAGGGCGCCGACTCCGCCCAGCGCATCACCCTCGCCCTTACCGACGTGCCGCTTGGCGAAGCGCTTCGTTATATCGCGACGGCAGCCGGTCTGAAGGTCAAGGTCGACCCCTACGCCGTCGCCGTCGTGCCGCTCAACCAGCAGACCGACATCCTGATCACCAAGGAATACCGGGTTTCCCCGGGCTTCATCTCGAACCTCCCCGCTTCGACCGGCGACGCCGGCGGAGCCGCGGCCGCTCCCGGTGGCTTCGGATTCGGCGGAGCTGCTCCGGCGGGCGGAGCGGCCGGCGGCTCGGTCGGAAAATCCGGCGCCAAGGAGTTCCTCCTGGCCCAGGGGGTGACCTTCCCCACCGGTTCCTCGGCCAACTATCTCGCCAGCAGCAGCAAACTGGTCGTCCGCAACACCCAGGCGAATCTCGACCTCATCGACCAATTGGTCGACATCGACACCTCGATCCCCGCCACCCAGGTGCAGATTGAATCCAAGTTCATCGAAGTCACGCAGAACAATCTGAAGGAACTCGGTTTCGATTGGCTGCTCGGTCAATTCGCGCTTCCCTTCGGAACCGGCGTCTACGGCGGTGGCGGCACCGCTCCGTTCGGCCAGAATATTTCCGGAACGAGCGTCTCCACCAGTGGCTCTTCGACGACCACCTCGAACTCCGACTTCCCCTTCCAGGCGCCCGGCGCCGGCGGCATCCCCGTGGGCGCGACGAGCACGACGACGGGACCGCTCACCGGAGGAAACCGAAGCGGCACCACCGCCATCAGCGTCAATGCGCTCGACGGCCTCCTCTTCGGATCCGGTGCCGGCGCGGCCCCCGGCGTGCTTGCCTTGGCGGGAGTTTTTACAAATCCCCAATTTCAGGTCGTGCTTCGCGCCTTGGATCAACAGAAAGGCATCGACCTGATGTCGGCGCCCCGGGTCACCGCGAAAAGCGGCCAGCGCGCCGTGATCCAACTCGTCCGCGAATTCCGTTACCCCACCCAATTCGATCCGCCGCAGATTCCCCAATCCGTTGGAAGTGGATTTTCTCCGGTCACTCCGACCACGCCCTCCGCGTTTGAGACCCGAAATCTCGGGGTCGAGCTCGAAGTCGAGCCCACCATTGGACCCGACGGTTACACCATCGACTTGAACCTGTCGCCCCGCGTCACGGAGTTCGACGGCTTCATTAACTATGGCAGCCCCATCTTCGCCACGGCGCAATCGGTCACCCAGGGCGTCCTGAGCTCCGTCAGCGGCGGACTTTTCAATGGCCTCGATCAAATCGGCGACATTTTAGGAACTCCCACCACCGTGCTCGTCTCCCAGAACACGATCAACCAGCCGGTCTTCAGCGTTCGGCAGGTCACCACCCAGGTGACGGTTTACGACGGGCAGACCGTCGTGCTCGGTGGCCTCATGCGCGAGGACGTTCAGAAGGTCGAGGACAAGACCCCCATCATCGGAGACATTCCGCTCGTTGGCCGTCTGTTCCGAACCTCGGCCGATCAGCACATCAAAAGGAATCTGATCATGTTTGTCACGGCCAGCCTGCTCGATCCGGCCGGTCAGCCCCTCATCAAGGAAGTCGAGGACGGCACGGAAGTCGCCGTTCCGGACGCCCCGGTCACCGGCGCCGAAGCGATCTCCGGCGACGCCAGCACCAGCGACGCACTCCTCCCCTCCAACTAATTGCCGACGAAGATTCATTCCATGATCAAACCCCTCGACTCCCGGATTCGACCGATCGGATTCAGCCTCGCCCTCGTGGCTCTCTGCTCGCCCGCATCTTTCGCCGGCAGCTACAGCTCCGGATCCAGTTCGCTCGATTCCGCCGCCCAGCGTGAAATCGTGCGCCGTCAGCAGGATGAGCTCGACGCAAAGCGCCTGCTCCAGACGGGCGACCGCGCGATGGCCAGCAAAGATTACGAGACCGCCTACGACTCCTACATGCGGGCGGTCGACGCCCTCGGCTCCGGCGCGGCGGTCGACGGAGAACGCTCCCGGGCTCTCTCCAAGTTCAGCCAGGCCTCGATCGCTTACGCTGAATACCTGATCGACCATGGTCGCTACGGCGACGCCGAAAAGGTGGCCAAGACGGTGCTGCTTCCCCAATACAATCCGACGTATGGCCCGGCCATTGCGCTTCTCGCCCACTTGGAGCAGCCGGATTACTACAACAAGACCGTCACTCCGGCCTTTGCTCAGGATCGCACGCAAGTTTCCCAGCTCCTCGTCGAGGCGGAAGGCTTTTACTCCCGGGGCAGTTACGATCTCGCCGTCAAACGCTACGAGCAGGTCCTCAACGTCGACAAATACAACATCGCCGCGCGCAAGGGCATCGAGAAAGTGAACAACGCGAAGGAGAAATACGACCACGAGGCGTATAACGAAACGCGCAGCCGCATGCTCTGGCAGGTTACCAAGGGATGGGAACTTCCGGTCCGTCGTTTCACGGGCGGCAAGGATACCCAGTCCAGCCAATCGCGCGCCGACGTTTCCCTCACCGAGGCGATGACCGCGAAGTTGAACCGCATCATCGTCCCGCGAATCAACTTCCAGGACACCACGATTCGCGAGGCGGTCGACTATCTTCGCCAGATCAGCCGCCAGCTCGACACCCTCGAGCCCGACCCCACGAAAAAAGGCGTGAACATCTTCCTCAAGCTCGCGGCGCCGGTGGCTTCCGCCGCTGGAACGGGCTCGGATATCCTTCCTCCCGCGGAACCGGGCGCCCCGGGAGCCGGAGCCCCCGGCGCCGCGCCCGGCGGTCTCGGAGCCCCCGACGCCGCCGCTGGTGGCGTGGCCGCGCCGGCCACGGAGGACACCCAGATCACGCTCGGCCTCGAGAACGTTCCCCTTTACGAAGCGCTCCGCTACCTCTCCAGCTTGGCGGGATTGAAGATCAAGATCGATCCCGTGGCGGTGTCGATCGTTCCTCTTTCCGACGTGAGCAACGAACTTGTCACCAAGGAATACAAGGTTCCCCCGACCTTCATTCCGAAAAAAGAGGCCGCGGTCGATAACACCGGCGGTTTTGGCGCGGCGGTCACCGACCAGGCCAGCACGGCGTCCCGCATCAGCGGCACCCAAAACGCGCAGACCTATCTTGCGTCGCTCGGGGTTATTTTTCCGGAAGGCGCAAGCGCCCAATACATTCCCGCGGGCAGCAAGCTCGTCGTCCGGAACACGCAGGACAACATCGACTTCATCGACACCGTGGTCGATGCCGCCCTCGGCTCCGCCCCGACGCAGGTTCAGATCGAGTCGAAATTCGTTGAGATCAACCAGAATAATCTCAAGGAACTCGGCTTTGACTGGCTCCTTGGACCGCTGCAAATCGGCACGGGAGTCTATGGAACAGGAGGCTCCGCGGCCGGGACCGCCTTTCCTTTCGCCGAACCCAACGGCGCGCCCATCGGCTCGGACGTCGTGACGAGCGGACTGCGGAGCGGCCGAGGCTCGGGCGCGGACCAGGCGATCTCCGTGAATGGCATCGACAATCTCCTGCAGGGTCTCAGCGGCATTTCCCAGGGTCCCGCCCCCGCCCTTTTCGGCCTCGCCGGAGTTTTCACGAATCCTCAGTTCCAATTCGTGATCCGGGCACTCAACCAGAAAAAAGGCATCGACTTGATGTCCGCCCCCAACGTCACCACGAAGAGCGGAAATCGCGCCGTCGTGAATGTCATCCGTGAATTCAAATATCCGACGGAATTCGATCCCCCACAGATTCCGCAGAGCACGATCAACGCCAATGGCAACGTCGGCGGTGGCGGATTTGGAAACTCCGGGTTCCGCACCAACCCCATCATCACCCCTACGACGCCTTCGGCCTTCGAGACGCGTAATCTCGGCGTGACGCTGGAAGTCACCCCCACCGTCGGCGCGGATGGATACACCATCGACCTCGAGCTTTCGCCCGAGGTGGTGGATTTCGATGGCTTCATCAATTACGGCGTTCCGATCCTGACTTTGGCCGGCACGGCCACGGGCGCGATCGGGGCTCGGCCGACGAGCGTCGTGGTCAGTCCGAACGTCATCAATCAGCCGATTTTCAGCAGCCGCAAGGTCACGACCAGCGTCACGATCTGGGACGGCATGACGATCTCTCTGGGCGGGCTCATCCGCGAAGACGTCCAGAAGGTGCAGGACAAGGTTCCACTTCTGGGCGATATTCCGCTGGTCGGTCGCCTCTTCCGTTCCGACGTGGAGCAGAAGCTCAAAAAGAACCTCATCATCTTCGTCACGGCGAAGTTGATCGACGCCGAAGGAAAGCCGGTTCGGTCCGACATCGAGCAAGAGGAGGTGGTGGAATCGATCGGTCTCCCCGACGAAGTCCTCCCTCCGACCATTCAGATGAAAGGCTCGCCGACGAAGTGACGTCCGGCCCATCGAACGAAATCATCCGCGGCGGGGAAGCATGCTTCCCCGCCGTTTCGTTGTCGGGCTTTCGCTCGGCTGACGTCTGATCATGCCCATCCTCGGCATCACCGGCGGCGTTGCCACGGGTAAATCCACATTCCGGCGACTGCTTCTGGACCTCATCGACGCGGACTTTTTCGATGCGGACGCCTGCGCTCGCGAGTTGCTTGATTCGAACGAGAACATCCGCGAACAGGTTCAGGACGCCATCTCTCCCCGCGCCTATTCCCGAACCGGCGAGCCGAACCGTCCGCTCATTCGTGAAATCATCTACAATGACATCGCGAAGAAAAAGACGCTCGAAGGCATTTTGCATCCGGTCATCAGGGAGCGCTGGACTCAGCGCGCCCGCGCGTCGGTGAAGCAGGAGCGCATTTTTGTCGTCGATATTCCGTTGCTGTTCGAGACCCGGGCGGAGGGTTTGTTCGACCATGTCGTCGTTGTGGCATCGAGCCCGTCCACCCAGGTCCGGCGCTTGACGGTCCAGCGTTTGTTGCCCGAGGATCTGGCGCGAAAAATCCTCGCCTCGCAGTGGAGTTTACACGTTAAGATGCGCGGCGCCGGTCAGGTCGTCTGGAATGACGCCGGCCTTGACCTTCTCGAATCGCAAGCCGCCCTTTTCGCTGCTGATCTCCGCCACAAGTATGCCTGATGTTGTCACGCCCGATGCGTCCCCGTCCGTTCCGCAGGAACGCCCATCGTTGGTGGTCTCTTTGAACGCTCTTCAAGCGCTGTCCCGCGCCGCCCTTGCCGCCCGCGCCGCGGAGTTCTCCATCCGCCTGCGTCCTGACGGCGGCATCCATCACCTCGTTCTCGACCAGGTTCGCTTCCACCTCAATCGGGGCGACATCGTCACCGCCGCCGGCATTTTCGACCTCGACAATAATCGCGGCCTTCTCCGGTGGGAAAAATTCAGTTTCCGCCCCTGCCCCGAGGATGTCGCCGTTCCCCCGAACCTCGTTCGGGAGCGCAGCCTTCGCCCCGGCTTGAGAATCGAGGGTCCCATTCGCCTTCCGCAGCATCGGGAGCACGGCCTGGTCCTTGATTCGATCACGGCCATCGAGGGCACGCCCGCGGCCGAATGGGTGACCCCCGTCGACTACGAAAAGCTCACGCCGCTTTTCCCGAATCGCCGCATTTTTCTCGAGACCCCCGGCCACGCCGACCTCGGCCCGCGGGCGATCGACCTCGTCTCTCCGCTTGGAATGGGCCAACGGGGATTGATCGTCGCCCCGCCTCGGGCGGGCAAGACCGTCCTGCTCTCGCAGATCGCCCAGGCGATCCAGCGCAACCACCCCGCGGTCCACCTTATCCTCCTGCTCGTGGACGAGCGTCCTGAGGAGGTCACCGATTTCGAGCGCACCCTGGATTGCGATATTTTCAGCAGCACCTTCGACGAGTCCCCGTCCCGCCATGTGGCCGTCGCCGAACTCGTCTCGGAACGCGCCAAGCGCCTCGTCGAGATCGGACGCGATGTCGTCATTCTCCTCGACAGCATCACGCGCCTGTCGCGCGGCTACAACAACCTGCAGCCAAGCAAAGGCGGTCGAACCATGAGCGGAGGGGTGGACGCCAAGGCGCTCGCCAAGCCCAAGAAATTCTTCGGTGCCGCCCGCAACGTCGAGGAAGGCGGCAGCCTCACCATCCTTGCGACCGCCCTCGTCGGCACCCAGAGCCGCATGGACGACCTGATCTTCGAGGAATACAAGGGCACCGGGAACATGGAGATCCACCTGGATCGCACCATCGCCGAGCTCCGCGTTTTTCCCGCCATTCACATCACGAAGTCCGGCACCCGCCGCGAGGAACTCCTCCTGCACCCGGACGAATTCGATCGCACCGTCACCCTGCGCAAGCAACTCGCCGACCTGCCCGCCGTCGAGGCCATGGAAGTGCTCCACGCAAATCTCCAGCACACCAAACAGAACGCCGAACTCCTCCTCACCGGCCTCCGCGGAGTTTGATCGATGAAGAATCTCCCGCCAAATCGCAGAGCCCCAGAGCCACTTTAAAACCCCCTCCCTCTCTGCGCCTCCGCGCGAATCCTGTATTTTCCGACGTAAAATGACCCTGCGCGAAATTGCCGACCTCGTCTCGGGCGAGATCGATCCCGAACACGCCGCCATCATCATCCAGGGCCCCGCATCCCTCCCCGAGGCCGGGCCCGGCGACATCGCCTTCTTCGGCAACGCGAAATACCTCCCCGCCCTCCGCGCCACGCAGGCCACCGCCGTGCTCGTTCCGCCGCCGTTCCAGGAATCGATCGGGCCGGCTCGAATCACGGTCGCCGATCCGGCCCTCGCCTTCGCGAAGGTCCTCGCCCATTTCGCCCCCGAGCCCATCGCCTACCCCGCCGGAGTTCACCCCACGGCCATCATTGCCGCCACCGCCCGCATCGATCCGACCGCTCACATCGGCGCCGGTGTCATCGTCGAGGAAGGAGCCGCCATCGGCGCCCGCACGGTTGTCGCCGCCGGTTCTTTCATCGGCCACCACGTCACCATCGGCGCGGACGCCTTCCTCCATCCCCGCACGACCGTGAATCACCGGTGCAGGCTGGGCGACCGCGTCCATCTCCAAAGCGGCGCCGTCATTGGCTCCGACGGCTTCGGCTACGAGCTCAAGGATGGCCGCCACGTCCGCATTCCCCAGACCGGCATCGTGCAGCTCGACGATGACGTCGAAATCGGCGCGAACACCACGATCGATCGCGCGCGCTTCGGCCGCACCTGGATCCAGGAGGGCACGAAGGTGGATAACCTCGTCCAGATCGCCCACAACGTCCGCGTCGGCGCGCACGGCATCATCTGCTCCCAGGTCGGCATCTCGGGCAGCACCCGCGTGGGCGATCACGTCACCCTCGCCGGTCAGGCCGGCCTCGTCGGCCACATCGAAATCGGCGATCAGGCCATCGTCGCCGCGCAGACGGGCCTAAGCCGGAACCTGAAGGCGGGCGAAATCGTCTGCGGCAGTCCGGCCCGCGAGATCCAGACGTGGAAGGAACAAGCCGCCCAGGTCAACCGCCTCGGCAAGCTCTACGCGCGCGTCAAGAAACTCGAGGAGTCCGCCGCCCGGCCCACGCCCGACCAGCCCTAGGCTGGATCGACATTCAGCGATCTTGTCGCCGCCCCGCTCCGTCGGGGCGTCGGGAGCACGCGTGGTCTCGCGCGGCGCGGCGACGCATCGCCGGGGCGACATCTCTCGTCACCGCGCCCGAGGGATTGATCGTGGACGGGCATTCGCCAAATCAATTCGCACATCGCCGGGGAAGTCGCGCGTCCGACTCGGTTTCAAATCGATCCCGGCTGAAAGATGCCCTGCGGATCGCTTGGTTGACGAAGACAAAGCTTGCCCGACGCGTTTGGATGAACAGGAAACAAGCCTGCAAGAACGCGGCCACCGCTCTTCAAGAAACTTCCCCGGAGCCTAATCCTTCGCCTGCCGTCGCTTTTGCTCCTGTGTTGGCGGCCCCGTCCGTCTCGGCGCCACCCCACCCCGGTCGGTCACCTCATTCGCCCCGGGGGTGTGAATCAAGCCGTGGGCGGGGGCGGCGGCGTCGAGCCGCGCGACGGGACCGCTCCGGACGGCGCCGCGGGGGTGCCGGGATCGATGATCTTCCGGGCGGTGTGGTATTCGGAGAAAAATCCGGTGTCGCGGAAGCCGAGCATCAACTTGTCGAGGCCGCGCTCGAGGATCGCGTCGATGTCGTCGAGGGCCGCACCGAGCGTCTGCGTGGCGGCGGCCTTTTCGCCGCGCGCGGCGCGCGGGCTGCCCAGGAGGAGGTTATAGGTCTCGATGCGGGTCTCGAGCAAATCGAGCCGGCCGGCGGTGAGCCCGACATCGGCGGCGCTGGGCCGGCCGGCAGCGGGCGCCGGGAGCCCGCGGGCGGCGGCGAGGAAGGCCTGGGCGCGGTCGTCGATCTCGGCATCGGGCAGCCGGACGAGGTCCGTGAGATGAACGTCCACCTGCGAGGCGAGGTCGGCGTCACCCGTGAGCAGGGCGTAGGCGCTGAGCGCGCCGGCGATTTGCAGGGCCTCGCCTTCGAGCTTGCGACGGACGTCGTTTTTCGCCTCGGTCACGCCGGTGCGGTCGCTGCCCTGAACGAGCAGGCTGGCATTGATCAGGCCGATTCGGGCCAGGAATCGATCATAGAGCAGGACGAAAGCGGGCAGGCTGCTCCAGAGGGAGCGATGGGCGGCCTTGTTGCAGACCGTGCGAAGGGCGAGATGACTATTGTGCTTGGCTCGTTGGCGATCGTTCATGGATGGCCCATAGGGAAAACGACCGGCCATGTCCACTTTAAACCGCATTCTTCGAAAGATCCCTTTCTTTGCAAATCATAAGCTTTAACCGGGGCGCTCCATCCAGACCGGCCGCGTGTTGTAAATGCCTCGACGAGAAGGCTTCGCTTCGACGCGAGCAGGCTTTATTTCCGCGCCGGACCCTCGGTCCGTCCGCCCGCAGGCTTTGCTTGGGCGCGAGGGCGAGTTGGTGGACGGCGAGAGCCCATTGTCGGGATTCAAGGAAGCCCCGCGGAGAGGCGAGCCGTCTTTGTCCGGGTGCGGGCAAGCGATCCATCGATGCGCGGACGCTTCGTTCGCGCGCGGGCAGGCGCCGTCCGGACGCGGGGAACTCCGCGCGCCCGCGAGGTTGCCTCGCCTGAGCGCGCGGGAGCCTTGCCTGGATGCGAGGAGGCGCTGCGCCCATGCGAACGGCGGGCGCTCGCCGGAAGAAACGCCATCTCGCGGTTTGACGCCCCCCGCCGCGGACGCCATATTCCCGCCTCGAATGAACGGCAACGGCAAGCGCGTGCTCGTCGGCATGAGCGGCGGGGTGGACTCCAGTGTCTGCGCCCATCTCCTCCAGCGCGACGGGTGGGACGTCATCGGCGTGACCATGAAGGTCTGGCCGCAGGACTGCATCTCGCGCGCCGAGGACAAATGTTGCGGCCCCTCCGCCATCGCCGACGCCCGCGGCGTCGCCCACGCGCTCGGCATTCCCCATTACGTCGTCGACGAAGCCGACCAGTTCGAAAAACTCGTCATCGACTATTTCTCCCGCGAATACCGCGCCGGCCGCACGCCAAATCCCTGCGTGATGTGCAACGAGAAGCTCAAGTTCGGCAATCTCTGGACCAAGGCCCGCGCGCTCGGCGCCGACTACATCGCCACCGGCCACTACGCCATCATCGAGCACCACGCCGACCGCGCCGTGCTCCGCCGCGGCCTCGACGACCGCAAGGACCAATCCTACTTCCTCTTCTCGCTGCGCCAGCCACAGCTCCAGCGCGCGCTCACCCCGCTGGGCGGCCTGACCAAGCCCGAGATCCGCGCCATCGCCCGCCAGCTCGGCCTCAAGGTCGCCGACAAGGTGGACAGCCAGGAAATCTGCTTCGTCCCCGGCAACGACTACAAGGCCTTCCTTCGCTCGCACCTCGGCGACGCCGAGTTCCACCCCGGCGGCATCTACGACCTCGATGGCAAATACCTCGCGCCCCACGAAGGCATCGAGATGTTCACCATCGGCCAGCGCAAAGGCCTCCCCGGCGGCTCGCCCCATCCGCTCTACGTCATCGACATCGACGCCGAGAACTCCCGCGTGATCGTCGGTCCCGAGAGCGAACTCATCCGCGACGACTTCGAAATCGACAACGCGAACTGGCACATCCCCCCCCCGGAAGAGCCGCTCGCCGTCACGGTAAAAATCCGCTACGCCCATCCCGGCGCCGCCGCCGCCGTGCATCCGTCGGATCACGGCCGCCACCGCGTCGTGCTCGCCGAGCCCCAGCGCGCCGTCACCCCCGGCCAGGCCGCCGTGCTCTACGTCGGCGACCAGGTCGTCGGCGGAGGCTGGATCGTCCGCGAAGCCGCCGCCATCCGGCTCCCGGCCGCCGCAGCGTAGACCGCAGGAACGCAGAGGAAAAAACCACGGATGGCACGGATATCGCGGATGGAATACTTCCGGATTCTCCCTCTCCGCGACCTCCGCGAATTCCGCGGTCCCCTTGTATTCCCCATCCGCGTCATCCGCGTGATCCGTGGTCTTTCAAAGACCGCAGAGCGCGCAGAAAACGCAGAGAAGAAAAACCACGGATGGCACGGATAGCACGGATGGAATACTTCCGGAT
>CAXTSM010000008.1:0-17259 GCA_964247025.1 uncultured Chthoniobacterales bacterium
AGCTTTTCTTCGCGACCTTGAGGTAGTCGTCGTAGAAGCCGATGCCGCCGAGGAAAACGGTCGAGACGAGGACGAGCCAGACGAAGCCGTTCGTGGGGCGGGCCCAGAGGAGCGAGGAAATGATGACCGAGCCGAGGATGAGCACGCCGCCCATCGTGGGGGTGCCTTTTTTCGAGCCGTGGAGTTCGAAGAGTTTGCTGACTTCCTCCTTCGTGCGGATCGGCTGGCCGAATTTCAGCGAGATCAGTTTGCGGATCACGCGGTTGCCGAAGACGAGGCAGAGCAGGAACGAGGTGACGGCGGCGCTGATGGCGCGGAACGTGATGTATTGAAACACGTTCAAGGCCTTCACGAAATCGTTGTCGATGCCGTGCTTGAGCAGCTTCTCGCTGAGTTCGTAGAGGTAGTAGAGCATCTAGAGATTTCCGATTTCCTCGAACGCTCCGAGCACTTGTTCCATGCGGGCGGCGCGGCTGCCCTTCACGAGCACGACGTCGCCTTCGCGGGTGATTTCGTGGAGGATGCTGGCCGCGCCCCGGACGTTTGGCGTTTCGTAGAATTCAGTGAGGCCGGCGTGGCGGGCGGCCTCGCCGAGGGGAGCGGTCTCCGGGCCGACGGCGACGAGGATCTGGGCGTTTTTTGCGGCGGCGCGGCCGACGCGCCGGTAGCCGTCGAGGGCGTGGACGCCGAGCTCGCCCATGCGGCCAAGGACGGCGATGCGGCGCCCGGTGGCGGGCACGGCGGCGAGGGTTTTCAAGGCGGCTTCGACCGAGTCGGGGTTCGCGTTGTAGCTGTCGTCGAGGAAGCGGATGCCGCCGATGACCTTTTGTTCCAGGCGGCCGCCGGTGAGGCGGGCGCCGGCGAGGCCGGTCACGCATTCCTCGAGCGAAAGGCCGAGTTCCAGCCCGGCGGCGATGGCGAGCAGGGCGTTGCGCACCATGTGCTCGCCGTTGACCGGGATGCGGGCGGCGGCGGACTCGCCGAACGCGCGCACGAGGAAGGAGGTGCCGCGCTCGTCGATCGTGAGGGCCTCGGCGCGGACGTCGGCGGCGCCGAGACCGCAGCGGACGACGCGGCGGCGGCCGGCGCGTTGCGAGAGGAAGTCCGCGTAGTCGTCCTCGGCGGGAAGGATGACCGCGCCGCCGGCGTGGACCGCGGCGATGAGCTCGGCCTTCTCCGCGGCGATGCCGTCGCGGTGCTCGAAAAACTCGATGTGGCCGACGCCGATGTTCGTGATGATGGCGACGTCGGGCCGGGCGATCGCGGCGAGCGGGGCGATCTCGCCGGGATGATTCATGCCCATTTCCCAGACGGCGGCCTGGTCGGCCTGGGTGGCGCCGAGGACGGTGAGCGGGAGGCCGAAGTGGTTGTTGAGGTTGCCCTGGGTCTTGTTGACCCGAAGGCGCGCGGAGAGCACGGCGGCGGTGAATTCCTTCGTGCTCGTCTTGCCACTGCTGCCGGTGACGCCGACGACCCGCAGGCTGAGGCGGTCGCGCCAGGCGGCGGCGAGCCGCTGAAGGGCGACGAGGGAGTCGGCGACGCGGATGACGGGAAATCCGGCGGGCGCCCGGACGTCGCGATCGACGAGGGCGGCGGCGGCGCCTTTTTCCGCGGCGGCGGCGACGAATTCGTTGCCGTCGAAATTTTCGCCGCGGAGGGCGAGGTAGAGATCGCCGTCCTCGAGCGAGCGGGTGTCCCGGCCGAGGCGGGAGACGCGGACGTCACCGTCGCCGGAAAGTCGGCCGTCGCAGAGCTCGGTGATTTCGGAAAGCGGAAGCGGGTCCATGCTAATCCTCGATAGCGACGGGCTTGGCCTCGATGGCGTTGCGCGCGACGGAGACGTCGTCGAACGGCGAGCGACGGCCGTTGACCTCCTGGTAGGTCTCGTGGCCCTTGCCCGCGATGAGCACGATGTCCTTTTCGTCCGCGAGCGACAGGGCGCGGTAGATCGCCTCGCGGCGGTCGGCGAGGACCTCGAAGGCCGAGCCGCGGAAGCCCGCGACGACGTCGGCGATGATTTCATCCGGGTCCTCGGTGCGGGGATTGTCGGAGGTGACGATCGCGTAATCGGCGAGCTGCTCGGTGGCGCGCGCCATCAGGGGGCGCTTCGCGCGGTCCCGGTCGCCGCCGCAGCCAAAGACCACGATGAGGCGGCGGGGACCGAGATCGCGAAGCGTGCCCAGGACGTTGGTCAAGGCGTCGTCCGTATGAGCGTAGTCGACGTAGGCGGAAAAGTTGCGGCGCGCGGGCACGCGCTCGAGCCGGCCGGGGACCTGCGGGGCGTTCGCGAGGGCCTGGACGGCGGCGCGGATCTCGAGGCCGAGGGCGGCGGCGGCGGCGAGGGCGGCGAGGGCGTTGGAGACGTTGAAGCGGCCGATGAGCGGGAGGCGCACGAGGTATTGGCGGCCCTTGGCCTCGAGCTTGAACTGCGTGCCGTTCACGTCCGAACGCGCGTCGATGGCGCGGAAGTCCGCGTGCACGCCGAGGCCGTAGGTCAGGGGCTTCGCGGGCTTGGGCAGGCGCTCGATGAGCCGGAGGCCGTAGCGGTCGTCGAGGTTGATCACGCCTTTGCCGCGCTTGCCGGCCTGGTGATACATCGTCTCGAAGAGCGAGGCCTTCGCGTCGAAATACGCGTCCATCGTCCGGTGGTAATCGAGGTGGTCCTGCGTGAGGTTCGTGAAGACGGCGGCGTCCCATTCGACGCCGCGCACGCGCTGCTGGACGAGGGCGTGGCTGGAGACCTCCATGACGACGGCGCGGCTGCCGGCGTCGCGCATTTTTGCGAAGAGCTCCTGCACGTCGGCCGATTCCGGGGTCGTGTGCGTGGCGGGGAGCGTCTTCTCGCCGACGACGTAGCGGATCGTGCCGAGCAGGCCGCAGCGCATCTGCGCGGCGTCGAGCAGGTGCTTCACGAGGAAGGCGGTGGTCGTCTTGCCGTTCGTTCCGGTGATGCCGACCGTTTTCAGGCTCGCGGCGGGATCGCCGTGGAACGCGCGGGCCACGTCGGCCATGGCGTCGCGGGCGTTCGTGACGAGCGCCTGCGGCACGGGGCAGCCGGGCACGACCGTCTCGGAGAGGATCGCGGACGCGCCGCGGCCGATGGCGTCGAGGGCGAATTTCGCGCCGTCGGCGTGGGCGCCGGGCAGGGCGAAAAACAACGAGCCGGGCGCGGCGCGGCGGGAGTCGTGGCACAGCGCGTCGATGCTGGTCCCGGCGGCGCCGGGCGGGAGCGGCACGCCGGCGCGGGCGAGAAGTTTGTCGAGCGGCAGGCTCATTGGTCGACCGCGTCCCCCTTTTCGCGCTGATTCGAAGCGACCTGGGTGATGGGCTCGGCCTTCAGGACGGGCTGGAGGTCGAGGTAGCGGGCGGCGCGCTCGGCGATGCGCGAGAAAATGGGCGCGGCCACGAGGCCGCCGTAATACAGCTCCGGGCCAACCTTCGGATCCTGGATCATGACGAGGCAGATGAACGCGGGATCCTCGGCGGGCATGTATCCGACGAAGGAGGCGAGGTATTTGTTTTCGTAGTAGCCGCCGCCGGGCTTGGGAATCTGGGCGGTGCCGGTTTTTCCCGCGACGCGGAAGCCGGGGACGGAGGCGAGGATGGCGGTGCCTTTCGGGCTGACGACGTCCATGAGGGCGGCGTTCACGATGGCGGCGGTCTGGGGGTTGATGACGTCGCGGATGACGGCGGGCTGGAAATCCTTGATGACCTTGCCGTCGGCATCGGAGAGCGATTTCACGATGTGGGGGGCGAGCAGCCGGCCGCCGTTCGCGATCACGCTCATGGCCTGGATCGTCTGCAGGGGCGTGACGGCGACGGCCTGCCCCATGGGCATGCGGGTGAGCGTGAGCTTGTCCCAGCGGGCGGGCGGATGGACGAGGCCGGGGATCTCGCCGGGGAGCTCGACGCCGGTGCGTTCGCCGAAGCCGAAGCGCTTCACGTATTCGTAAAACGTCTGGTCGCCCTCCATCAGGCCCATTTTGGCGGAACCGACGTTCGAGGATTTTTCGAGGATTTCGTGGACCGTCATCATGCCGTAGGGGTGATGGTCGCGAAGGATCTTGCCGGCGTAGGCGAAGTGGCCGCCTTCGCAGTCGATGCGGGTCTCGGTGGTGATGAGGCCTTCGTTGAGGGCGGCGGAGGCGACGACGATCTTGAAGGTCGAGCCGGGCTCGAACATGTCGATCACGGCGTGGTTCTTCATCTCCTCGGGCTTTGCCTCGCCAATGGCGTCGGGCTCGAAGTTCGGCCGGCTGGCCATGGCGAGGATCTCGCCGGTTTTGGGGTTGGCGAGGATCGCGACCGCGGTCTGCGGCTTGAGCTCCTTCACGGCGGCGTCGAGCTCGTCCTCGACGATGGACTGCAGGCCCATGTCGACGGTGAGCGTCACGTTGAGCCCATCGCGCGGCTCGCGTTCCTGCCCGCGATAGACCACGAGCTCGCGGCCGGTGCGATCCCGCTCGATGAAACGAAAGCCGTCCTGCCCGCGCAGATAATCCTCCATCGATGCCTCGACGCCCTGGATGCCGCAGCGCTCGTGGTCGAGGAAGCCCATGACGTGGCTGAGCATCGAGCCGTTCGGATGGACGCGCTTGCTGTCGGGGGCGAAATAAATTCCGCGGAGCTTGGCGGCGTCGAGGGCCTTCGTGACCTCGAAGGCGATCTCGGCGGGGATGTCATGGCGGAGGACGACCCACTTGTTTTCCTTCTCGACGGCGGCGGTGAGTTTTTGCGTGAGGTCGTCGACGTCCATGTCGAGCGAGGCGGCCACGATCTCGGCGATGCGCTCGGCCTCGGTCGCGTTCTTGATGTGCGTGCCGTCGGCGACGGCGGTGCGGATTGGCGCGTTCTCCGCGAGGATCTCGCCGTTGCGGTCGTAGATCAGGCCGCGCTTGGCGTAAAGCGGCTGACGGATGGAATTTTTCTCCGCCGCGAGGGTGGAGTATTCGTCATGTTTCGCGACGGCAATGTAGATCAGCCGCGAGGAAAAGCCCGTGAAGAGCAGCCCGAGGAACGCGCTGGCGAGGGTGATGCGGGTATGGGCATTCCACCTCACGGAGTCTGGGCTGGGTTGATGACGGCGGCGGTGCGCATCACGCCATCGGCGGTCGCGACGGAGGGCGGCGTCAGACTCGCGCGGGCGGTGTTCGGAATGTCGATCATCGCGATGAAGCCCGATGCCATCTTGCGGCGGAGGGCGGTGCGGGAGGACAAGCTCGCGATGCGGCTTTGGTAGTCCTGATTGCGCGCGCGGAATTCCCGCAGCTGCCGCTCGGTCTCGCGGACGCGCTCGCCGAGCGCGTGCTGGGTGTTCTTCAGCGAGACGTAGCAGATGCCCGCGCCGCCGGCGACGACGGCCAGGAGCAAAAAGGCGAAGACGCGGGAGAGCTGGAGCGAGTTGAGGGCGCGGGGGCGGGGGCGGTTGAGCGTGGCGTTCATGGCTAGATGTGCTCGACGATGCGGAGTTTGGCGCTGCGGGCGCGGGGGTTGGCTTCGACCTCCGCGGGGCAGGGATCGATGGGATGCGGGGTCAAAAGCCGGAAGATGCGGTCGGGATTGCGGCGCGGCTCGGGCCATTCGGGGCGGTCCAGCCACTCGGAGCTGCGGTGCTTGAAGTAGCGCTTCACGATGCGATCCTCGAGCGAATGGAAGGTGATGACGCCGAAGCGCGCGCCGCGGGCGAGGCGGCCGCTGATGGCGTCGAGCCCGCGGTGGAGCGAGCCGAGCTCGTCGTTCACGGCGATGCGCAGGGCCTGGAAAACGCGGGTCGCCGGGTGGCGGCGGCCGGTGCGCGGAATGACCTGGCTGACGGCCTCGGCCAGCTGGCCGGTGGTATCGAAACGGCGGGAGCCGCGGGCGTTCACGAGGTGCGAGACGATGCGGACGGCGGAGTTTTCCTCGCCGTATTCGCGCAGGATGCGCACGAGCTCCTCGGGCGACTCGTCGTTCACGAGATCCGCGGCGGTGCGGGCCGTGTCGTCGTCCATGCGCATGTCGAGCGGGCCGTCGTGCATGAGCGAGAAGCCGCGGCCGGGGGTGTCGAGCTGGTGCGAGGACACGCCGATGTCGATGAGCGCGCCGCCGACCGGGCCGAGGCCGAGGGCGTCGAGCGCGGCGGGCGCGTCGGCGTAGTTCGATCGGCGGAGCGTGAGGCGGTGAGCGTAGGCCGAGAGGCGCTCGCCGGCGAAGGCGAGGGCCTCGGGGTCGCGGTCGAGCGCCACGACGCGCGCGCCGGCCTGGAGCAGGCGCTCGGTGTGGCCGCCGCCGCCGAGGGTGCCGTCGAGGAAAAGAATGCCCGGCGCCGGCCGGAGAAAGGCGACGACCTCGTCGGCGAGGACGGGAACGTGGTAATCCATGCGGCCAAAAGGGGGCTCAGAATTTTCCAAGAGCAGGTCGAGCGGGTCTTCGAAGTCCAAGCAGTTCATAGGCGTTGCGTGGTTTGAGTTTGAGGACGGCGGCGCCGGCGGGCTGGCCGGTCGGGTCTTTCGCGGCGGAAAATCCGCAGAAAAACTTGCGACCGGCCCTGCTCATCGGCGCGGGTTCCTCATTCGGCCAGGTCTTTCATCGCTAGAGTCCGAGCGCTTCCAGCGCCTTTCGCGCTTCCTCGGAAAGCGCGGGTTTTTGATCGGCGGCAATCGACCGTTTCGCCGCGCTCCAGATTTCGAACCGGTGCTTGACCCCGATAAATGTCACTTCGCCGGAAAGCTTCGCCTGCTTGACGAACTCGTCGGGCAGCAGGATGCGCCCCTGCCGGTCGGCTTCCACGCGGCGGGCGGAGCCATAGATGCTTCGCAGCGCCTCCTGATGAGCGGGGCCGGAGAGCTTCATCTCGCGGAGCTCGTCCTCTTTCCGGGCGAGTTCGCCGGCGGGCATGACGCTGACGTTGGCCGTGGCGGGCAGCAAAAAGAACTCCTCGGCTTCGTCCTGAATCCAGTCGGAGGGGATCGTGACGCGGTTCTTCGCGTCCATCGTGCGAGAGAACGCGCCCGCGTAAATCTTTCCGGTTGTTGATTCCCTCGACATTCGGGTTTAGGGTTTACATGCCACTAAGCTCCACTTCGCTCCACTTTTCACCACAACGGCGTTTTCTCGTCAAGGAAATCTCCCAAATCTTGTCCACGGATTATTTGGGGGCGACAAGAAGCCGGTCCGAGCCTGGTTTGACGCCCATCGAACCAGCGGCTAGCTTCCCGGCGTGAACGGAGATTTTCGCTTTTTGCCTTGGCTTGCCGTTGCGGCGCTGGGATTGGGATCGACGGCTTGCAGCCGGAGGGCCGCGCCGGCGCCGCCCCCCAAGCCGACGGTGTTCGTCACTCCGTCGACGACGAAGGAGATCGTGGAATGGGACGAATACACGGGTCGCATCGTCGCCACGGACAAGGTCGACGTCCGGGCGCGCGTGAGCGGGTTTCTGCAGGCGACCTACTTCAAGGACGGGCAGTTCGTGAAAAAGGGCGACCTGCTTTTCCTGATCGATCCGCGCCCTTACCAGGCGCGATTTGCCCGGGCCGAGGCGGATCTCAGACAATCCGACGCCAAGCTCAAGCTCGCGCAATTGAACGACCAAAGAACGGCCCGGCTCGCGGCCAACAAAGTCATCGCGCAGGAGGAAATCGACTCCCGCCGCAACGAGCTGATCCAGGCCCAGGCGGCGGCCGAAGCCGCCAAGGCCGACTACGACGACGCGCGGCTCAACCTCGATTTCACCCAGGTGCGCGCCCCGATCGGCGGCCGGATCAGCCGCGAACTCGTCACCGAGGGGAACCTCGTCAGCGGCAGCGACGCGGGCAGCCCGACGCTGCTGACGACGATCGTGTCCGTCGATCCGATCTATTGCTACTTCGAGGTCGACGAGCGCGCCTATTTGAAATACGCCCGGCTGGACCGGGAGGGTTCCCGGCCGAGCTCGCGGACCACCGCGAATCCGGTCGAGCTGCAGCTCGCCGACGAGGACAGCTTCCCCCACAAGGGCAAGATGGATTTCGTCGAGAACGCGCTCGACGAGCAGACGTCGACGATCCAGGGGCGCGCTATTTTTTCCAATCCCGGCCTGCAGCTCACGCCGGGGTTGTTCGCCCGCGTCCGGCTGCAGGGCAGCGGCAAATACGACGCCGTCCTCGTGCCCAACCTGAGCGTGATCACCGACCAGTCGAACAAGTTCGTGAACGTCGTCACCCCCGACGGCAAGATCGATTATCGCAAGGTGACGCTCGGTCCCCTCATCGACGGGCAGCGGGTGATCCGCGACGGTCTCAAGGCCGGCGAAAAGGTCGTCACCCGCGGTCTGCAACGCGTGCGGCCCGGCGCGGCCGTCGACGCGAAGCCCGATGAAACCAAGGGCGACGGCACCATTCCCGCCTCGAAGGACAAGAAGGGCGCATGAATTTCTCGAAGTTCTTCATCGATCGCCCGATCTTCGCCGCGGTCCTGTCCATCGTCATCACGATCGTCGGGGCGATCGCGTTCCAATCGCTTTCCATCGCGCAATACCCGGACGTCGTCCCGCCCACGATCGTGGTCACGGCTTCGTATCCCGGGGCGAATCCCGAGGTGATCGCCGACACGGTCGCCACCCCGATCGAGCAGGAGATCAACGGCGTGGAAAACATGCTTTACCTCTCCTCGCAGGCGACGGCCGACGGGCAACTCAACATCACCATCACCTTCAAGCTGGGCACGAATCTCGACACCGCCCAGGTGCTCGTGCAAAACCGGGTCGCCGTGGCCGAGCCGCGGCTGCCCGAGGAGGTCCGCCGCATCGGCGTGAAGGTCGACAAAAGCTCGCCCGACCTTCTGCTGGTCGCGCACCTCATCTCGCCCGACAACCGCTACGACCAGCTCTACATCAGCAACTACGCGTATCTGCAGGTGCGCGAGCAGCTCCGCCGGCTCGACGGCGTGGGCCAGGTCAACGTGTTCGGCGGCCGCGAATACAGCATGCGGATCTGGCTGGACGCCGAGCGGCTGAGCAACCTGAACCTCACGGCGACCGACGTCGTGAACGCGCTCACGGAGCAGAACGTGCAGGTGGCGGCGGGCGTCATCGGCCAGCAACCCGTCCCGAAGGGGAGCGCGTTCCAGATCACGGTCACCACCCTGGGTCGGCTCACGGCTCCCGAGCAGTTCAGCGACATCGTCGTCAAGACCGGCAGCGACGGGCGCATCGTCAAGGTGCGCGACGTCGCCCGCGTCGAGCTGGCCGCGCTGGACTATTCCGTGAACAGCTACCTCGGCGGGAAACCGGCCGTCGCCCTCGCCGTGCAGCAGCGGCCGGGGTCGAACGCCCTCTCCACCGCCGAGACGGTGCGGGCGAAGATCAAGGAACTGAGCGCGGATTTCCCCCCCGGCCTGGAGTATCGCATCATCTACGACCCCACGACCTTCATCCAGGAATCGGTCGACGCGGTGCTGCACACCGTCCTCGAGGCCGTCATCCTCGTCGTGCTGGTCATCATGCTTTTTCTCCAAAGCTGGCGCGCCTCGGTCATTCCGCTGGTGGCGATCCCGGTGTCGCTCATCGGCACGTTCGCCGTGATGGGCGCGTTCGGCTTCTCGCTGAACAACCTCACGCTCTTCGGCCTCGTGCTCGCGATCGGCATCGTCGTCGACGACGCGATCGTCGTCGTCGAAAACATCGAGCGCCACATCGAGGAGGGCATGAAGCCGCGCGAGGCCGCGTTCAAGGCCATGGAGGAGGTGTCGGGCCCGGTGATTTCCGTCGCGCTCGTGCTCTCGTCGGTGTTCATCCCCACGGCGTTCGTCTCGGGCATCACCGGCCAGTTCTACCGCCAGTTCGCGCTGACGATCGCGGTGTCCACGGTGATCTCGGCGTTCGTCTCGCTCACGCTCAGCCCCGCGCTCGGCGCCCTGCTGTTGCGCTCGAAGGAGGACCGGCCGGATTGGTTCACCCGCCTCTGGAATTTTATTTTCGGGGGATTCTTCCGGGTCTTCAACCGCGGCTTCGAATGGGTCTCGCACCGTTATTCCGCCGGCGTCGCGCGGATCGTGCGACTGGCGGGGATCGCCCTGGTGGTCTACGCCGGTCTGCTCGGGCTCACGTGGCTCGGCTTTCAAAAGGTGCCGATCGGCTTCATTCCCGCGCTCGACCAGGGTTACGCGATCGTCGCGATCCAACTGCCGGACGGCGCCTCGCTCGAGCGCACCGACGCCGTGGTCAAGGAGGTCACCCGGCTTGCCCTCGGCACGCCCGGAGTGCTGGACGCGGTGGCTTTCGCGGGTTTCTCGGGCGCGACGCGCGCGAACGCCTCGAACGCCGGCGCGGTGTTCACCCCCTTCAAGCCCTTCGCCGAGCGCGTGAAGGCGGGCGACAGCCAGGGGGCCGTGAACATCATGAGCGAGCTTCGCAAGAAGTTCGCCGCGATCCCCGACGCGATCGTCGTCGTGATCGCCCCGCCGCCCGTTCGCGGCCTCGGCACCGGGGGCGGCTTCAAGCTCGACGTGCAGGATCGCAGCGGCGCGGGCCTTCCCGCCTTGCAGCAGGCCGCGGACAAGCTCGCCGCGGCCGCCCGCGAGGAGCCGGGGCTGACCTCCGTCTTCTCGCCTTTTCGCGTTTCCACCCCCCAGATCTTCGCCGACATCGATCGCATCAAGGCCAAGAAGCTCGGCGTCCCGCTGGCGGAGATCTTCTCCACGCTGCAGATCTTTCTCGGCTCGCAGTTCGTCAACGAGCTGAACCTCTTCGGCCGCACCTACCGCGTGACGGCGCAGGCGGAGGCGCGTTTCCGCGACAGCCCCGAGGACATCGCGAATCTCAAGACCCGCAGCGACACCGGCGCCATCGTGCCGCTCGGCTCGCTCGTGAACATCAAGGAAAAAACCGGCCCCGACCGCGTCGTGCGCTACAACCTCTATCCCGCCGCGGACATCAGCGGGGACGTGCTGCCGGGGGTCAGCTCCGGCCAGGGGATCGACGCGATGGAGCGGCTCGCGAAGGAAAATCTCCCGGCCGGATTCAGCTACGAGTGGACGGACATCGCATTCCAGCAAAAGCTCGCCGGCAACACCGCGGCGCTCATTTTTCCGCTTTGCGTGCTGTTCGTCTTCCTCACGCTCGCCGCGCAATACGAAAGCTGGTCGCTGCCCCTGGCGATCATCCTCATCGTGCCGATGTGCCTGCTCGCGGCCATCGGCGGCGTGTGGCTGCGCGGGCTCGACAACAACATCCTGACGCAGATCGGCTTCATCGTGCTGGTGGGCCTCGCGTGCAAGAACGCCATCCTCATCGTCGAGTTCGCGAAGCAGATCCAGGAGCGTGACGGGAAGTCGCGCTTCGACGCGGCCGTGGAGGCGTGTCACCTGCGGTTGCGGCCGATCCTGATGACGTCGTTCGCGTTCATTCTCGGCGTGCTTCCGCTCGTGCTGGCCGAAGGCGCCGGCGCCGAGATGCGCCAGGCGTTGGGCACCGCGGTGTTTTCCGGCATGCTTGGAGTGACGTTCTTCGGCCTGTTTCTGACGCCCGTCTTCTATGTCGTCATCATGGGCTTCACCGAGCGACGGCGGAAAAATGCGGCCGGACCGGAGGCGACGAAGGCGTGAAGACGCGCCGGGCGGCCGAGGCGCGCCCCTTCGCCGCGTGCGGGTGAGGGGTGTTTCGCGCGGGAGGCGCCCCGGCGGAGCAGCGACTCCCGCCGCGCATCGATTCTCAGGCGTCCTGCGGGCGGTAGACGATGATGCCGATGTGGTCGCTCGAGCGCTTGAGGTATTGCGAGATGCGGTCGTCGAGCACGACGCGGCGGCCGCGCGAGCGGTTCGACGTCGCGTGCAGGAAATGCATCCCGTCCGCGCGCTTCACGAGCATGCCGACGTGGGACGTGTAGCCCGAGCGGTCGGCGGACACGATGGCGACGATGTCGCCGGTGCGGAGGGATTTTTCCGTCGCGGCGACCTTCGCGCGGGGAATGTAATAGACGGGCAGCTCGGAGACGCGGCGCTGGACGGCGGCCATGCCGGGGAGCAGGTCGCGGTTGTGCACGAGGTAGCGGTAGTCGCGCCAGGCGGAGGTCATTTCCGTGATGTTGCGCGAGATGCGGACGCCGCCGAGGTCGCGGGTGGGATTGGTCGCGAGGCCGCGCCGGGAGTTGTCGAAGAAGACCTCCTCGAGAAAATGCATGCGCGAGAGGTAGCTCCCCGTGCAATGCCCCCCGCGATAACGCTCGAGCTCGACGTAGCGCAGGAGATCCGCCGGCGTGGCGCCCACCGGCTTGGCCTTGATCATGCGCGCGAAGGCGAGGGACACTTCGTAATACGTCCAGCAGTCGAGGCCGTCGAGGTTCACGCTCGGCGCCTCGACGTGGTCGTCGATCTCGAGGGTGTAGTTCACGTAGGGCGTGCCGAGGAGCGCCAGGCCGACCTTCGCGGTGCGTTCGCCGATGGGCAGCGCCCGCCAGTTTTCCTCCTGGGCCTCGGTGACGAGGCGGTTGAACTTCGCCTGGCCCTTGAACGTCGTGCTGAGCGGAAGCGTGGCGCCGACGGCCGACGAGACGACGACCAAGATCAAAGACGAAAGAAGGCGGGGTGCGCGCATGGCGGAGAAGGTGATGCAGCGCATGGGTGAACGCAACCGCGCACCGCCGGAAGAGCTCCCGCCATTCGTGATCGCCCCTTCTTCGACGAGTGCCGGCGTGACAGCTTGCCAATCGTGGACGTCCATTGTTTTCAACGTGATTCGGGAAGAGAAAATGCCGTCACGAATGCGACGCTCCCTTTCTCCTCGCCGCCTTATCGGCATTCAGCAGAGCGATCGCGTGCCGACTCCGTCGGCGTTGCGCGACATTTCCGCCGATTGGCGGGCAATGATCTTTGCTGCTGACTCGTCACGGGTCGTCGCCAGCAGAGCTCCGGCCCGTCTTCCCGCTTGCGGTTCACCCATTTTCACAAGGTGACTCGTGGCGGGATCCAGGGTCCGCGCTTTTCCGACCGGGCCGACCGCGCCACCCTCGGAACTAACGTCGACGAGATTGCGGCGGCTTTAAGCCGGAGAACTTGGACGTGAGGGCCCGTCGGACGCTTTACATCGGCGGCGGTTTGGCGACATTCGCGCGGTGAAGACCCTGGCCTCCTTGTTGATTCTCTCTCTCGCCGTCGCCTCAATCGCGGGTTGCTGCTGCATGCAATAGTCCAAGAACGCTCACCGGCGGGTGAAGGCGATTCGAGGCGGCGTTCCCCGTTCTTCGACGCGCCGGCAAGCCAGCGGGGGAGAGGGTGCGAATCGTCCGTCGATCTCGTCATTTCTCGCGGCGAAAACGGAAACGGGACGATCTCCGCGCAGGGAGTCCATTGACACGCCCCGGAACCGCCGACATAGTGCGCGTCCCAATTTCGGGGCAGGACTATGGATAACATTCGCAATATCGCCATCATCGCACACGTCGATCACGGCAAGACCACGCTCGTCGACCAGCTTCTCAAGCAGGCGGGAACCTTTCGCGCCAATCAGAAGACCGACGAGCGCATGATGGACTCGATGGATCTCGAACGCGAGAAAGGCATCACCATTCGCGCCAAGAACGCCGCCTTCCGCTGGCACGACTACCACATCAACGTCGTCGACACCCCCGGCCACGCCGACTTCGGCGGCGAAGTCGAGCGCATCATGAAGATGGTCGACGGCGTGCTGCTCATCGTCGATTCCCACGACGGCCCGCAGGCGCAGACGAAGTTCGTGCTCCGCAAGGCGATGGAAAACGGCCTCAAGCCCATCGTGGTCATCAACAAGATCGACCGCGAGAACGCCCGCCCCCACAAGGTCCTCGACATGGTGTTCGAGCTTTTCCTCGAGCTCAACGCGACCGACGAGCAGCTCGACTTCCCGCACATCTACGCCAGCGCCAAGCAGGGCTTCGCGAAGAACGAGATCGACCAGCCGAGCGAGACGATGGAGCCGCTCTACGAGGCGATCGTGAAGCACATCCCGCCGCCGCCGAAGGCCGACCAGGACTTTTTCCAGTTCCTCGTCTCGAACCTCGATTACAGCGATTACCTTGGGCGGATCGCCTACGGCCGCATCATCAGCGGCGCCGTGAAGGTCGGCCAGAGCATCGTCTGCGTGCACAAGGACGGCCGGAAGGAGCGCAAGAACGTCACCGCGCTCTTCAGCCACGAAGGGCTCGAGAAGATTCAGATCGAGGAGGCCGGCGCCGGCGACATCGTGGGCATCACGGGCTTCGAGGAAGTCTTCATCGGCGAGACGCTCGTCGACAACGAGGACCGCGCGGCGCTGCCTTTCGTCGACATCGACCCCCCGACGATCGCGATGAAAATCTGCGTGAACGACGGCCCGCTCGCCGGACGCGAGGGCAAGCTGCTCACCGCCCGCCAGATCAAGGATCGCCTCGTCCGCGAGACCCGCACGAACGTGTCGATCATGGTCTCCGAGACGGATAACGCCGCGCAGTTCGACGTGAAGGCCCGCGGCGAGATGCAGATCGCCGTGCTCGTCGAGCAGATGCGCCGCGAGGGCTTCGAGATCCTCGTCTCGCGCCCCGAGGTCATCTTCCAGCGCGACGAAGCGGGCAGCCTGCTCGAGCCGATCGAGACCCTCTACGTCGACGTTCCGCCCGAGAATCTCGGCGACGTCCTCCAGTCGCTCGCCACCCGCAAGGCCGAAATCACCAGCATGGAGCACAATCCGCACAGCGTGCTCGTGGAGGCGACGATCCCGACCCGTGGCTTGATCGGGTTCGAGACCGATCTCGTGAACGTCACGAAAGGCCACGGCATCGCCTCGCATCTTTTCAAGGAATACGGGCCGCACAAGGGCGAGATCCCCAGCCGCAGCCGCGGCGTGCTCGTCTCGATGGAAGGCGGCACCAGCATGGCTTACGCCCTCGACACGATCCAGGAGCGCGGGCGGCTCTTCATCGGGCCGCAGGAGGAGATCTACGAAGGCATGATCGTGGGAGAAAATGCCCGCACCGACGACATGCCGGTAAATCCGTGCAAGGCGAAAAAACTCACGAACATGCGCTCGCAAGGCGACGGCAAGGGCATCTCGCTCGCGCCGCCGCTCGTGATGAGCCTCGAGCGGTCGCTCGAATACATCGCGCCCGATGAATACGTCGAGGCCACGCCGAAGTCGCTGCGCCTTCGCAAAAAGATCCTCGACGCGAACATGCGCAAGCGCGCCACGCAAAAAGTAACGGCCTGATCCGAAGCCGCGGTGGCGAAGAAAATCCCGCTGGCCCACTCGTCGCCGCCCCTGGCCGTCAACCCGTTCGCGGGCCTCGACCTCGGTCCGCTCCCCGCGGGGCCGGCGGAACCGGAGATCGAAGGCCGCCGGCCGGGGATCTCCCCCGGGCGCGTCGTGCTCCGGCGGGAAAAATCCGGCCGGGGCGGGAAAACGGTGGTCGTCGCGGGCGATTTCGGCCCGCATCTTTCGACGGCGGATCTCGAGGCGCTGGCCCGGCGGGCCCGGCGGGCGTGCGGATGCGGCGGCACGCTGGCCGGCCGCGAGATCGAGTTGCAGGGCGACGACGCCCCGCGAGCGCGCCGATTTTTCGAGGGGGAAGGTTTCCGCGTCGCCGGCGTTTGAGCGAAAATATCCGATTGCGCCCAGCCTCCCGCGCGCGATGAGTAAGGCATGTTTCACCCGTGTCCATGGCGGACGACGAATGCGACGGTTTCCCTGGTCGCGGCGGTTTTCCTGACCGGGTCGGCGTCCGCGACGGTGCTGCGGCTGATCACCGAAGACGATCAGATTCGCCAGTCCCAGACGATTTTTCGCGGAAGGGCGGAGAAAATCGACGTCGCCCGGGAGTCGCGCGGGGAGGGGCTCGTGGTGGTATCGACGGTGCGCTTCCAGCCGCTCGCGGTTTACAAGGGTTCCCCGCCATCGTCGGTCATTCTGAAGTTCCTCGGTGGAAAGATCGACGGCAAAACAATGAAGGTCGATGGCATGCCGCGGTTCGACGTCGGCGGGGAATACGTTCTTTTCGTTTCGGCGGGAACAAATCGGGCCTGTCCCATCGTGGGCTGGTCGGACGGCAGCCTTACGGTCGACCGCCAGAAAAATCCCGCCGGCGTCGTATCGGTCGCATCAGACAAGACGGGGGCGAGTCCGGTCGCCGTCGTCTCGGCCCGCCGCCACACTTTGCCCGACGGTCGGGACGACCTTCCCGCCTTCGAAAAGCGGCTGCGTGCCCGCGTCGACGCCCTCCGTTCCCAGCCATGACGCGCCCATTGTCGATCGTCGCATGCGCCGTCCTTCTCTCCCCCGCCGCCTGGGGATACGTGCTGCTTGGCTCGAAGTGGGACGTCGCGCATCCCGTCATGCAGCTTCAGCTCGGCTCGGGCGGCGCCTTGAGCGACGGGTCCGCTTCGTGGAACGCCGTGGCGGAAGGAGCCCTCGCGACTTGGAACACTTCCATTTCACGCCTTCAATTCTATGTCGTCGCGGATTCCACCGCGGCCCGCGGAGATGGAAACGGCCTCAATAACGTCTATTTTTCCCGCACGCTTTTTGGCGCGGACTTCGACGACGCCGTGGCGGTCACGACCGAGTGGGACGACTCCCAGGGCCGGCGCATCGAGGGCGACACGATCTTCAACTCCAACCTTCCGTGGAATTCCTACCGGGGAAATCTGCGCCAATCCGCCGGGGAGACGGTTTACGATTTGAGACGCGTGGCGTTGCACGAGTTCGGCCATACCCTCGGTCTGGACCACCCCGACGAGGCCGGGCAGACGGTGGTGGCGATCATGAATAGCGTGGTGTCCGACCTCGATCATCTTGCCTCCGACGACATCCGCGGTGCGCAGGCGCTTTACGGCTCGAAGGCGAAATTCACCCGCCCCTCGACGGGTCGGACTTCCGTGAATGCTTCGTCTTATCTCTTCAAGGGAGTGGCGGTCTCGTCGCAGGTCACCCGCGTCTACCTGACGAATTCCCGGCTCGGGGCGCGGAGGTTCGTCGCAAACGGAATCCGGTCGTGGTATCGCGCCATGCCGCTGGAGCCGGGCCGCAACGTCATCTGGCTCAACATCGAGACCTCTTCCGGTGAAAAGGTAAGAGTGCAGTCGCGCACCGTGACGCGCGCAGACTGAAATCTCCGGTCGTCCCCCCGGCGCTCGGTCGCCGAGCCGGGGTGCGGCCGGCTTCGCGCATCACGCCCCGACGGAGCGGGGCGGCTACAAGGCGCAGAAGCAACTCTCCGTTGTAGCCACGGCGCTCCGTCGTCGTGCCAGGGTGCGGCCGGCTTCGCGCATCACGCCCCGACGGAGCGGGGCGGCTACAAGGCG
>CAXTSM010000008.1:17359-108757 GCA_964247025.1 uncultured Chthoniobacterales bacterium
GGGTGCGGCCGGCTTCGCGCATCACGCCCCGACGGAGCGGGGCGGCTACAAGGCGCAGAAGCAACTCTCCGTTGTCGCCACGGCGCTCCGTCGCCGTGCCAGGGTGCGGCCGGCTTCGCGCATCACGCCCCAACGGAGCGGGGCGGCGACAAGGCGCAGAAGCAAATCTCCGTTGTCGCCCCGGCGCTCGGTCGCCGTGCCGGGGTGCGGCCGGCTTCGCGCATCACGCCCCGACGGAGCGGGGCGGCTACAAGGCCCAGAAGCAAATCTCCGTTGTCGCCCCGGCGCTCCGTCGCCGTGCCGGGGGTGCGGCCGGCTTCGCGCATCACGCCCCGACGGGAGCGGGGCGGCGACGAGGCGCAGAAGCAAATCTCCGTTGTAGCCACGGCGCTCCGTCGCCGTGCCAGGGTGCGGCCGGCTTCGCGCATCACGCCCCGACGGAGCGGGGCGGCGACGAGGCGCGGAAGCAAGTCTCCGTTGTCGCCACGGCGCTCCGTCGCCGTGCTAGGGTGCGGCCGGATTCGCGCGTCACGCCCCGACGGAGCGGAGCGGCGACGAGGGCAGGCTCCTCGTGATTGCGGCGCGCGGCGCGCCCGGGTATTTCTCTCCCATGGTTCATCTGACCGACGAAGCGATCCTCGTGAAGGCGGGCCGCGTTCTGGACATCGAAATCTCCGAGCTCGACCGGCTTCGGCAAAATCTAGGCGGTGATTTCGTCGCGGCCGTGCGCCTGATCCTGGAGGTGACCGCCCGGGGCGGGAAGATCCTCGTCCTCGGCGTCGGCAAATCCGGCCACGTCGGCGAAAAGATCGCGGCCACGCTGGCCAGCACCGGGTGCGTGTCCATCGTTCTCAACCCGCTCAACGCCCTGCACGGCGACCTCGGCGTCGTGGCCGACGGCGACCTCGTCCTCGCGCTCAGCTACAGCGGCGAAACCGACGAGCTGGTGAAAATCCTCTCCGTCCTGAAGCGGTTCCGCGTGGGCATCATCGGGATGACCGGCGTGGCCGGCTCGATGCTCGGCCGGTTGAGCGACGTGACCTTGGACGTGGCCGTCGAACAGGAAGCCTGCCCGCTGAACCTCGCGCCGACCTCCAGCACGACGGCCATGCTCGCGCTCGGCGACGCTCTGGCGATGGTCGTCCTCGAGGCGCGGAATTTCGACCGGGAGCAATTTTCCCGCTTTCACCCCGAGGGCAACCTCGGCCGGGTCTTGCTGACCAAGGTGACCGATGTCATGCGCGACCGGGACCGCACCACCACCGTCGGGGCGGAAGAGCCGATTCTGACGGTGCTGCGCAAGATGACGGAAAAAAGAAACGGCGCCGCCGTCGTCGAAGACGGCCGGCAGCGGTTGGGCGGCATTTTTACGCACGGCGACTTCGCGCGATTTTTCAGCGAGCATTCCAATATCGCGACTCTTCCGGTGAGCCGGTTCATGACGGCGAATCCGATTTGCGTTCGCGAGCAGGCGATGGCGGTCGAGGCGCTGGCGATCCTCCGGGAGCATCGCGTGGACGAATTGATCGTGGTCGACGACGAGAACCGCGTGAGGGGCATCATCGACGTGCAGGATCTCGCCCGGCACCGGCTGGTCTAGCGCCGGGCCGGAGGATGGTTAGTCCGCTACCAGCTTCATTTTATATTGAAGTGGCTGAAGGGATCGCGCATTCTTCGGTCCATGTTGCCCGAGTCGAGCCACGCGGATCCCGTCATCAAACGAGGAAACCTTGGCGCGATCGAGATGGAAGCCATCGAGATGTTCATCAACTTCTTCCGCCTCCTTGGACTGCCCAAGTCGATCGGGGAAATCTACGGGCTGCTTTTCGTTTCCACCCGCGCGCTGACGATGGACGACCTGATGCAGCGGCTCGACATCAGTCTCGGGGCGGCGAGCCAGGGGTTGAAGACCCTGCGATCCGTCGGCGCCGTCAAGACGGTCTACAGTCCCGGCGAGCGGCGCGACCATTTCGTCGCCGATCTCGAGCTCAGCCGATTCGCGTCCTCCTTCATCAAGGAGCAAATCCTGCCCAAGCTGGAGATGGCCGCCGCCCGCGTCGAACGAATGGAAGCGGCGCTGGACGGCCTTTCCGAAGCGGAACGCCGCGAAACCCGCCATCGGATCAAGGAACTGAGCCGCTGGCTGGAACGCGGCCGGACCATGCTCCCGGTCGCCCTCAAGCTCCTTGCCTGATGGCCGGCCCCCTCCGCGGGGCCAAGAAAATGCCGATCCCTCGGCTCACATTCGAATCTCTTCGGTCGCAGGCTCCGGCCCCTGACCAAGGGCGGCAGCATGCCCGCGCCCGATGACCCGATGACCGCCCGCGAACATTCCGATTTCGGCTACCTGCGCGTCGCTTCCGTCGCGCCGGAGTTGCGCGTCGGCGATCCGGCCTTCAACGCCGCGCGCATCGCCGAAGCCATCGACAATCTTGCCATCGAAGGCTGCGCGATCGCGTTGTTTCCGGAGCTGAGCCTCACCGGCTACACCTGCGGCGACCTGTTTTATCAATCCACGCTGCGGACCGCCGCGAGGGATGCGCTCGCGCTCCTCGCCGAAGCGACGCGCGGCCGGCCCACGGCGGCCGTCGTGGGTCTGCCGCTGGAAATCGACGGGCGGCTCTACAACTGCGCGGCCTTCCTCGCCGACGGCAAGGTTCTCGGGGTCGTGCCGAAGACGTTCCTGCCCACCTCGCAGGAATATTACGAGGAACGGTGGTTCGCGCGGGCCGCGACGCTGGCCCGGACGGAGCTCGCGCTGGGCGGCGCGCTCGTGCCGGTCGGAACGGATTTGATCTTCGAGCCCGCTTCCCGCCCGCTCGTGAAGATCGGGATCGAAATTTGCGAGGACCTCTGGACCGTCGAGCCACCCAGCGGGCGGCTGGCGCTGGCGGGAGCGACGGTGATCCTGAATCTTTCGGCCAGCGACGAGCTGCTCGGTAAGGCCGGGTATCGGCGCGACCTCGTGCGGCAGCAATCCGCGCGCTGCCTCGCGGCCTACGCCTATGCCGGGTCCGGCCCCGGGGAATCGAGCACGGACCTGGTGTTCTCCGGGCACGGCCTTCTCGCCGAATGTGGCGTGGTGCTGGCGGAAACGCGGACGTTCGCGTTCGAAACGGACTCGGTGATCGCGGATTTCGATCTGGAACGCGTCACGCACGAGCGGCTGACGAACAGCAGTTTCTCGGCGCTCGCGGCGGAAAGAATCCGCCGCGTGACGTTCGATTCCAGCGTCGGCGGAGAAGGCGACGTGGGCCTCCGGAGGCCCGTTCCCGCGCACCCTTTCGTGCCGGACGACGCCGCCCGCCGCTCGGAAAACTGCCGGGAAATCTTCGCCATCCAATCCACCGGGCTCGCGCGCCGCCTGCGCCACACCGGCTCGGCGATGGCCGTGATCGGATTTTCCGGCGGGCTCGATTCCACCCTGGCCGCGCTCGTTGCCCTCCGCGCCCTGGCGAAGATCGACCGCGGTCCCGCGGACCTGCTGGCCGTCGTCATGCCCGGCCCGGGCAGCACCGGCCGCACCCAGGCGAACGCGAACGCGCTTGCCGAGGCGCTCGGCCTTTCCCGGCGGGAGATTCCCATCGGCCCCGCGGTGGCGCAGCATTTGCGGGATATTTCCCATCCGCCGGACCGGCACGACCCGACCTATGAGAACGCCCAGGCCCGGGAGCGCACCCAGATCCTGATGGACGTCGCGAACCAGGTGGGCGGCCTCGTCGTCGGCACCGGCGACCTGTCCGAGGCCGCGCTGGGCTGGTGCACCTTCAACGGCGACCACATGTCGATGTATCACGTGAACATCGGCGTGCCGAAGACCCTCGTGCGCCATCTCGTGGAGTGGTGCGCGGGGGAGGAATTCGACGGGGAAATCCGGGCGCTGCTGCTCGATGTCGCCGCCACCCCGATCACGCCGGAGCTGCTGCCCCTGGGGGAGGATTCCAGCCTCGTTCAGAAAACCGAGGAGACCGTCGGCCCCTACGAGCTCCACGATTTTTTTCTCTTCCATTTCATGCGTCACGGCTTCGGCCCGGCGAAGATTCTCGCGCTGGCGGAGGTCGCCTTCGACGGCCGCCATGCCCGCGGCGAGATCGTCTCCTGGCTGCGCGTTTTCGTGACGCGGTTTTTTGCGCAGCAGTTCAAGCGCTCGTCCCTGCCGGACGGCCCGAAGGTCGGCACCGTCGCGCTTTCCCCCCGGGGGGATTGGCGCATGCCCAGCGATGCGTCCGTCGCGGCCTGGCTCGCCGGCATGAAGTCATGACCTGTTTCCCGTCCATCCTTTCATGACCCCGACGCAGGAACCCCGCCAGCCGTGGAGCGCCGTGATCACCTCCCGCAAGCCGTTGCTCGACCTGCCCCTGGCCGAGTTATGGCGCTATCGCGACATGATCGCGTTGATGGTCCGTCGCGACATCATTTCCACCTTCAAGCAGACCATCCTCGGGCCTCTGTGGTTCATGATCCAGCCCGTCATTTCGAGCCTGGTCTTCACGGTCATCTTCACGGGCGTCGGGAAGATTCCCACCGACGGCATCCCTCCCTTTCTCTTTTATCTCTCCGGGAATCTCCTCTGGTATTATTTCTCGGCGTGCCTGACGAGCGCGTCCCAGACCTTCCGCGGGAACGCCTCCCTTTTCACGCGCGTCTATTTTCCGCGTCTCGCCGTGCCGATCTCCCAGGTGATCGTGAATCTGTGGACCTTCGGCATCCAGGCCCTGATCTTCATCGGCTTCTATTTTTATTTTCTCGTGTGCGGCGCGGGCCTCGAGCCGAGCTACCGCATCATCATCGTGCCGGCCCTGATCGTCCAGGTCGCCCTGCTCGGGCTGGGCGTCGGTTGCCTGATCTCGGCCCTGACCACTCGCTACCGCGACCTGCAGGTCGCGGTGGCCCCCGGCATCCAACTCTGGATGTATGGCAGCTGCGTGTTCTTTCCCCGCTCGGTCGTGCCGGAGCACCTGCAGTGGCTCATTGCCTTGAATCCCGTCGTGCCCATCATCGAGACCTTTCGCTTCGCCGTCATGGGCCGGGGCCAGGTCGAAATCTCGCAGTGGCTCATCAGCATGGGCATCACGCTGCTCTGCCTGCTCGTCGGCCTCATCGAGTTCGGGCGCGCCGAGAAGACGATGGCCGACACCATTTAGCGCCGATGTCCCTCGCCATCTCCGTCGAAAACGTCTCCAAGGTCTACCGCCTCGGCGAAATCGACCGCAGCCAGCTCGTGGGCGACATCCGCCGCTGGGGATCGGGATTGTTCCGCCGGGATCGCGGGCCGGCCGCGGAATTCGCGTCCGTCGACGAGTCCGTGCCAAATCAATTCTGGGCGCTCGAGGACGTGTCCTTCCAGATCGGGGAAGGCGAGACCGTCGCCGTGATTGGCCGGAACGGCGCCGGCAAGTCCACGCTGCTGAAGCTGCTCTCGCGGATTACCGCGCCGAGCCGGGGGTGCATCCGCCTGAACGGGCGCATCGCGAGCCTGCTCGAGGTGGGCACCGGTTTCCATTACGAGCTGACCGGCCGCGACAACGTGTATCTCAGCGGCACGATCATGGGAATGAGCCGCCAGGAAATCCGCCGGAAATTCGACGAGATCGTCGAGTTCGCGGGCCTGGAGCAATTCATCGACACCCCGGTGAAGCGCTACTCGAGCGGCATGCTCGTGCGGCTGGCCTTCTCGGTCGCCGCGCATCTCGAGCCCGAGATCCTGATCCTCGACGAAGTGCTCGCCGTCGGCGACCAGCAGTTCCACAACCAATGCATCGACCGGATCAAGCAGATCGTGCACGACGGTCGCACGGTGCTGCTGGTGAGCCATAACATGTCCTACGTCCGCCGGCTCAGCACGCGGACTCTCTGGCTGCAAAAGGGCCGACTCCAGGAGTTCGGCCCCACCGAGGAGGTCATCAACCATTACGAGGCCGCCTCCACCGCGATGGGCAAGGGCCTGCGCGCCGGTCTCGGCCAGACGCGCGCGAGCGTCACCTCCTGGCGGCTCGTCGAGGGCGCCGCCAACGAGCCGAACGTCCTTGCCCGGCCGGGCGCGGCCTGCGCGTTCAAGTTCCTCGCCCGCGCCAACGAGCCGCTGAACGACTGCCGGTTCGAAATGCGCCTCAGCGACATCGACGACGTCGCCGTGTTCGTGGCGGACCACGCCTTCAAGGGCGCCGCCGCCGGGGACTTCGCGCTCGTCATCTCGCTGCCTTCGCTGCCGCTCCAACCGGGCCAATATCGGTTGGAAGTCCGCCTGTTCCAACGGCACGAGGAGGTCGACCGCTGGGCGTGCGACCCGTTGCTCTCCGTCGCCGACGGCGGCCTGTCGCCGGTCCGCGCGGGCGACGGCCTTCTCGCGCTGGATAATTTTTTCGAGGTGCAGGCGGATCGGCCCGCCCGCATTTGAACCGCATGAACAAACGAAAAGGAATTGTCCTCGCCGGCGGCACCGGCTCCCGCCTCCACCCGCTCACGCTCGGCGTCAGCAAGCAACTGATGCCGGTCTACGACAAGCCGATGGTCTATTACCCCATCTCGGTTTTGATGCTCGCCGGCATCCGCGAGATCCTCATCATCTCCACGCCCGGCGATCTTCCCGCCTTCCGCCGGCTGCTCGGCGACGGCGCGCAGTTCGGCGTGACCTTCACGTACGCGGAGCAGCCCCGGCCGGACGGCCTCGCGCAGGCCTTCCTGATCGGGGCGGAATTTCTCGCCGGCTCGCCGGCTGCGCTCGTGCTCGGCGACAATCTTTTCTACGGTCACGACTTCACCGAGATGCTCGCGGAAGCGGACTCCTATCCCGATCACGCCACCGTCTTCGGCTACGAGGTGGCGAATCCCGCCGCCTACGGAGTGGTGGAATTCGACGCCGCCGGACGCGCGATCTCGCTCGAGGAAAAACCCGCGCAGCCGCGCAGCAACTTCGCCGTGCCGGGGCTTTATTTCTACGGCGCCGACGTGGTCGACCAAGCCCGCGCCCTTCGTCCCTCCGTCCGCGGCGAACTCGAGATCACCGACCTGAACCGCCGCTACCTCGAGACCGGGCGGCTCCGCGTGCAGAAGCTCGGCCGCGGCACCGCGTGGCTCGATACCGGGACGCACGAGTCGCTGCTCGAGGCCGGGCAGTTCGTGCAGGTCATCCAGCACCGCCAGGGCCTGCGCATCGCGTGCCTCGAGGAGATCGGCCTGCAGAAAGGATTCCTCGACGAGCCCGCCTTCGAGCGCTCGATTGAAACGCTCGGGAAATCCAGCTACGGAAGCTACCTCCGCGACGTGCTCGCCCGTCGCCAATCGACCATCCTTTCATGACAAAACACCCCACCAAGGTGCACGACGCCTGGTTGCTCAAGCCCCGCGTCTTCGGGGACGCCCGCGGTTTTTTCCTGGAATCGTGGAACCGCGGGACCTTCCGCGATCTCGGCCTCGACGTCGACTTCGTGCAGGACAATCACAGCCGGTCCGCCGGCCACGTGTTGCGCGGACTCCATTACCAGATCGGCGCGGCGGCCCAGGGCAAGCTCGTGTGGGTCACCTCCGGCACCGTGTTCGACGTCCTCGTCGACCTGCGAAAAAGCTCGCCCACCTTCGGCCAGTGGGACGGCTACATGCTTACATCCGACGCCCACGAGCGGCTCTGGATCCCTCCCGGCTGCGCGCATGGCTTCCTCGTCGTGAGCGACTCGGCGGATTTTCACTACAAATGCACCGGCCCGTATTCGCCGGCCGACGAGCGCGCGCTCCGATGGAACGATGTCGAGCTCGGCATCCCGTGGCCGATCGAAATCGGGATCGAGCCGACGGTCTCCCCCAAGGACGCGCAGGCCGCCCGCTTTCAGGATTGCGAGAAATATGACTGACCCCGTCCTCGTCACCGGCGGAGCGGGCTTCATCGGATCGAACTTCGTCCTGGACTGGATCGCGGCGGAGGAAGGCACGGTCGTCAATCTCGACAAGCTCACCTACGCCGGGAATCCGCAGAATCTCGCCTCCCTCGAGGGAAATCCGCGCCACGTCTTCGTCCCTGGCGACATCGGCGATCCCGATCTCGTCGGCCGGCTGCTCGCCGCGCACCGGCCGCGGGCGATCGTGAATTTCGCCGCCGAGTCCCACGTCGACCGGTCCATTCACGGCCCGGCGGAATTCATCCACACGAACATCCTCGGCACCTTCCGTCTGCTCGAGGCCGTCCGCGCGCATTGGGGCGCCCTGGACGCGGAGGCGAAATCGTCCTTCCGCTTCCTCCACGTCTCGACCGACGAAGTCTACGGCTCGCTGGGCCCGGAGGATCCCGCCTTCCGCGAGACGAACCCCTACGAGCCGAACAGCCCCTACTCGGCCAGCAAGGCGGCGTCCGACCACCTCGTCCGCGCCTATCATCACACCTACGGACTGCCCGTTCTCACGACGAATTGCTCGAATAACTACGGCCCGTTCCACTTCCCGGAAAAGCTCATCCCGCTCGTCATTCACAATGCCCTCGCCGGCCGGCCGCTCCCCATCTACGGCGACGGCCAGCAGGTCCGCGATTGGCTCTACGTGAACGACCACTGCTCCGCGATCCGACGGGTCCTGGAAGCCGGCCGGGTGGGGGACACCTACAACATCGGCGGCTGGAACGAGAAAACCAACCTCGACGTCGTCCGCATCCTGTGCGCCCTCCTGGACGAACTCTCGCCCCGCGCCGACGGCGCCCCCTACGCCGCGCAGATCAGCTACGTCGCCGACCGTCCCGGCCACGACCGCCGCTACGCCATCGACGCCGGCAAGATCAGCCGGGAGCTCGGCTGGAAACCCGCCGAAACCTTCGAGACCGGCATTCGCAAGACGGTCCGATGGTACCTGGAAAACCAGGCCTGGGTGCAAAACGTGACCAGCGGCGCCTACCAGCGCTGGATCGATCAGCACTACCAGCCGTGACGCCCCGGATCCTTCTCACCGGAAAAAACGGCCAGGTCGGCTTCGAGCTCCAACGCGCGCTCGCCCCGCTCGGCGCCGTGGTCGCCTGCGACCGCGTGGCTTGCGATCTGGCCGATCCCGCTTCGATCCGCGCCGCGATCGCGGAAGCGCGACCCGACATCATCGTCAACTCCGCCGCCTACACCGCGGTGGACCGGGCGGAAGCCGACGCCGACGCCGCCCGCGCCGTGAACGGCGACGCCCTCGACGTCATCGGCCGCGAGGCGCGCCGGATCGACGCGCTCGTCGTTCATTATTCCACCGACTACGTTTTCGACGGAACGAAAGACGCTCCCTACGTCGAAGACGACGAGCCGAATCCGGTGGGCATTTACGGGAAGACCAAACTCGCCGGCGAAAGCGCCCTTCGGGCCTCCGGAGCCCGGTCGATCATCCTGCGCACCAGTTGGGTTTTCGGGGCGCATGGCACCAATTTCGTGAAGACGATCCTCCGCCTCGCCCGGGAACGCGAGGAGTTGAAAATCGTCGCGGATCAATTCGGCGCGCCCACGTCCGCTTCGCTCATCGCGGACGTCACCGCCCGCATCCTTCACCGTCAGCCGGACGCCCAGGGGATCTACCATCTGACGGCATCCGGCGTGACGTCGTGGCAGGCCTTTGCCGTGGAGATCTTGACCCAGGCCACGGCCGCGGGACACTCCTTCAAAGCTCCCCCGGAAACAATCCGCGCCATTCCGACCTCCGCCTATCCCCTGCCGGCCGCCCGTCCCGCCAACTCCCGTCTCGAAACCCGCCGCTTGCGCGAGGCTTTTGCCTTGGAATTGCCCGACTGGCGTTCCGGCCTTCGCCACGTCCTGGCCCAAATCCTTCGCTAATTTTTTTCATGAAGTTGGGAATCACCGATCTCTTCGCCCTGGCGGACATCCAGGCGCGCATGTCGCTCAAGGCGGAAGCCTCGAAGCTGCTGCTGAGCTATCTCTGGTGGATCATCGAGCCGGCCCTTTTCGTGGCGATGTTCTACTTCGTCTTCGAAGTCCTGATGAAAACCGGGCGGGCCGACTTCCTGCCCTTTCTGATCTGCGGGAAGATCCCCTACGCCTGGTTCTCGAAGACGGTGACGCTGGCCTCCGGGAGCATCTCCCAGAACGAGAAGCTCATCGCCCAGATCGACATCCCGAAGACCCTCTTTCCCCTGGCCTCCATCCAGCAGTCGCTCTACAAGGAAGCGGTCGTCGGCCTGGTCGTCATCGTTGCGCTGATCCTCTTGGGCCACCCTCCCACGCTCCTGTGGTTCTGGCTCGTGCCCCTGATTTTCGTTCAATATGTCATGACCGCGGTGGCGTCGTTCATCGGGGCCATCTGCGTGGCGCGGCTCCAGGATTTTCGCATCGCGATCAATCTCCTGATGCTCTTCCTTCTTTTCGTCTCCGGCATTTTTTGGGACGTGAACAGTATCGCCAGCCCCCCGCTCCGCGAGGCGGTTCTGGGGCTGAACCCGCTCGCCTTTCTCATCGACTGCTACCGCAAGATCATTCTGCATCACCAGATGTTCGACCTCGGTCATCTCGCGGCCCTGGGCGGAGTGCTGATGGCCCTCATGGGAATCGTCCTGCTCGCCATGCAAAGAAAAAGCCGGACCATCGCGGCGTGGGTGCTGAATTCATGAACGCCGTCGGATCGGTCATCCTGCGCGCCGAGAGCGTCGGCCTGTCCTATCGGGAAAGCCGGGGATTGTTCCGGCGCCGCCTCTTCACGGCGCTCGACGACGTCTCGTTCTCCCTGCATCGCGGCGAGACGCTCGGGATCCTCGGACGCAATGGATGCGGCAAAAGTTCCCTCCTCCGCATCCTGAGCGGCGTGATCGACCCGACGACGGGGAAAATCGAATGCGACCCGGCCGTCAGCCGCGCCCTGCTTTCGCTCGGAGCGGGCTTCAATCCTTACCTGACGGGCCGGGACAACGCTTTGCTAAGTGCCATGCTCCAGGGGCACTCGAAGGCCCGGGCGACGAGCCTGCTGCCGGAAATCGAGAAATTTTCCGAGCTGGGCCGTTTCTTCGATCAACCGGTAAGATCCTATTCCTCCGGCATGAAAACCCGGCTGGGCTTCACGGCGGCGTTGTTCGAGGGCGTGGACATTCTTCTGATCGACGAGGTCATGGCCGTCGGCGACCCTCATTTCCGGGCCAAGGCGGAACGCGCCATGGAGGCGAAGCTCAGTGGAAACAAGACCGTGATCCTGGTTTCCCACAACGTGGAGCAGATCTCGAGGCTCTGCTCGCGAGTCCTCTGGCTCGACGGAGGACTCCTGCGCGCCATCGGCCCCACCGCGGAGATTGTCCCCGTCTATCGAAACTTCATCCAGGAACTGAATCAGAGTCTCAAAGCCTGATCGACGCCGTTCCAATCAAACAATCCTTATGCCGATCGGTGAAAACTTCCAAAATCCATTGTATCGATCCTACGTCGAACTCCTGAAACGGGTTCTGCTCAACGACTTCGGATCGGAGAACGGCCTGCGTATTTCCTATCTCCTCTATTGCGCGGACACGAGCCAGCCCTACGATCTGGACCAGGTCATCAACCCGCATCGCCATCAGGCCGACAAGATCGAAGCCTTGCGGCAGGACCCGGACGGCAAGGATAACTACCGCGAACGCATCTTCGGGTTTCCTTACACGATGATCGGCCGGGCGCGATTGGACAGCCTCCAGATGATGGTGGAAACCGTCTTGAAGGAAAACGTCCCCGGCGACTTCCTGGAGGCAGGCGTATGGCGGGGAGGGGCCTCGATTTTCATGCGCGCCTTGCTGGACCTCGGGGGCGATCTCGACCGCAAGGTTCATGTCGCCGACAGCTTCCAAGGGTTGCCTCCGCCGAAGCTCGATCAGGACAAGGATCTGAACTTCCACCTCGACGCGACGCTCTCGGTCGGTTTGGACGTGGTGAGAAGTCACTTCGCCCGCTTTGGTCTTCTCGACGAACGAGTGAGATTCCTGCCCGGTTGGTTCGAGGATACCCTGAAGGATCCCGAGCCGCGGAAGCTGGCGATCCTGCGGGCCGACGGAGACCTTTACAAATCCACGATCGATATCCTCGACAACCTCTACCACCGGGTGGCTCCCGGCGGCTTCGTCATCATCGACGACTACGACGCCATCCCCGCCTGCCGACTGGCCACCGAGGACTTCCGCCGGGCGCATGGCATCGATCATCCCATCGAGACGATCGATTGGACCGGCGCCTACTGGCGGGCATAGCTCGGTCGCGGATCGCGAAGCCTACTTATGAGCGGAGAACGCCTTCTGGTCCACATCGGCGTGCCCAAATCCGCCACGACCAGCCTGCAATTCGGGGCCTTCCCCCGGCATCCCGACATCCGCTACCTGGGCAAGCCATTTTACGACGAGGCGTTTGGCTACGAGGGCTCGGTTGCGGCCGCCGAATGGACGGAAAGCCTCTGGAAACAGGATGAATTCGAGTTCGACTACGAACTTGCGCGCGCCCGTTTCGATTCCGCGATCCGTCCCCGTCTGACCGGCGGCAAACTGGCCGTGCTCTCCGAGGAGGGACTTTCGCAGGCTTCGGCGGCGGATCGTTTTCTCACCGCCAAGCGTCTGGCGGAACTCTGCCGCGAGGTCGAGTGCTCGATCCTCGTAACCGTGCGCGAGCAGAAGAGCGCGCTGTTTTCCGGCTATCAATGGATTTACGCCCGCCGGCTGACGGACCTCGGCTTCGAGGACTGGATCCGCTGGTGCCGCTCCTATTCGAGCTATTTCGGCTGCTTCAACGACTTCCCGCTTCGGCAATATCGCTATGCGAAATTGGTCGAAACCTACGTCCAGCTCTTTGGCCGGGAGCGGGTGCTCGTTCTGCCCATGGAGCGGCTCGCCCACGAGCCGGCGCTTTTTTATTCCGAGCTGGAAGACTTCGCCGGGATTCGCCGTTGCTGGGCCTCGGCGAACGATTCCGCGGGCGCCAGGGAAAATCGCTCCCCGGGGCGACTGGGCATCCGTTACCAGCGCACGGTGAAAGGCGGCCGAAAATGGGCGGCCGGACTGCGGGGAATCCCCTTCAAGCTTTCGGAATCGCTCGAAATGGAAGGCGTCCACGGAAAAATAATGCGATTGATCGGCCGGTTCGACTCGCCCATTCCCCCGATGGCGCCCGAGACCAGGGATTGGCTGGACGACTATTATCGGGCCGATAACGCAAGGCTGGCGGAGCTGATCGGGCCGCGCCTGTCCGCCTACGGCTACACCTGCTGAGGCTCGTTCCGGATGGTCGGGTATCTGGCGGACTCGACGAAGGATAGCAATCGCCCGGAGGTGAGGATGGCTCGGCTGCCGAGGCTCTTCTTGAACGAACGAACCGTGGATGGCGGGGTGGTCGGGCGAGAGCTTCGCATCCAGGTGCCGGCGCCCTGGGCGAAAGTTTACATCGTGAAGATCGAGATCGATTCGGACGCCGCCCGGCAGGTGGAAAACCAAAATCCCTTTGCGCCGACGACGCCGGCCAAGGCCCTCTCGCGCCGAACCGGAGAACGGACCAAAGCCGACGTGAAGCCGGGCCGGAGCGTCGTTCATCTCGCGGTCTCCCCGGATGCGAAAACGGGCCTCCTTCGCAGCGACCCCGGGACCAGCGCGCCGCCGCGGATCGAAAGAGTGTTGACCGCCAGGCGCACCGATTGGCAATAAAGCGGGAAGAATTTCGTCCGGCGGATGAGAACGGAATTAGCAAGATGATCAAATTACAGTTGTTGATGGATCTCACTTCGGTGTTTTGGTCCAATCCGTGGGTGGCGCTCAAGAAGATGCGCCCGGATAACCTCCGAAGGCTGATTTCGGCCTGCTCGCGGTACGAACAGGCGACGGTGCTGGCCGTGGTGAAAAACAATGTCCGTCGCAGCCGGGATCTCTCCCGCATCAAGCACGCGAGCGAGTCGTCGGTGGCGGGATTGCGCCGCGCCAAGGACCTCGAGGCCAGCTACCCGGGGATCACGGAACCCGTCGGCCTCGGCATGATCCCGATCCTCGAAGAGAAGATGTCCCTGCCGGCTTACGAAATCGATCCCACGGCCCCCGCGCGGGTGAACGTCCTCCTGCCGCAACTCGATCCGTTGATCATGTTCGGCGGATACATTTCCTGTCTGCAATTTATCCGCAAGGTCCAGGAAAGCGGCTTCCGCGTTCGAATCCTGCTTTGCGAATCCGCGAGTTTCGACCGGGAAGCGGTCGAGGCAAAACTCAGATCGAACCCGCCCCTTCGCCAAGCCGTCGTCGACTCCGAGGTGGAAAACATTTCCCTGCGGACGAACTCCGTGGTGATCTCCCCGGCCGACGCCTTCGTCTGCTACTCCGTGTGGACCGGGCTCAAGGCGCATCATCTCGCCCGCGCCGTCGACAAGGAATTCATCTTTTTCCTGCAGGAATACGAATCCATCTTTCATCCCCACGACTGCTGCTACGCCATCGCCGGCCACGTCTACGGACTGCCCCATCGCGCCATCTTCAACACCAGTCTTCTGGCCGATTATTTTCGCAGTAAAGGCCTGGGCGTCTTCGGACTTTACCAGGGAGAGGAACTCGAGGCGCATCAGGTCTCCTATCAACACGCGCTCACCCCGGCCTCCCCGCCGTCGCTCGATCAGCTGGCGCAGCGGACGACCCGCCGCCTGCTCCTCTATGGACGCCCGGAAGCCCACGCGCGCCGGAATCTGTTCGAGATCGCGTTGCTCGGTCTGCGGATCGCCATCAAGGAAGGCGCCTTCGACGAAGACTGGGAATTCTTCGGCGTGGGAACCCTGGGTCCCGAATACGACGTGGACCTGGGGTTCGACCGCACGCTGCGGCTCAGCGGCACGCTCCCGCAGGCCGATTACGGCGCGGCGCTGCGGGAGTTCGACGTCGGCTTGAGCCTCATGCTGGCCCCGCATCCGAGCATCCTCCCCTTCGAGATGGCCTCGGCGGGACAAATCGTCGTCACCAACACGTTCGAGTCCCGCACCGCCGAAGTGTTGCGTGGGATCTCCGCCAACATCGAACCCTGCGGGCCCGATCCGTATTCCGTCGCCATGGCCTTGATCAAGGCGGTCGGACGAGTTTCCGACCACGCCGGTCGCATCGAAGGAGCATCGTTTGACTGGGTGAGGAACTGGGACGACTCGTTCAACGAAGACACCATGGACCGGATATCCGCAATTTTGAAGGCATGAGCTTTTGGCGCCAATCCTCTTCCACCGGCGGCATCCTGACTCCCCGACAGCAAAATTTTTTTTCGAAACACGGGCTCGACACGCTGCTGTTGCGCCCGGCCAAGCGCCTGGTCCGCCCTTACGCCTGGCTCGGCCATCTGCCGTTCGCGGCGGCCCTCGTGCGCCTCATGAAGCCGCGGGTGATCGTGGAGCTCGGAACGCACACGGGGAATTCCTTCTGTGGGTTCTGCCAATCGGTCGCCGAAGATCGTCTCGACGCCATTTGTCACGCGGTGGATACCTGGCAGGGCGACGAGCAGGCCGGCTACTATGACGACGCCATCTACGAGGAGCTCTTTCCCTACGTGCAGGCCAATTACGGGCGTTTCGCGAGGCTGCTGCGGATGACGTTCGACGAAGGATTGGACCAGTTCCGCGACGGCAGCATCGATCTCCTCCACATCGACGGCCTGCATACCTACGAAGCGGTCCGGCACGATTTCGAACGCTGGAAAAGCAAGATGAGCCCGCGCGGCGTGATTCTGTTTCACGACACGCAGGTTTTCGACCGTGATTTCGGCGTCCATCGCCTGTGGGCGGAACTGGGAGCCAACCATACCGCCTTCGAATTTACGCATAGTCACGGTCTGGGCGTGTTGCTGATCGGAGCGAAGATCGCCCCGAAGCTCATGGAATTCACGATCCTGATGGCCGAGGACCGCGCGCCGATCCAGATGATCTACGAGCGCGCTTCCCTGCTGGGCTTGGCAAAGGGCGCGTTCGAATATCAGCGCTCCGTCGGCAGCGAACCTTTCGAAGGTTTCGTAAGCCTCGACTGCGAACTTTTTCTGGATCATGGAAACGGATTCAACGAAGTCGAAAAACTGATTTCCGGGATGGATTTGCAAGCCGGCAAAGGGGTGATCTGCTATGACCTCGGGCGCTTTTCAAAGGGCCTGTCCCGGCTGCGATTCGATCCCGGCCACAAGGCCATCGCCCTGCAGGAAATAACGGCCCGCCTGCTCGCGCCGGACGGAAATTGGCGGTCGGTCGAAGCGGTCAAAAGCTCCGCGATCGGGGTGGAGGATGGGGCCCATCTCTTCGGGGACGATCCGTGGCTGGAGTTTGTTCTCCCCGACGAAGACATCGAGAAATTCGAGGTCACCCTTCACGTCAAGGTCGTCGGAACCGCGCTTTCCAGTCTGCTGGCCACCGGTTACCGCCGGATTGCCGCCGAGCTCGAGACCAGGTCGGAAGAAAAGGAAACGCTCGAAGAAGCCGAGTCGACCCTTGGTTGATACCGGTCGTTTCTCCTCGCTGATTCTCCGGCTGACAAAGGCTTAGCAATCTCGCTTTCATGTTCGTCTCGATCCACATTCCCAAGACCGCCGGCACGGCCCTCGCCAAGATCTTCGACGACACGTCGTCCCGCCGGGTATTTTACGACTATGTTCCCGGGAGGGACATCGTCGAAATCCGATCGTGCCCGGAAGACGTTCGAAAAAATAAGGGTTTCATCGAATCGTATTTCAAATATTTGCATGGGCATTTCCATTACTTGAGATACGCGGACGTGTTTGCGAGCTCGCCTTTCATCACGACCGTCCGGGATCCCGTGCGCCGGGTGATATCCCAATATCTCCACATCTACCGGAGCGGAGATCGGAAGATCAAAATGCACCAGCAGGTCATGGATGGCGAAATGAACATCGTGGAGTTTTCCCAACGCAAATACATCGGCAACGCGCAGTGGCATTACCTCGAGGGCCGTCCGATCAAGGATTACGATTTCATCTTTGTGCAGGAGCATCTGGACGAAAGCCTGCGGAAGTTCTGTGCCCGCTTCGGAAGGCAGGATATCAGCGACTATCTCCAATGGATGGGGGGCGTCCCGGTGGTCAACGAGAAGCCCGGCGGCGGAGTTCCGGTCAAGAAGTCTCCGCCGGAGGCCAGGCGCGCTGAACGGGAGATCACCGCCGACGACAAGCGCCGGATCGCCGAGAATTGCGAACAGGATTTCGAGGTCTATCGGGTCGCCTTGGAGACCTTGAAGTCAATGTGACCGGCTCATGTTTGTTTCCATCCACATTCCCAAGACGGCCGGCACCGCCGTGGCGAAAATATTCGATGATTCTTCCTACCGCCGGATCATGTATGATTATGGCTCGGAACGAGGCGAGGAGGTTCGGATCTGTCCGGACGCGACGCGGAAACATCGCGACTTCATCGCGGCCCATTTCAAGTATTTGCACGGCCATTTTCATTATCTGAAATACGCCGATGTTTTTGCGAATTCTCCTTTCATCGCAACCGTGCGCAATCCCGTGGACCGGGTGATTTCCCAGTATTCTCACATCGCCCGGAGCGGCGATCGGAATCTGGAGCGCCATCGAGTCATCATGAGCGGAGAGATGGGCCTGGTGGAGTTTTCGGAACGCGAGGACATTGGAAACGCGCAATGGCATTACCTCGAAGGGCGTCGGATCAAGGATTACGACTTCATCTTTGTGCAAGAGCATCTGGAGGAAAGTCTCAAAAAGTTCTGCGCTCGTTTCGAGCTGACGGAAGTCAGCGATTATCTCAGCTGGGCGGGCGTGCCGGAAATCAACCGGAACCCGAACCCGATTCCGCCTCCCTCGATGCGATCCCTTTTCACTCGTCCGAAAGGGCAGCTAACCCGGAAGGTTCTTCGTCAGATTTCCCGGAACTGCGAGCGGGATAACGAGGTCTACCATCAGGCTTTGGAGTGCCTGAAGGAAAGGTGACCGCCGGAGGCGCGCATCCTTGGTCGCGTTGGCGAGTCGACGCGACCGGGAGGCGCGGTTCGACGAATGGTCCGTTTGCAACCCGTGCGCCCGATTTCCGTCTCGATCCTTATCGTCAATTACAATGGCGCGGATTACCTTCCGGCTTGTCTAAGAGCTCTCGAGGCGCAGACCCGCCCGCCGGATTCCATCCTCCTGGTGGATAACGGCAGCAAGGACTCCTCCGTGCCATGGGCGCGGCGACAACCCGGGATAGACGTCATGGCGCTGGGCGAGAACGTGGGGTTCGCCCGGGCCAACAACCTTGGCGTGTCCGCCTGCCGGACGGACTGGGTGGCCCTTCTCAACGCCGACGCCTACCCCGATCCCGGGTGGCTGGAGGCCTTGCTGCGGGCGGCGGAGGAAAGTCCCGGGACGGCGGCTTTCGGATCCCGGCAACTGCTCGATGACCGCCCCGAAATCCTGGACGGGATCGGCGACGTCTATCACGGGAGCGGCCTGGTTTGGAGGGAGGGACACGGCCGTCGTCAGGAGGAACGGGATCTCGTCGCGCGGGAAATTTTCTCTCCGTGCGCCGCGGCGGCGCTCTACCGGCGGGCGACGTTTCTCGACGTGGACGGATTCGACGCGGACTTTTTCTGCTACTGCGAAGATGTGGACCTGGGATTTCGCCTGCGGTTGGCGGGCCATCGCGCGCGCTACGTTCCGGACGCGGTGGTGCGGCACGTCGGCTCCGTTTCGTCCGGCGGCCGGCGAAGCGAATTCGCGACCTTTCACGGACATCGTAACCTGGTGTGGGCCTTCGTGAAAAACATGCCCGGCGCGTTGTTCTGGCTTTTGCTGCCCTTCCATCTGGCCTTGAACGTGTGGTTGACCGCCGGGCTGATCTTGCGCGGGCAAGGGCGGGTCGCCCTGGCGGCGAAGGGGGCCGCGATCAAGGGGCTCCCCGTCATGTGGCGAAAACGCCGCCGGACTCAGGCGGCAAGAGTCGTTGCCGTGGGAGAAATCTGGAAGGCTCTCGACAAGCGGATGTGGAAACGATCGACCAAAACATAACGGCTTCGGTCGTGAGCCACGGCCATGGCCCATTGGCGGAGAAAATCGTCGCCGATCTTCTTGCCTGCCCGGAGGTCGCGCGCGTGGTGGTCATCCGGAACATTCCCGAGACTCTGGCCCTGCCGGACGATCCCCGCCTCGTGCGGATCGACAACGCGACGGCCCGCGGTTTCGGCGCCAACCACAACGCGGCTTTTGCCCGCGTGCAAACGCCTTTTTTTTGCGTGATCAATCCGGACATCCGCCTGCGGCAGAATCCGTTTCCCGCCCTGCTCGAAGGCCTGCGGGACGGCCGGGCCGGGGTTTGCAGCCCGCGGGTGCTCGGGCCGACGGGCGTCCAGGAGGATCACGCCCGCTATTTTCCGACTTTCGCGAGTCTCGTTCTCAAGGCCTTGACAAGGCATCCCGGGCGCCACGCGGAGGGGACGCCGGGCCGGCTCGAGTCGCCCGACTGGGTGGCGGGCATGTTTCTCTGCTTCCGCTCGGAGGCATTTCGCGCCGTCGGCGGGTTCGACGAAGGCTATTATCTCTACTACGAGGACGTGGATCTTTGCGCCCGCCTCCGCCGGCGTGGATCCGACGTGCGGCTATGCAATGGCGCGACCGTCGTGCACGACGCCCGGCGGGAAAGCCGGAAAAATCTTCGCTTCCTCCGCTGGCATCTCGCAAGCCTGGCGCGCTACCTTTGGAAACACGCCGGGCGCCTGCCCGCGAGGCCGTCATGAAAATTCTCGTCACCGGCGCGGGCGGGTTCATTGGCTCCCATCTGGTGCCGGTCCTTTCCGGGCGGGGGCACGACGTGCTTGCCGCAAGTCGCCGGCCCCCGGGATCCGCCTGGGTTGCCAGCCCGGAACTTGGCCCCGCGGCCGACTGGAAAAGAGCGCTCGTGGGCGTCGACGCGGTCGTTCATCTGGCGGGACGGGCTCATGCCAACGGCGAACGCGCGACGCCCGCGGCCGAGGAGGAATACCGGCGGATCAACGCCGACGGGACCACGAGCCTCGCCCGACAGGCGGCCCGCGCCGGGGTGCGGCGCTTTTTGTTCCTCAGCTCGTGCCACGCCGTCGCGACGGAGTCGGAATCCCGATTGACCGAGGAAACCATCCCCCGCCCGGACTCCGCCTACGGCCGCTCGAAGCTCGCCGCGGAACACGGATTGAAAAACGAGCTCTCCGGCACCTCGTGCGCTCATACGATCCTGCGTCCGCCCTTGGTTTACGGGCCGGACAACCCCGCGAATTTTGCCCGGCTGATGAGTTGGGTGGCAAAGGGAATTCCCCTGCCGATCGCCTCGGTTCGGAACCGCCGGAGCTTCGTCGGGGTGCAAAACCTCGCGGATGCGATCGCGACCTGCCTCGAGAGCCCCCGCGCGGCCCATCGCACGTATTATCCCGGCGACGGGGCGGACCTCTCCTCGGCCGACTTGGTCCGCGCGGTGGCGGCGGCCGCGCGGCGATCCCCCAGGCTGTTTTCCACGCCGGAGACGGCGTTGCGTCTCCTCGCGAGACTGCCGGGCGGCGGCGCCCTGCGGAAGTTGATCGGGTCCTTGTATGTCGATGATTCCGCCTTGCGGAAGGAGCTGGACTGGACCCCTCCGCTGACTCTCGCCGAAGGGCTTCGGTTGGTTTGGCGGGCGGATTTTTGAATTGGGAATGAAGCGTTGTTTCGACCTGATGAGCGCCGTCCTTCTCCTGGCGCTGCTGTCGCCGGTGATCCTGGCGGTTGCCCTGGCCGTGCGGCTCACGTCCCCGGGCCCGGCGATCTTTCGCACCCAGCGGGTCGGGCGGGACAACCAGCTTTTCTCCATGTTGAAATTCCGGACCATGCGCACCGACACGCCCCAGGTCGCGACCCATCTGATGAGCGATCCGCGCCGATTTTTGACGCCGATGGGCGGATTCCTTCGGAAAACGAGCCTGGACGAATTACCCCAGCTCCTCAACGTCCTCCGCGGGGAAATGTCGCTCGTCGGCCCGCGGCCGGCGCTTTTCAACCAGCACGACCTCGTCGCGCTGCGTTCGCAAAAAGGCGTGCAGGCCCTCGTGCCCGGCATCACCGGATGGGCGCAGGTGAACGGGCGGGACGACTTGCCGATCCCCGTCAAGGTGGACTACGACGCCTACTATCTGCGGCATCGATCCCTGCTCTTCGACTTGAGGATTCTCCTGCTGACCGCCGGAAAGGCCTTCGGTGGACACGGCGTCAGTCACTGACCGGCTCGAATCGCGGACCGCAAGGGGCCTTCATTGCCGTTGATTTTTGCGCCCCGCTTGCCGACTCTGCAAGGCTCACGTGACTGGCCATTTCACCAAGGTAGCTTTTCGGTCCCAACTGGCGGGGGTGCCGAGATTCGTCTTCCTGCTGCTGCTCTATTCGGCGCTGATCCTGGGAAGTCTCTGGGTCAGCTTTCAGCTCCGGTTCGACTTCGAGGTTCCCGCGGTTTTCTGGCAGCGCTTCCTGCCCAGCGTGCTGCTCATCCTCCCGGTGAAGCTGCTCAGCCTGGCCTTCTTCGGGCAATTCGGAAGCCTGCTCACGTTCTTCAGCCTCTCCGATTCCAAGCGGCTGGTCTCGGCGATGGCCACCTCCTTCGGCCTGGCCCTCGTCGTCTGGTATGCGACCGGCGGCGGTTGGATGGCCCCCCGCGCGGTGCTGCTCAGCGACCTCTGCATCAGCCTGCTGCTCTTTTTTTCCGTGCGGACCTGCATGCGATTGTATCGCGAGCGCGTGCTCACGACCGAGCCGCGTTCCGACCGCAAGCTGCGGAACATCCTGATCATCGGGGCCGGGACCGCGGGGGCCGGGTTGTTTCGCGACATCCATTCGAAGCCCGGGCTCGGGCTGCGCGTCGTGGGGTTCATCGACGACGATCCGCTCAAGATCGGCGGCTCGCTCCACGGGCGCAGCATCATGGGCCCCCGTTCGCAGATTCCGCACATCGCGACGAACATCGCCTGCTCGAAGGCGATCATCGCCATGCCGACGGCCCGCCCGCAGGTCATCCGCGAGACGGTTGCGCTGCTGAACGAGGCGCAGATCGAGCACGACATCCTCCCGTCCGTGAGCCAGCTGCTCCACCGGCAGGTGAGCGTCAATTTCCTGCGGCACGTCGATCCCGAGGACCTGCTGGGCCGCGAAGCCGTGGCTCTCGACGAGCCCGGGCTGTTCGCCATGATCGAGGGGCAGACGGTGATGGTCACCGGCGCCGGCGGAAGCATCGGCAGCGAACTCTGCCGGCAGCTCGCCTCGTTCCAGCCGAAGAAGCTGCTCCTCGTCGAGCGCAGCGAGCCGGCGCTCTTCGAGATCGAGCAGGAACTCAAGACGACGTTTCCCGCCGTCGCGATCGAGCCCTTCGCGGCGAACGTCTGCCACCGAGGTCGCCTCTCGACCATCTTCGCCCGGCACCGCCCCTCGCTGGTGTTTCACGCGGCCGCGCACAAGCACGTGCCGCTCATGGAGTCCCAGCCCGGGGAGGCGATTCTGAACAATTGCCTCGGGTCGTTGCATGTCGGCGAGCTCGCCGCCGCCTTCGGATGCCGGAAGGCGGTGCTCGTTTCCACCGACAAGGCAGTGAATCCCGTGAACGTGATGGGCGCGACCAAGCGGATCGCCGAGCTGCTGTGGGCCGCCTTCCAGGGCGACGCCGCCGGGGAGGGATGCACGTTTTCCGCCGTTCGTTTCGGCAACGTCCTGGGCTCCTCCGGAAGCGTCATCCCCGTCTTTCGCAAGCAGATCGCCCAAGGCGGCCCGGTCACCGTCACGCATCCCGACGTGACCCGTTATTTCATGAGCATCCCCGAGGCCGCCGGCCTCATTCTCCAGTCGGCCTTTCAGTCGGCCGGCGGCGAAGTCTTCGTCCTCGACATGGGCGACGCCGTGAAGATTTCCGACCTTGCCCGCCAGATGATCGAGCTGTCCGGCTTCCGTCCCGACGAGGACATCGCGATCGTCTACGGCGGTCTTCGTCCCGGCGAGAAACTCTACGAGGAGCCCATCCACAAGGTCGAAAACGTCGATCAGACCACCCATCCGAAGATCAAGCTTCTCCGGCGGCCGGCCGCCCCGGTATCCGATATCGCCCGCCTGCTTCGCGAGGCGGAGGAAGGCCTCTTCTCGTTCGAGGCCGACGAGATCAAGACGTGGCTGGCCCGCACCGTGCCCGAGTATCGGGTGTGGACCGAATGAGCGGAGACCGGCCGTTGTTCTCCGCTCCCACCCGCCCGTGACGCAAAAACCCGAAGCCGCCGCGGCCCCGCCGTGGTTCGCGCCGCTCGCCTGGGGAGGCGTGCCCCCGCCCGCGACGGCGGTGGTCTGGCTGGGCGGGCTCGCCATTTTCGCCCTCTTCTCGTTCCGTCTCGTCTTCACGACGGTCGTGCAGCGGGCCCTGCCCGGACTCGACGCCTTCTGGTGGCTGCCGCCGCTCGCGGTCCTGTGCGTCGCGCTCGGGTGGTTCCTCGGCGGTCGCGCCGTCCTGGCCTTTCTCGTCGTGCTGCCGGGGCTGGCCGCAGTGAACGGCGCCCGCCTCGTCACGGTCTGGCTTCTCCCGGAGATCGTCTTCTCGTGCGTCCTCGCCGGGTGGCTGACGCACCGGGTTTTTACCCGCCGGCTGTTCCGCGTTCCCCGGCAATGGCCCGATCTCGCCGTCGGCTGCCTGTTTCTCACGCTGTGTTTGTCGGCGATCTGGGCGGCCTTGGTGCCGTCCGCGGTCGACGGGCTGTCCATCGCCTTCTCGATCCCGTCGTGGTCCGACAAATCCGAATTCAATTTCCTGGAAATGACGCACGCCCTCGCCGGCGGTTGCGTGATTTTCCTGTTGCTTCGCACCCTGGCCGCGGAGGCGCCGGAGAAGTTCGCCGGCCTGGTGCGCCGCGCTTTTCTCGCCCAATTCTCGTTCACCGCCCTGCTGGCGGTCGGGAGCGCGGTGATCTCGCTCGCTCGGACGGGCGCGGTGACGCGCGATCTGATCTGGCTGCCGTTCGGCGCGATCCAGCTCTCGGCCGGGCCGGCCTGCCTGTTCGGCGGTTACTTTGCGGGCGGCCTGTTCACCCGGTCGCGGCTGGACCGTCTTCGCCTGGCGGACCTCGCCGCCCCCGGTGCCGCGCTGGCGGGAATGGTGCTCTCGACTTCGAAGATCGCGTGGCTGGCGGCGGCCGTCCTGGGTGGCGCGATCGTTCACCGTTTTTTCCGGTGGCGGGGGCTCGTCCTGTGCGCGGCCGGTTTGATCGTATTTTCGGTCGTCGTCACGGGGTGGATCGCGCCGCGGTTTTCCGGGAACCCGATCGCGCACGAAGCCGGCATTTTGCTGAACGCCCAGGATTGGGGGCGCCAGGGCACCGCGGTGGAGCGGGTCATGCTTTGGGACACGGCCGGGCGAATGGCGGCGCGGTATCCGCTCACGGGACTCGGCCTCGGCAGCTTCAGCAGCGCGGAGGATCGATTTGCCCGGAACGGATTCTACGGCACGCTCGATTGGAAGGCCTACAGCTACCCGCCATTCCTTCACTCGACGGACCCGGTCCGTCCCGGCACGTGTTACAATGCCTATTACGCCCACAACGACTTCCTCGAGATCGCGACCGGCTCCGGCCTTCCCTCGGCCCTCCTGTTCGCCTTGATCTGCGGCCTCGCCATCGTGACGGGGTTCCGCTCGAGCCGCTTCGCCGAGGGCGACCGCAAGCTCGGTCGCTGCGGAGCGTGCGCCCTCGCGGCCTTTCTTCCGATTTCGCTCTTCGATTCGCGCCTGCTCTATTTTGCGAACAGCGTCCTTTTCTGGCAGTTCGCCGCGCTGTGTTTTCCGCGCCCCGCGGGCTTTGCCCCGTCGGCTCCGGCGTCGAAACGTTTCTGGCTTCCGCCGCTCGCCGTTCCCGCCGTCTTCGCGGCCGCGGCCGCTTTCTTGTTCGCGGCGGGCCGGCTTCCGTCCGATCGCACCTTTGGCGTGTGGAACTGGCGCCAGCAAACCGTCGACGGTTATTTCCTGCTCGCGCGCGAGGCGCAGTTCCTCGTGCCTCCCACGGAGAACCTCGACAGCCTTTTGTTCCAGCTCCCGTGGGACGCGGGCGAGGGTCCGATGCGATTGACCGTGACGGTGGACGGCGCGGAGGTGGCCCGGCCGGAATTGCGGGGACGGGACAGATTCCGGCTCCGGCTCGCGCCCTACCGCCGCAAGGACCGATGGACGGAGATCCACATCCTTGCGGATCGCTGGCTGGGCCGTGGCTTCATGGGCACCCCCCTGGGCATGAAGCCCGTTTCCTTCTCGATGAAAAAAATCCGCCCCCGCGCGGGAACCCCCTGACGGCGCATGGTCAGACGCTCCTTTAAATATTCTCCCGCCGCGAAATCCTCCGGCCCGTCGCCCGCGCGCCTGCACCTCGGCTGCGGCAGCTACCGCCTGCCGGAATGGACGAACATCGATGCGCGGGAGGGCTCCGCGGTGGACGTCGTCGAGGACGTCTTCACCCTCCCTTCCTTCCGGGACGGAACGGTCGACGTCATCTACGCGTCCCACGTTCTGGAGCACGCCGGGCTCCCTCATTCGTGCCAGAAGCCCTCGTATCGAGACGCCATCTCGCGGTGGTACCGGTTGCTGAGAGCCGGCGGCATGCTCTTCGTCTCCGTTCCCGATCTTTACCAGGTCTTCGAAGGCATCCGCCGCTTCGACGGGAACAAGAACCAGCAGGCCTTTTTGCGGGCGCTCTTCGGCGGGCAGGAATACCTCGAAAACACCCACTTCTGCGGATTCACCCACCAGCTCCTCACCGACGAATTGCTTGCCGCCGGCTTCAAATCGGCGCGGGAGTTCACGCCGTTCGCCGAGGACACCTCCCGATTCCAAATGTTCGGGATGGCGATCTCGTTGAATCTCGTCGCCTTCAAGGAAAGCCCATGAGCGCCGCGCGCACCGTCGCCTTTCAATGGATCGATCCCTGCCCGAACCAACGCCTCCGCGAGGCGCAGGCCCGGCTCCGGGAGAGCGCGCTCGCCCTCGGCCTCGAGCCCCTGCTTTTTCCCGCCGGTCCGAAAATGGTGAAATTTTCGGAGATCCTCCGCTTCGCCCGCGAACGCAGCTCCGGCGACAGCTTCGTGTGGTGCAACTCCGACGTGATCCTCGCCGCGGATCCCTATCGGTTCGACGACGGCCGCGCGGTGCGCGGCTTCCATCGCCGCGAAGTCCCTTCCGGCGAATTCTGCGGCGGCGTCGACATGTATCTCATTCCCCACGCCCTCTGGGACGGGATCTTCGCGCGCGACCTTCCCGACCTCTGGTGCGGCGCCACCCACGTGGACTGGTGGCTCACGAAGACCGCGGAACTCGCCGGCTGCTACGCCGCGCACTTCGGCTGCATCGATCACATCTCCCATCCCGAATCCGCCGCTTCCAAGGGACGATCGAATGCCTTCTACCGGCACAATGTCCGGGAATACGATCGCTGGGCCCGACGGCACGGCGCGGTCCGGTTCGAGCCCCGCGTCGAGCTGCCTTTCATCGGCCCCTCGCCCAGCCCCATCACCGATTATCTCCGCCGCTTCGGCCGGATGCTCGGACGAAAAAAAACGTGAGACCGCCCGCCGGGCCCCGATCCCGTCGGGCGAACCCCGGAATCCACCGCGCCCCCGCCGACCGCGTCCGATGAAAATCACCGTCAGCAGCCCGGACGGCCTGGGGGATTTCATTCTGCGCGTGCCCCTGCTTCAGGCGCTCGAATCCGCCGGGCATCAACTCCAGATCCTCCTGCGCTCGCCGGCGGCGGACCTCGCGGCGGAGGTGTTTCCGGGCGCCGAGCGGCGCGTGATCGCGGCCGATCCCTACCACTCCGCGATGCGGCGCAGACGCAATCCCTTTCGCCCCGAGCACGAGGCGATCCGGACGTTTGCCCCCGACCTCTACGTCGCCGCGCTATTTTCGCTGAATTTTTTCGACGAAGTCTGGATGGAACACGGCGAGCGGGGCCTTCCCGTCGCCGGCTTCTCGACCCCGGATTCCTTCTGGCCCTCGGGCACCATCGCGGATGCCCGGGAGCTATCCGCGCGTTTTCGCATCCGGGTGGAGGTCCCGTCGGCGCTCGCCGAGATCGAAAAAAACCGGCGCCTCGCGGCCGCGATCCTCGGCCGGGAGGTCGCGCCCGCCGCTCCCGTCCTGCGTCCGACGGAAGACGCCCTCGCCGCCGCGCGGACGTTGCTCTACCGTCACGGGCTCGAGGAGGGGAACTACTGGGTCGCGTGCGTCGGCACCCGCCGGGGATTGCAGATGAAGGATTGGGGCGAGGACAACTGGCGCCTGTTTTTCACGAACGACGTCTCGCGCGAACCTCCGCCGGTCGTCTTCCTCGGGAACGATCAGGAGTGGGAATCGATCGAAAGAATCCGTTCCGACGCCTTTCGGTCCGTCAACCTCGCCGGCGAACCGCCCCCGCTTCCCGTTTCGCTGGCGCTGGCGGCGGCGTCCCGCGGCTACGTGGGACGGGACTCGGGCGTGATGCATCTTGCCGCCGCCGCGGGCCGTCCGACCTTCGCGGTTTTCGGAGGCGCTCATTGGGGCAGATTCCTGCCTTCGTCCGGGCCGTCCGTCGTCGTCACGCAAGCCATGTCGTGCCGCATGTGCGACTTCGCCTGCATGCACGAACGACCGCATTGCGTGCAGGACATCACGCTCCCGTTCATGGCGGCAGCCTGGCGGCGATTCCTCGCGGCGGCGCCTGGCGTGGAAATCTTCGAGCAGCCCGAGACCCGGGCGTTGCGCGAGGCGACCGCGCGGTTTCCGGCCGACTTCGCGACCCTGGCCGCCCGCGAACTTCGCGCGAAGGAAGCCCGCGCCCGTTCGCCGCTTCTTCACCGCCTTTTTTCCCGGAAAGCCCTCCGATGAAATTCAAGAAAACAAAAATCGACTGGAACCGTTTCCGGGTGGCCGGAGGCAACTTTCTGCGCAGTCTCAAGGACGACCTGGCGAACGATTTCGTTCGCGCCTTCGTTTCCGCGTCCGCCTCGCCGCGCGCCGGAACGGGCCCGGCGACCGCGCCATCCTCGGCGCGGCCGGTCATCTTTGCGTCCTACGCGACCGACGATGCCCTCAAGGGCAGCCACCTTTATTGCGGCGGCGAGAAACTCTTGAACAACCTCGTCCTCCTGCTTCGGCGGCGGGGCTACGAGGCTTACATGGTGAGCCTCGACGGCCGGCACGCCGGCTGGCTGGCCGAGCACGCCCCCTTCCTTTCGCTCGCGGAATTCGCCGCGAAAAAAGCCGCCGCCGCCGAGGTGCGGTGCGTCACCTCGTGGCTGGAGGCGAAGCCGTTCCTCGACCAATGTCCGCGATTCTATTTCTGGGATCAGGAACTCTCCGCGTCCTCGCGCAGCCATTTCTCCGCGCTCGCGCGCTACGTGCGGGCCGGGCGCATCCTCAAGGTGGCGGGAGTGAACCGCGCGGTGCAAGCCTGGCACCGGACGATCTTCGAAACGCCCGCGCTCGTGCTGCGGCAGCTCATCGACGAGGCTCACTGGAAGCCCGATGCCGCCCGGCGGATGCCGCGACGCGTCGGCTATTTCGACGAGGGCGAGCACGGCGCGGATTTCGTGCGGCGCATTCGCGAGATGACCACCGCGGCCGGCCTCGGGCTGGAGTTCGTGCAGCTCGCGGGCGGCGAGGCGGAGATCATCGACCAGATGCAGCGGTGCGGGACGTTCCTCGCGCTCAACGTCGGGAAAAGCCCGCTTTGGGGCGAAGGCGGGCCCATGTCCCCGCAGGAGGCGATGGCCTGCGGCACCGTGCCCGTCTGCTTCGATATCAACGGCCCGTGGGAGCTGATCCTGCCGCGTTACAACGGCGCGATCGCCGCTGAGCTCGACCCCGGGGCGATGGCGCGGGAACTCGCGTGGATCTACGCCGAGACGGGCCGATGGGAGGAAATGAGCCGACGCTCGCTGGAGATGAGCACCGCCGGGCACAGCATGGAAGCGCGCTGGCCCGCCGTCGCGCGATTTCTCGACCTGCCCGGGGAGGCGGCGTGACGACCGACCGCCTGCCGCCCGCGCGCCTGTTCCTCGCGGACCACCTGCTTCGCGACGCGGCCGGGCATCACCTCGGCTACAACCTCGCGCTGGCCGACGCCGCGCGGCGGGCCGGCGTGGCGCCGCGCCTGGTGACGCACCGCGGGTTCGACCCCGCCCTGGCGGGGAGCACCCGCGTCGAACGCCGCTTCCGCACCGACTGGCGGGCGAACCCGCCGGAGTGGATCGCGCGCCGGCATCGCCTGCTTTCGGGGCTCGAATGGTGGTGCGACCGGCGTTTCGGCGCCGACCTGCGGGCGTTTCCGACGGCGGAAAAAACCGACGCCATTTTCGCGCAGATGCTGGCGCCGCGGCACTTCCAACGGTGGCTGCGGTGGATGAGGGCGCAGCCGTTCCCGCCGGTCCTGTTCCTGCACCTGGGCTATCGCCCGGGCCGCTTCGAGACGTCGGCGATCGCGCGGGCGCGGCGCGAGTTGCCTCCGGAACTTCGGCGGCGGGTGGTGTTCGTGACCGACAGCGAAAAACTGGTCGAGCCCTTCGCGCGCATTCTCGGCGGGCCGGTTCATTGCCTGCCCCACATCGTTTCGTATGACCTCCCGCCGGCCACCCCGAAATCCGCCGCCGGACCCTGCGTCGTTTTCGTGCCCGGAAACGCCCGCCGCGAAAAAGGCTTCGTCGAGGTCTGCCGGGCCATCGACCTCGTTCGGGAAACGACGACCGAACGCGATCTTCATTTCGTGGTGCAATGCCATGATCCCGATCCGGTTTGCGCCCGCGTCCTGCGGGATCGCGCCGCCGGCGCCGGCCTGGAATGGATCCACCGGCCGCTCGGCGACGCCGAATACACCGGGCGGCTCGGCCGGGCGGACGTCGTCCTGCTGCCCTATCATCTCGACCTCTACGAGCTCCGCACGAGCGGAATCTTCTGCGAGGCGCGCGTGGCGGGAAAGCCGGTGGTCGCCTCGCGCCGCAGCTGGGCCGGCGACCGGATCGCTCGCGAGGGAGGCGGCTGGCTGGTCGAGGAAAAAGACGCCTCCGCCCTCGCCGACACGTTGCGCGCGGTGCCGGCCGGCCTCCCCGCGAAGGAATCCGAGGCGCGCGCGCTCGCTCCCGGCGCCCGGGCCGAGTTCCATCGGGACGCCTTCCTCCGCGGGTTGCTGGACCTCTTCGATCGTGCTTCCCATGTCGCTGCCTAACCGGATTTCCACGCGGGTCCGCCGCGCGACCGCGCGAGGGAAGGCGGCCTTCGAGTTGAAGCGGATCGGCGGCCCCGATCACGACGTCGCGGGCCCGGTCGCCTTCGGCGTGATGCGAAACGAGATGCTGCGCCTGCCGCGGTTCCTCGACTATTACCGCCAACTCGGCGTCGCCCGCTTCGTCATCGTGGAGAACAATTCCACCGACGCCACGCGGGAATTCCTCGCCGCGCAGAGCGACGTCTGCCTCTACGCGACCTCGCGCCATTTCACCGGCAAGGTCTCGTGGCTCGATCACCTCCTGCGAAAGCACGGCGCCGGGCGGTGGTGCCTCGTGGTGGACGCCGACGAGCTGATCCTCTACCCGGCCTCGCACCGCGTGAGCCTGCCCGATTTGTGCCGCTACCTCGAGCGGACCGGCGCGAACGCCTTGCATGCCATCCTCCTGGACCTCTATCCGCCCGGCCCGCTCTCGGCCGTCGGCTACGTTGCGGGTTCGGACTACCTGACGCATCCGTGGTTTTTCGATCCGTTCGAAACTCTCGCCACGACGCCACGATATTTTTACCGGGGATCCGGGTTGGACCATCGATTCCACGGCGGCGTCCGCCGGCGATTGTTCGGGGTGTCACCCTGCTGTTCCAAATTTCCGCTCTTCCTCCTCGAGCGCGGGATGTATTTGACCGATGGCCAGCACTACCTGGAGGGCGGCCGTTTTTCCGCGATGCGCGCGGTGCTCTTCCACTTCAAATATCTTCAGGACTTTGCCGCGCACGCCCGCGAGGAGGTCCGGCGCGCGCAGCATGTCGGCGCCGGCGCCGAATACCAGGCTTACGCCGAGACGGCCGACCGACGGAACGGCGAGCTCGAAATCTGGAACGAGGATTCCCTTCCGCTCCGGGACGACCGGCAACTCGAGCATCTCGGCTTCCTCGTCCGACCGCCATCCTACGACGAATTCATCGCGTCGATTCCGACCCGCGAGCCGTGAAGATCAGCGTCGTCATTCCGGCCTACAACTCCGCGGCCACCCTCGCGGCCGCCGTGCGAAGCGCGCGTCGGCAGACGCTGCCCGCGGAAGAAATCCTCGTCGTGGACGATGGCAGCACCGACGACACGCCGGCCATCTGCGCGGGCCTCGGGCCGGACGTGCGATTTGTCCGCCGCGAAAATGGCGGCCTCGCCGCCGCGCGGAACACGGGTGCCGCGCACACGACCGGCGAGTGGCTGCTGTTTCTCGACTCCGACGACACCCTTTATCCCCACGCGCTCGAGATCCTCGCCGAGGCCGCGGGACGCATCCCGAAGGCTCGCGTGGTTTACGGGTTCGTGCTCCAGCGCCGCGGGCCGGGCGAGGACACGCGCCTGCACAGCCTGCCGGGCGCCGCGGGCGAACCGCCCCGGCCGGCGAAGGCCATGTTTTGGTGGACGGCGATTTCCACCGCCGGTTGCGCGCTCGTCCACCGCTCGCTGCACGATGCGGTGGGGGGCTTCGACGAAAACTTTCGACAGGTCGAGGACGCCGAATACTGGCTGCGGTGCGGCGTGACGGCCCCGTTCGCGCATTGCAACCAGATCGTCCTCGACAAGGGCTACTCGCCCTCATCCCTCGGCGGCAACACCGCCCGCAGCATCTGGTACCGCCTGCAGCTCCAATTGAAATTCCTGCTCTGGTGCGACTTCCGCGGCATCGATCCCGCCTTCCTCAAGCTGCGGCGCGGGCAGATCTTCGACCATGCCATCACCAGGGCCTACCGCGAACACACCTGGACCGCGCTCGCGCCGATCACCGACCTCGCGATCACCGAAAAAGTCTGGACCAAGCGCGTGGTTTTCGCCTCCCTGCACGGCTCGATGGTCGCTCCGGGGGCCGAAAAATATCCGGTCGTCTATCGGCGCTGGCTCGACGAAGCGCGGGGGATCTCACCGCCATGCTGACCGCGCTGCGGGGCGCCGCGCGGCAGGCGCTTGCCGCCCTCGGCCGGCACGGCGCGAGTCCCCTCGTGTTCCGCCTGGCCCGCCGTCCGGCGGCGGCGGCCCCGCCCATCTCCGTGCACATGCTCGTCTCGTCGCGGACGTGGCACGCCGGCCTGCTCGCCATCATCAGCTTCGAGCATTTCACGGAACGGCGCTGGGAGTTTTTCATGCACGAGGACGGCTCCGTCGACCAAGCCTCCCGCCGGCAGATCGAACGCTGGCTTCCCGGCGTGCGATTCGTGCCGCGACCGGAAGCGGAGCAACGTTTGGCGAACGACCTCCGCGCCCATCCTCGATCGCTCGCCCACCGCGCGAAATGGATTCTCCTGCTCAAGTTTTTCGACTCGATCGCGTTCGCGCCGCATCCTCGATTCATCGTGCTCGACTCGGACGTTATTTTTTTTCGCCGGCCGCCGGAGATCCTCGAGTGGGCCGACTCGGGCCGCGAGGAATGCTGGTTCAATCACGACACGAAGGAGGTCTATTGCGCCTCCCGGGACCGGATCGAGCCGGTGTTCGGCTTTCCGCTCTGGGACCGGGTGAACAGCGGCCTCTGCCTGCTCGCGGCGGAAACGTTTTCGCGGGACATGAGCGAGCGATTTCTCGCCGAGATGGAAGACCGCGCGGACCGGCCGATCTTTTTCGAGCAGACGCTCTTCGCCTTCCACGCCTCCCGCCGGAACCGAGGCGGGTTGCTGCCGCGGAAATACGAGATCAGCTGGGGCTATCTGCGCGCCGCGGGCAGCGTGTGCCGGCATTACGTCGGAGCCTTCAAGAGCGACCTGCTCTACGTCGAAGGGGCCACGTCGCTGCTCTACCTGCTCGTGCGCCGGAGGCTGCTCGGCCGATGACGGCGAGCCATCGAGTGCTTGGGATCGTTCTCGTGCACAACGAGGATCGCTTCGTTCGCCGGGCCGTGTCGAACGCGATGGCGCTCTGCGACGAGATGCTGCTCGTCGATCATCGTTCCACCGATGGCACGCCGGCCATCTTACGGGAACTCGCCCACGCCCATCCGGCCGGAGTCTCCCTTCGATCGATCCGGCATCCGCGCGAGTCGCACGAGATGTTGAAGGCCTACGCCGGGACAAACACATGGGTCTTCGCCGTGGATGGCGATGAAATCTACGACCCGGCCGGCCTCGCCCGTCTTCGTCCCCGGCTCGTCGGCGGGGAATTCGACGCGCATTGGATGGTGGTGGGGCACACGCTCCATTGCGATTTCGTCGACGAGCGCGCGGGGCGCGTCGCGGGGTTTCCCGCGCCGCCGAGCCGCAGCATCACGAAACTGTTCAACTTCGCGGCCATCGACTGCTGGGACGGCGACACGCCGGAGCGCCTGCACGGCGGGCAGCCCGTCTTTCGGCCCGGCCATCACGCCGGCGCCAAACACCAGCTCGGGGGTCTTTCTACCTGGGAGGACGCCGATTTCCGGTGCCTGCATCCGTGCTTCGTCGCGCGCAGTTCGCTCGACCGTCCCGGCCGGAGCGCGTCGCGTCTGAACATCATGGAGCTGCGCGGGGCGCGGAACCTGGCGCGGCGGATCGCCCGCCGGTTCACCGGCCGCGCGGCCGGCTCCGACTGGAAGCGCGAACACTACCGACGCGGCGAACGCCTCGAAGTGGACGCGCGGCCGTTTTTTCCCATCGACTGATGTTTTTTCCCCGCCCGAGACCGGTCGCCACGGTGGCCTTGAATCTGCGTCCGCGCCGCGGCTCCTGGGGCGGCGCGAACCAATGGACCTCGCAGCTCACGCGGTGGCTGCGCTTCAACGGCTGGCGCGTTCAGTTTCATTTGCACGGACGGCCCGACGCCGTGGTGCTCACGCACACGGGCCTCGTCACGGCGGACACCACCTTCGACGCGGACTCCGTCGAGCGGCTTCGGGAGCGCCACCCGGACATTCCCTGCCTGCATCGCATCAACGACAACGACCTCCGCAAGGGCACCTCGGAAATGGACGAACTGCTCGCGCGCTCGAACCGAGTGGCCGACCACACGGTTTTTGTCTCCCGGTGGCTGCGCGACCATCACGCCGCGCGGTGGTTCGACGTCGCGAAGGCGCACTCCGTCATCACCCCCGGGGCGGACCCCCGCTTTTTTCACCCGATCGACGCCCGCGTCCGCGGCGACACGGAGCCGCTGCGCCTGGTGACCCATCACTGGTCGCCCAACGTCAAAAAAGGCTTCGACGTCTACGCCGAGATCGACGCCCTGCTCGCCGCGCAAACCTCGCTCAACGGCGAGCTCTGGGTCATCGGACGCTGGCCGCGGGAGGTGAAATGGCGGGTCGCCCGCACCTTCGCCCCCGCCAGCGGGGCGGCCCTCGCCGCGCTGCTGCGGCGCTGCGACGGCTACGTCAGCGCGTCCCGCTTCGAGCCCGGGGCCATGCACGTCGCCGAGGGGCTTCAATGCGGGCTGCCGATTCTTTACCACCGCGACTCCGGCGGCACCGTGGAGCAGGGGAGGCGTTACGGGCTGGAGATCGGGGACGACCTTGCCGGGAGCTTCCAGGAATTTGTCCGCCGCCTGCCCGAGTTCAGGCGCGCGTTGCTCTCGGACCCGCCTTCGGGCAGCCGGATGGCGGCGGAATACGGGCGTTGTTTGCAGGGGATGATCGTCGATGTTCAAGGTTCACTACACGCCGGGCGACGGTAAAGGCTGGGCGCTCGACGAGGATCTGCGCCAGATCCGGAGGGCTCTCGACGGCGTCGCGACGCCCGTGCACGCGGCGGAGGCGGAGATCGTGCACGCGCCGTTCTGGCAGAATCTCGCGATGGTCGATCCGGGGATTTTAGCCGGTTGTTTCGTGATCGCCCACGCCGACAATCCGCCCTTCTTCTACCTCAAGCAGCCGGGTTTTCTGGCCGGGCAGGCGCAGGTGGATCTCTGGGTCGCCCGATCCCGGGAGGCATTCGAGCAATTCCGCGCGCTGCGGCTGCCCGTCGCGCACATTCCTTACGCCATCGATCCCGATCTGTTTTTCCCCCTCCCCGACAAGGCCGCTTTGCGGCGGGAATTCGGCCTGCCGGTGCACGCTTACATCATCGCGAATTTTCATCGCGACTCCGAGGGAAGCGATCTTGCCACGCCGAAGCTCCAGAAGGCGCCGGAACTGATGATGGCGATCCTGCGCCGCCTGCGCCGCGAAGGGCTCGATTTCCACGTGCTGCTGGCGGGACCGCGCCGGCACTGGCTCCGCTCGGAACTCGCCCGCGAAAAAATTTCCCACACGTTCGTCGGCCGCACCGATGTGGTCGGCGATGATTTCGGCGTCAATATCCTCGCCCGTGACGAGCTCAACCGGCTTTACAACGCCGCCGATCTGCACCTCATTCCCTCGCGCTGGGAGGGGGGTCCGCAATCGGTCATGGAAGCCGCGGCGTGCCGCTGCAAGCTGCTCAGCGTGCCGCTCGGCGTCGCGCGCGACATCCTGGAGCCGGTGTCGCTTTTCCAGTCCGTGACGGAAGCAGCCGGGCGGCTCGCCGCGGATATCCGCACCGGCGTCCTGGATCTCACGGTCGAGGAACAGCATCGGCGGTGGCAGGCCGCGCACACGACCGGAACGATGACGCGGGAGCTGCGCGCTCTTTACGGCACGCTGGCCGAGCGTCCGGACTTCCGCGGGAAGCTTTCCTCCCCGCGGCACTCCGTCTGGGCCCGGCGGATGCGTCAGGTGCGCCATTCCGTCCGGCGGCGGCTGCGGCCCGCGGTATGGCCGGCGTCGGTGGGCTGGAATCATGCCCCGGGTCGAAATGCCGATCTCGACGAAGTCATGAGCGCGGTCCGGAGCCAGCTCGGCGAACTTGGTGTCGTCGTGCAGGCGGAAGCGGGGGCGGGCATCGAATGCGTCGGCTCGCCGATCCGTCCGCCCGCGGGAATCGCGTTGCAATGGATCGTTCCCGGTCTCCCGCCGGAACAAATCCTGCCCGGAGCCGTCATCGCGGCGCCCTCCGTGCAGGACGTGATCAATCTGCGCGAGACCGGCCTCGTGAACCGGGCGGTGGTGCTTCCGGTTCCCCTCGCGGCGGACCCGGAGGCGCTCGAGCCGCTGGTCGTCACGGCGGACGATCGCACCGCCTCGCTGCGCGTGGGGCGGGCCATGGCCGCCGGGCGCCCGATCGTTCATCCCGCGAGCCTGGCCTATTTCGAGCAGGTTTTTCACGGGGGCTTGCGATACGCGCACGCCGGGGAACTCGACCGCGTGACGGCGGAAGCCCGGCGCGACGCGGCGGAATTCCGTGAACTCTCCCGCCCGGTCACCGCGCCCGCCGCCCGCCGCGCGCTGCATGATCTCTTGCGGACGCTTGCCGCCTCATGAATTTTCCCTGGATCCCCTGGCAGGTGCGCGAACGGGTGCATGGCGCCCTCGCCTGGCCGGCCCGGCAGAGGCTTCGGCGCGGCCGTCGGGCGATCCGCCGGGCGTCGTCGGGCGCCGTTCGAATGGGGCTCGGCGGCGCGCTGAGCGACGGGCGTTCCGTCCACGGGGGGGCCGTGAAGTTGTTGCCGCTGCGCGCCGCGTTTGGCGACGACGACGCGGAGTTCAACGTGCTTTACGCCGTGAGCAGCAGTCCGCCGAGATTTTGCGACGACTTGTTTCGCGTCTGCCGCAAGGCGGGGATTCCCGTCGTCTGGAATCAAAACGGAGTCGGTTATCCCGCGTGGTCCGGCCGCGAAAGCGAGCGGCTCAACGCCCCGATGCGCCGCCGCCGCGAACAGGCGGCGTTCGTCGTGTACCAAAGCGATTTCTGCCGCCGGTCGGCGGAGCGCTTCCTCGGGCCGAGCCGCCCGGCGGCGTCCGTCCTTTACAATCCGGTCGATCTCCGGGTCTACGCGCCTGGTCCGGGCCGCGAGGAAAAAGGGCCGCCGCGCCTGCTGGCCGCCGGGACCCACGCGACGAGGGAACGCGTGATCGCGCCGCTGGAGGCGTTGGCGGCGCTGCGGCGCGACGGCCTCGAGGCGACGCTCACGATCGCCGGCCGTTTCGATTGGCCGGAAGGCGAAGCGGAAATCGGACGAGCCGTCGAGGCGGCGGGATTGATCGGCGTCGTTCGGCGGGTGGAGCGGTTTTCGCAGGCGGACGCGGCGGATCTTTATCGCGCCCACGACCTTCTCGTGCACCCCAAATACATGGATCCCTGTCCGACCGTCGTGGTGGAGGCGCTTGCCTGCGGATTGCCGGTGGTGGGCTCGCGTTCGGGCGGGCTGCCGGAAATGGTGCCCGAAGACGCGGGGATCCTGGTCGGCGCCGGCGACGATTGGGACCGCGCCCACCCGCCCAGCGGCGCGGAGATCGCCGGGGCCGTCGCCGCGTTGCTTCCGCGCCTCGGGCCCGCTTCCACGGCGGCGCGGAGCCACGCCGAAAGGCATTTCGACGTGGGCCGCTGGGTCGACGAGCACCGCATGATCTTCGAGCGCGTCCTTTCATGAGCCGCCGGCCGCGAATATCCGTCCTGATGACGGTCTTCGACGCAGGCCCTTTCTTGTCCGCCGCCGTGGAAAGCATCCTTTCGCAGGCGGGCGTGGATTTCGAGTTCGTCATCGTCGACGACGCTTCGACCGACGGCAGCACGGAGCGACTGCGCGCGTTTGCGGCGCGGGATGCCCGGGTGCGGCTCATTCACAACGAAGCGAATCGGGGGCAGACCGCGAGCTTGAACCTCGGCCTGCGCGCGGCTCGCGCGGAGTGGATCGCGCGGCAGGACGCCGACGACCTCTCGCTTCCCGGGCGCCTGGCGGAGCACCTGCGGCTCGTCGCGGGAGACGCGAGCCTCGTGGTCACGGGCGTGAACGGCTGGATCGTCGACGAACGAGGCGCGGTCACGGGAATGATCCACGCTCCGTGGCAGGACGCCGGCATTCGGTGGTCGATGCCGTTTCGAAATCCTTTCATTCACACCGGCGTGGCGTTTCGGCGGCGGTGGCCGGACGGCTCCGCGGTGCAATACGACGAGCGATTCCGCATCTGTCAGGACTGGGAGCTCTGGTCCCGCCTGCTGGTCCCCGGGACCGCGGCGAACTCACCGCGCCGCCTTGTCGCCTATCGGCATCGGGCCGCCTCGCTTTCGCACGGCGACGCGGATCGCACCCGGGCGGAAAGCGACCAGGTCGCGAGCGAAATCTGGGCGCGGGAGTTTCCGGGCCGGATCTTGCAAGCTCCCGAGATGGCGCTCCTGCGGAGCTTTCGACAGGGCCTCGCGCCGGAAGATCGACGCGAGTTCTGGCGGTTTTATCGCCAGGTGGCGCGGGGATGGGTCGACGCGGCGAAGATTCGCCAAGCCGTGGCGCTGCATCGCTTTCAAGCGGCGGGCGCGCTCGTGGCGCGGGATCGGGTCGCGGCGGTGGCGGACGGCGTTTCCTCCCTTTTTTCCTCTCCGCGCTGGATGGGGCGGCTGTTGCTGGACCGCGCCCGGCGTCCCCGCGCCGTCGGAGAAAATTTTGTCAGCGGCGGGCCGTCCGATCGATGAAGAGCAGCGCGCGGTTCATCTTCCAAAAAAGTTCCCGGCGCAAAGGTCCGGCGGTTTCCCACGCCCGGCACCGTTTGGTCAGATCCTCCGTCAGCAGGGTCCGCCAACGGGCGCGGATGGCCTCGCGAGAGCGGGTGACGGCGTGGCGCCGTCCCGCTTCCACGATGGCTTCGAAAAGAGCCGGCCCGGACTGCAGGTCCCGGAGGTGGCGCCGGAATTCTCCGGGGGAACGGGCGACAAGGTAGTCGCGGCCGGCGCGGCCCTCGGCTCGAAAAGCCGAATCGCGCCCGCCGATGAGCGGCACGCCGGCGAGCCAGGCGTTGTAGAGTTTTGTCGCGGGTTTTTGAAGGAAGGACGAGCGGCCGAATCCGCGCACGGCGATCGCGACATCCACGTCGGAATAATCGTCCCAGCGGTCCGCGCCCCGGATCTCGAGGCGGACGCCGGTGTCCTTTTCCAGCCGCTCGATGAAATCCGGATCGTTCAGCTGGGGAGCCAGGTTCACGTCGTCGCCGAAAAATGCGGCCGTGCGAACGACGCGGCCGCGGGCGGCGTCGCGCGGGACGAGGTGCGGCTGGGGCCAGTGCGGAACGAACGCGGAATTCGGCAGCCGGCGCGCATGCGCGAGATTCTGCACGAGTTGCACCTGCGCGCCCGGATGCGGCAGGAAATCCGCGACGATGGCCGCCACGAATTGTCCGGCGGTGGCCTGGAAATGGGTCGGAAGCAGGTTGCTGAGGGTGACGATGATTCCCTCGGACGGCAGATCCTCGACCAGCTCCCCGAGGCCGAGGTCGCTGAGTTCCACCGCGGTCTGATAAATCCAGCATTGGGCCGAGGCGACCTTTCCCGCCTGGAGAAAAGGCGGGGCATGGTCCCGCGTCCATTGCGCCCGCCGTTCCGCGCTCGGCAGGCAATGGACCGGCAGATAGAAGAACACGCGCACGCTTCGTTCGGTAAATGATTTCGTATTTTCTGCAAGACTGGTCCGCGAACGCCGGAAATCCCAAGGGCCGGTTCGTGCTCGTCTTTTTCCGCGCCTGCCAGCTGATCCGCCGGCTGCCGGCGGGGCTGTGGCTGCTCGGAGCCCCGGTGCTGGCCCTCTACGTCCTGCTGGTGCATTGGATCATGGGCATCGAGATCGACTACCGAAGCCGCGTGGGCGCGGGCCTTGCGCTCTATCACGGCACGGGCCTCGTCGTGCATGCGGCGGTGACGATCGGCGAAAATTGCGTGCTGCGAAACGGCGTGACGATCGGCGAACGCCTCCGGGACGGTGGATGCCCGACGCTGGCCGATGGCGTGGAGACGGGCGTGAACGCGGTGATCCTCGGCCCCGTGACAATCGGCGCGGGAGCGGTCGTCGGCGCGGGCGCCGTGGTGCTGCGCGACGTCGAGCCCGGCAGCGTCGTGGCCGGCAATCCGGCCGTGTTCATCAAATGGCGCGATTCCACGGGCCCGGCTTGACGTGAAGTTTTGCTTCCTTTCGAGCCATGCGCATCTCGCGCTCGATCCGACGGCGGACCGCGTTTCCGGCGGCGCGGAGTTGCAGGTCGCCCTGCTCGCGCGGGAACTCGCGCGCCGCGGGCACGAGGCCGTGATCATCGGAGGAGATCTCGGCCAGGCGGACGGGATCGTTTTCGAGGGCGTGAAGACGCGCAACGGCGGCTCCTTCCAGACGGGCGCGGCGCTCGATACGTGGCGGGCCCTCCCGCGGGTGCGGCGGATCCTGGCGGAAGAGCGTCCCGATTACGCCCTCGTGCTGGGCTGGACGAGTTGGCTGTATTTCCTGCGTTTCCTGCGGCCGACCGGGTGCGGCATCGTTTTCATTTGCGGCCTCGACACCGAGGTGAACGGGGAGTTTCGGCGGGAGCATCCGGTTCGTGGGACGCTGTTCGAGGCGGGGGTGCGTGGCGCGGACCGTCGGTTTGCAATGACCGAATACCAGGCGGGTGAATTTGCGCGGCAGGGTCTCGACCGCGGGCTGTACCGTAATCTCATCCTTCCCCGCGCCGCGCCGCGGGCGGCGGGAAAGACCATCGATCTCCTGTGGGTGGCCCGCTGTCAGCCGATCAAGCGGCCGCTCTTGTTTCTCGACCTTGTCGCGCGATGCCCGGACGCCCGGTGCCGGATGATTTGTCCGCGCGAGGATGCGGTGCTCTGGGAGCAGGTGGCGGGGCGGGCGAGCGGGATGGCGAACCTCGAGTTCATCGAACGGGTGCCCTACCGTGAGGTCCAGGCGCATTACGATGCATCCGAGACTTTCGTGAACACGTCCACCTTCGAGGGCTGGCCGAACAGCTTCATTCAGGCCGGGCTCGGGGGGGCGGGGCTGCTTTCGCTGGACGTCAACCCGGACCGCCTTTTCGAGCGGTTTTCGCCGGGAATCTTTTGCGCCGGCGATTTCGAGACGATGGTCCGCGGCGCGGAATCGCTGCGGATAAATCGCGGCCGGCGGGAGGATGCGCAACGGGGTTGCGCTCGATTCGTCGCGGAACTGCACGACAACGACCGCAACGTGGACGCCTTTCTCGCGGGGCTTTGATTTCGCAGCTCCCGCGATCGTCGCCGCGCCTGGCCGGGAAGCATCTTCCCGGCCTTCTTATTTTTCCGGGGCGCGGTGGCTTTGCATCCAGCTCCAGACGATGTGGGACGAGATCGCGTAGTTCCAGACCGCCCCGATGCCCGCGCCGATGGCGCCCGCGAGCCACCACGCCACCTGGTGCTCGTTGAGAGACGCCGCCACGCGCACGTTGACGCCGGCGCCGACGCCGCAGATCGCGAGATAGGCGGCCGCGCCGAACGCCATGGGCATCCCGCGGAGTCGTTGCGGGCGAAAGGTCACGGAATTATTGACGAAAAAATTCGAGATCATCGCGACGATGGTGGCGACGCTCTGGGCGACGACGAAACTCACCCCGAAATGGCGGAACATGATCCCGAGCGCGGCGAGATGCAAAACGAGGCCGCTGCATCCGACCGCGCCGTAGATGACGAAGTCGACGGGAAGATATTTCCCGAAACGTTTGTCGGCGAGCAGGTGCAGATATTCCAGCGTGGCGATGACGTCCAATTTGCTTTCGCCGTGCAGTCGGGCGCGGAATTCGTAGGCGACATCCGCGACGCGCGGGCGGGTCGGGGCGGAGAGGACGAGGTCGAGCAGGATCTTGAATCCGCGCCCGCTCAGTCCCGCGGCGGCGCGCTCGAACAATCCGCGCCGCAGCATGAAAAAACCGCTCATGGGATCCGACAACCCCGAACGCACGAAAAGTTTTTCCAGCCATGTGGCGACGCGGCTGATGAGGATCCGGGCTCCCTTCCATTCGCCCACGCTGCCGCCGGGAACATAGCGGGTGCCCACGACCAGGTCGAGGTCCGCCTCCGCGCGCAAGCGCTCCAGCATTCGCGGCAGCAGGGTCTCGTCGTGCTGGAGATCGGCGTCCATCACCGCAAGGAAATCGGCGCCGCTGGAGGCCATGCCCTCGATGCACGCCGAAGAAAGTCCGCGCCGTCCGAGCCGGGAGAGAAAACGAACGGGAAGCCCCTCGTCGGCGAGCCGCATGATTTCCTCGATCGTGCCGTCCCGAGAGTCGTCGTCCACGAACACCGCCTCCCACCGGACGCCGCCCAGGCAGTCGTTCAAACGGGCGGCGAGCGGCGCGATATTTTCCCGCTCGCGGAGGGTGGGGATGACGATGGTGAGCTCGGGACGCATGGAGTGAGGCGCCGCCGGGAGACCGGTCGCGCATCGTCGAAGTAAAGCGAAGTCCGAAAACGCCGTCGAACAGAAGTCTCGCCGCGATGCCGCGGCGCCCGATCACGGAATGAAGTAGAACGGATTCGGCAATTTCACGCGGTTCCGCGCATAGCCGCCCTCGAGGTCGCTGTCCTGATCGCCGACGTTGAGCAACGTGTAGGCAATATACCAGGAATCTGCTAGAGTTACAGCCATGAAGGCTGCCGGCAGGAAACCCAAGAAGAAAATGCCCACAGCCTACAGTTACATTCGTTTTTCTACCCCCGATCAAGCCAAAGGAGACTCATTCCGCCGACAGGTGGAGATGTCCGATGCCTATGCAGAAAAGCATGGGCTGGAGATTGATGCATCCCTGCGGATGACTGATTTGGGCAAGAGTGCTTTCACGGGAAAAAATCTTACCGAGGGAGCGCTTGGCGCTTTTGTAAAGGAAGTTGAGGACGGAAAGGTAGAGCGAGGAAGTTACCTGCTTGTTGAGTCGCTGGACCGCCTATCCCGAGCGGTCGTGCCAAAAGCATTAAGACTCTTCCTAGCGCTAGTGGAAGCCGGCATCACGATTGTGACATTGGCCGATGAACGCGCTTACTCGGAAGAGAGTCTCTCGAATGACATGACCGACATCATCATATCGATCGTCATCATGTCGCGAGCGTATGAAGAATCCCAGAGAAAGGCCGACCGTCTTTCCAGATCATGGGCTCAGAAACGAAAGTTGATCGGCGAACGCGCTCTCACAGGCACTTGCCCCGCATGGTTGAAGAAACGAGAGGACTGGTCCGGTTTTGACATCGTCGAAGAAAGAGCGGTGATCGTCCGTGAGATTTTTCAGCTCGTGCACGACGGAGTAGGACACACTGGCGTTACTGACCGGTTGAACACGCGGAAAGAACCTACTTGGACTCGCGGAAAAAAGAAGGCTCAAGGCTGGCATTCCTCTTATGTGGCTAAAATCATCGAGAATCGTGCTGTCATCGGTCATTTTCAGCCGCATCGTATGGAGAATGGAAAGCGTGTGCCGGCAGGTGACGAGGTAAAGAACTATTTTCCCGCTCTTATTCCGGAGCCGATGTTTTTGTCGGTTCAGAATCGAAAGCCAAGGCCAGCAGGCAAATGCGCAAACTCGGTCAGCAACTTATTTACCCGTCTAGCTTTTGATGGATACCACCCGGAAGCACGAATGCACTTCGGTGACAAAGGCACCTCAAAAACAGGTAAAGGTCGGTGGACTTATTTGGTTAGCGATCACCGGCGTATTGATCCAACTTCACGGAAAATTTTCTGGAGATACGACCATTTTGAAACGGCCTTTCTTCGTTTCGTGGAAGGATTTGATTGGGGCGTTCTCGCGGGGCAGCAACGTTCAGATGAACTAACAAAAGTCGAAGGAGAGATATTAGTTCTCGAAAGCAGAGTCGAAGAGAGCATCGCCCAGATAGAAAAGCTGGTTGATGCTGTGGCATTAACCAGTGACCCGCCGCAGGCATTGCTTGCGCGCATCAAGTCGATGGACCTGGAAAAGTCCATCCAAGAGACCGCCCTGAAACAGCTAAAGCAAAAGGGTAGACGTTTGCAGTCGCAGGAACAGTCGCTAAATGAAAACATCGACGACCTTCGCAAATTGGCGGTAAACGCGATGGAGCAGACAGCTTTCGAGCCTCGCCTTCGCTTACGAGAGGAACTCCGTCGTAAAATCGAACGGATCGAACTTTTTCCCTTTGGTTGGCCGAACGTCGTCCAAACGGGGAGTGATCCCGAAACCGGAGAGCCGTGGTTAAAACTACAACCGCCAGATTTACCTTCCAGTCCTGCCCAACTAAAGAAACTTGGCTCCCTTAGAAAATCTGGCTTTTGGGTCAAATTTGCAAATGGAAGCAGCACCTTTGTAACATGCAGTACTCCCAGTAGCGCGATAAACACTCCCGAAATGAACCAGGCGCTCACTGCCACGGTGATGGAATTTTTACCATCAGGCGGAGGAAAGAACCCGCTCCAGGCAATGGCGGAATTCCAAACTTCAGAATCATGATGGGCATATTCGCTAGACATTATGAATCTAGCATTGGCAATTCGTAGGTTCGAGACGCCTAAGACATCAGTTTCAGAGATAGAGACTTAAACCAAATCTTTAAAAACATGTCATATTCAACTGGGAAAAATTTAATTCGAAGGGCATTGTGCCGCTCGTTACTTCGTCACTTTGACGTTACCCCAATCACCGAATCTCAATGGACAGCTATCAAAATATTTTTTGGCGGCTGCGCATACTGTGGAAGTAATGATGAGGATCTGACGAAAGAGCATCTTGTAGGTATCAACGCTGAGGAAAAGGGCACGGATCATCCCAGTAACATCGTGCCCGCATGCTCAGAATGCCAAGGCCGGCAGCTTATTCCTAATTCAATGGGAGGTGACACATACCAAGATAATTGGCCAAATCACTTACGCCACGTTATCGCTAAACGTGAAAAAGGTTACGATGAAGAGTTGTTCCGGGAACGAAAACAAAAGATTGATCGGCACCACGTCAGTTATTTCGGCGACCCAAAAAAATTCCGGAATGCGCGAAAGAAAATCGATGACATCGTGAAGGCTGTAGACATGGGTATCAATGACCTCATCCGAAAGGCGGAGGCAGAAGCTATAGCTCTTCGGATGGCAAAGAGCTCACGCGAAGGCAAGACGGATGAAATATGAGTTATTACTGTCCCATGACTTGATCGATTGTCTTTTTCTTTTTTGCAGGCTTCAACAGTTTTAAGAGCAGTTGGAGGAAAAGCCATAGGGCTTCACCTAACTTATCTTTGCCTGCGGCAAGTTCTTTTTCAATGTAATCGAGAACAGCCTTTAATCGGCGTTCAGCTTTTTCTTTTGCTTCGACAAGGGATGCAAGAACCGCATGAGCATCATGAGTCTTCGGAACGCCGAACTCTTTTCTAATTTCGTCAGTTATAACTAATGCTCCCTCCAGTTGCCGTTCCCGCTTCTTGATAATCTTCTCTCTTTCATCCAGACGACACGCCCGGTCTTCCAAGTCCTTTGAAATTTCGCTTGGAAGGGAATCTTTCATCCCCGCAACCTCGGCGACAATAAAGTCCTCCACGGACGGCGTAGCGGAGCCAGTCTTACGATAGCTGGCAACGCAATTAGCCGCCAGCCGATCCATCCTTAATAAATCATCCGGCTCGAGTAATTCTTTGACTCCTTGCTCGAATTTACGCTCTACCCACAGATCAATAAACTTCTTCGTTATATCTTCACCGGCGGTGACAGGCTCGGAAACCTTCCCACGAAACGTATTTGATTCGCTCCGGGCGCGGTCGCCCATTTTCGCAATATCTTCCGCACATCCCGACGCCAGCCAAAGCGCAAGCTTTCCGCGAAAAGATGGTCCCAGGATTTGGCGAGGGCGAGGGAATTGCCGCCGTTGCCGCTCGATCATCTGTTCCATGTCTAGCTTTTCCGAAGCAATCTTTTCACGGGCTAATTCTCGCAGCTTATTTCGGCCGAGTTTTGGAAGACCATGAGCATTTCGCTCTTCGGATATTTGTTCGGCAATCTTTTTAGCCAAAGCAGTAATTAACGTTTTTCCTAATTCTTTCTCAACTGGCTTTTCGCGGGTCAGAGAAAAAATAAAGTGGGCGTGAAGGTCTTGATCATTTTCGCGGTGAATCGCAATTCCCACGACATCCACTCCGAGTTCTTCCGCAAACTCACCAGCGATGTTAACAACCAGCTCTTGCAGCTGCTTTACGCCGTCGTCACTGTCCAGTTTTTCACCAGCCACCAGCGCAACCCACGGTGGGAGACGGGCATAAAGGTTCCACAGCTTCTTTTCATCTTCTAAATGATGCCGATCCTCGGTGACATAAAGGGCTCGATACGCCATTTCTTCTTCCAAATGATCGCTCCACTCTAATTCATCACAGCCTTTCCATTTTCGCAGTCCCGGCGGGCCCGCATGGATTAAATTGGTAACCAGTTTGCCCGCGCCAACGCCTGCGCGGCCGTCCTTGAGTTCCACCACACCGAACTCCTCTACCGTCTCTGCCGTCTGGGGCGTGAAACCAACGTCAACCAGCCCTTCGGCCACGGCCGCCTGCAACTCTTTCCGATATTTAGCGACTTGCTTAACCAATGCTTCCACCCGGCTATGAAGGTGCCGCGGCACCTTTTTAAGCATGGTCTTCCGACTTTGTTCCTGCTGCCACCGCTCGGACAATAAGGCGTCAAGTTGATGCTTGAATGATTTTCCAAACAAGTGCCAAATCGCGTCAGTGGACTTGAATGACTTCATCGAATCCGACAACCGGTCTTTACCGCGACGGTCGCGTTGAGTCTTCGATTTCTTCTTAGCTTTCATAATCGCTCATAAGAAAGGCGGCGAGGCTTTGGATGCCTCGCCGCCAATATATTAGCTCATGCCATTGATAAGTTCCAGGAGCAGTTCAAAGGCATCCTCCGCGGAATTCCTTGGGACATACACGGACTCGATCCAGTTCGTGTCGATCAAGACGCCATATTTACATGGGAACGCGGGATCTGGATCGATGGGAACCCAATCAATGAGAGAGGGAATTTTCACATTTTCCAAAATGTAATCGCCGTCCTCCGTCATGGGAATTTCGACACGCTTCGTCGGCGAATACGAATCATCGGAATCCATTTCGTGGATTTCGATGTTATATCCGCGAGTCTGATTGCCGTCTTGTTGGAAGTCGGCCCGGTAGAGAACACCGTAGTCCAACTTTAACGTTTCAACGGCGCTGATGCGAAGCGTTGTGCCTTCGCATGTTTTGTGAGGTTTGGCTTTCATGGTTTCTTAGGATGCCATCCCAAAAAACCAACTCGGAGCCGCGCGAGGCGCGGCCCGCCTCACGGTGCCATGAGCAAAGACTGACAGTAATTTTCATTGTGCTGCGATTTTATTGTCCTCGTTGATTCCTTGGGACGAATGATTTCGCCCAGTCTCAACGAGGACACGGTTCCCGCCCATCCGCACCCGCGGTGGCGGCCGCATCGCAGCCAACGATCCCACCCTACCGCTTTCGTCCCAAGGCTCGCCGACCTCGGTAATTTGACGTCCCGTTCGGATTTCTCACGCACTACGGGAATTGCTGGCAACGAAACGTTGAGTATGGCCGTTGCCGGGATCACGGCTTTCCTTATGGGCCTAAACCACTCGAAACGCAAGAAAATTTGAGTATCCTATATTAGCTCAACGCTTGTCGCCATGAACCAATCCCAAAATCAAGAACTGCAAACAACGGTTTGCACCAACGTAACCACCATTATCCAATTCGATCTTTTGAAAATTTGGCGGCAGCTTCCGCCATGGATGCCCGGTGCCGTATTCGCTTTCCTCGGTTTGACCTTTTGTGTCGTCGAGCGTTTTGCCGAAATATGCTTTCCTTTCTGCCCGGCGCTCGGCTGGAGCCTGATGGGCCTTGCCGTCGTAATTCTGGCGGTGTGGTTCGCCAGCGTGCTCACGCTTGGCTATTACACGATTTATCAACTCTGCATAAAGGCGATGAACCGATGGATACCATCTACCAGGCCCGAAAGCTAAGCCAAACCTCTTCCAACTTCTTCTGAAGGCATCAAGAAGGAGTCATCCGTTAAAGTTGGGGTTTTTGCCAAAACCCCAACTTTAACCCGCTTACGCTGGATGACTCTTTCTTGCGCTCCGCGGGCTCTCCGAAGGCGAGGCCGAGGGGTTCCCCTCCCAGCCGACCGCTGGTTCCCTCCCGAGCAGGGCGCACTCTGCGCCCCTATTAAAGATTGTGAATCAGGTCTTTACAATGTTTTTACGCCCGCCGGAAAATGCGGGCAGCGAAAGCAGTCTTCGCGACAAAGTGTAACATAATGTAACATTCTGTGTAATAGTGAGCTTTCCTGTCACATTGTGACACGAAAAGGTTGTCGAGTGAACCGTGACAACCGAAAAAAGGAACAGGATATGAAGCGGCCATCGAAGACACCATCTGATGATACCGACGAATCGGCATTGCCCTCCAATGCGGATCTTGCTCGCGATTCCGCCGGCAAAGGATTGCTCATCGGCAATAATATTTTGGTTCGGTATGCTCCCTACATCGTCTTTTTTCATCTGGCGGTTGGCTGGAGTTTCCGGAAGCTCGCCAAAGATCTGACGGAGAAATTGAAGCCTCATCTCCGTGGCCGCCAAGTCAGTTTCCGGCAGGTTCAAGTCATCGTCGGCAAATTCAGGAGTGGTAACCTCCTTCTTCAGGACCACGACATAGCGGATGTCGCCGGTAGTGATCCCGCGCTTGCTTCCTTTCTTGAACGATGGCACCGGCTTGATCTCTCCACGGCGGCGAAGTCGCCGCCCAAGCCGAAAGCGAAGGTTCCGGTGGTGAAAAAGTCTTCCAAGACCCCAAATTCCCCAAGCACTGACAAAGGAAGCGGAACTTCCGAGCCCGAAGCCCGCTCGGAAGTCGCCGCTCACACGGAAAAATTGCGAGGAAACAGAGAAAGACAGGCAAAACTCGCCGAAAGACTCCGAACACAGCTCCGGCCAGACGAAAATAGTTGACAAATACCTTGTCCGCTCACTCAAGAAGCGGGAAAGAGAAATCCGAGGGTCAACACCTTCGGAAACTAACCAAATCAACTAGAAATGACACACTATGAAGAACGTAATCATCAACGCATCCGATAAAGGAGGCGACGCAAAATCCTCGAATACGAGTTTCCTTTGCGATGCCTTCAATCACTTGGGAATCAATTATACCGCCATCGACGCCGATAAAGTGAATCGGACTTTGTCACAAATGAATCCGAGCGCAAAAAAGGCGTCGATTAACAGCGAGGATGACCTCGATAAATTGTTCGGAGAAGCATCAGCGGCCGAACATGACGTGATTATCATCGACATGCCCGGCTCGGCTGGAAAAGCCATCACCGACTATATTAGCGGAATCTCTTACGAGTTCCTGGAGGAAACCGGGCTTCGTCTGATTCTAGTTCTTCATGTCGTGAATGACATCCGATGCTTCGCCGGATTGCTGCCATGGGTGGAGCCCTTTGCCGGCAAAGCGGAATTTGTCGCGATGCTCAACGAACGCGACGGCAAATTTGAGCTGGAAAAATTCGAAGTCGGCAAAACCTTGTCGGAATTGGTGGAGGGCCGTCAAATCACGGTTCCAAAGCTCCAAAACAAGACCTATGAGTATTGGGTGGGAAACCCCGCCTTGCTGGAACAATTCATCGATCCACAGAGTTCCATTAACAAAAAACTGCAACTGAATCCCTATGAGCGCCAGCGCTTCGTCATGGCGAGAAAGGCGTTTCTCGAATCATTGCAGCCCCATCTGGAATTCCTGATTGGCACGAGCGCCGGGAAAAACGGCGCGGGATCGAAAACGAAACCGCCACGCTCATGAGCGCTCCCCAGTCTCGGCTCGATCAATATATCGCATTGTTCCCGATCGAGGAACGCCATCGACGGGAGCGCGATATTCGTAGCGTCATTATAGACGACAATGATCCTTTTCTGATTACGGCCATTCATTCGGCCGAATCTCGAAAGGCTACCATGGATGCGCTCGCGCACCGGGCGGGGCCGCGGGTATCGCGACGGACGTTTATTGCATTAACCGTCATCTTGGGTTTCGTTATCGGCGCTGTTTCGGCCGCAGTGACCAGTCAGCTCCTGACCAATCGACTCCAATCGAAATTGGCGAAACTCGAGCAAACGGCGGACGCGGCAACCAAGCGTCTCGCTCAGATCGACGTCTTTACCAAGGCGGAATATGACCTCATGGTCGCATCCCGTTCTACCCTAACCGCCGGTGTCGCGATGGCGCGAATTTTCAATTCGTCACCGCTAGCCGCAATCGGGCGAAGCGGCTCCGACGTGGTGCTGATTCTGCCAAAAGGACAGGTTTCATTGGAACCTGCCGATGGACAAAATGAGCGCCTCGTCATTCGCAAAGACATTATCGGAAACGGCATCGAACAGAATTTCTTCGAGCTGCAAGTGCAGAAGGCGAGCGAGAAGGAAAGCGCGCCGCCCGCCAACCCATAGCGGGTGATCCGTCGCGCGCCGGTGACCTTATCGGCAACGGCCAGATTCGACGCCGCGGCCTCGTCTTACCGCCTGTCGGCGGTGCGCGCAGGCACCCAGTAACGTAGCGGCATGTGTGCAATACGTTCTGACCATGATTAGGGAAAGCTTCCAACAATGAGCGGGCCGGTTTTTCCCCACCAGCGTTCGGCGTATCGTCACCTTCTCGATACTGGGAACGCCTACTTTTCTATCAAATGGCATAGACTGCCGATTCAGCCCCGGTTTCACCGACTTATCATCGGTCCAACTGGCGTCGGCAAATCGCATTTGGTCAAAGCCGTGGCCAAAGGGCTAGAGGCCGGCTATTTTAAGGTTAATTTGATGAGTTATCTGCCGTGCGGATGCTCGCAAGCTCAAGGAAGACAAACCGCAAAGGAACTCTTGGATGTTTTGCTCGAGAATGAACGGACCGTTGTGTTCATCGACGAACTCGATAAAATCGACCAAGCCACGTCATGGACTGCTTACATAAAAGCAGAAATCTATGGTTTGCTCGACGGTCTGTGGCCCATCGGTCTGGACTTTGCTCCTGATTCGCCGGAAGAAGACGGTCCGCATTATCGACGAGCCCGGGCCAAACACCGGCTAAGGTATAAATGCTATGTCGTTGCCGCGGGGACTTGGCAAAGTGTTTGGAATGAAAGCGCCAACCACATAATCGGCTACAATTCGTCCCCCGCGACCGAGCCAAGTTTCACGAAGCTCGTTAGCTCAATCCCCGCAGAACTCATTAACCGCTTTACCTATCCGCCGATCCTCATTTCACCGCTGACCTTGGCCGACTATGGAGAACTTATTCATGCGTCGGCGGCATCGCTACCTGAGGATATGGCCGATCAATTTTTTGCCATTGGGATGAGTGGGATCAAAAGCGCACTCGAATATGGCAAAGGCTGTCGCTATGTCGAAGAAGTGTTAACTCAGGTCTTATTGACAAAGACGCCCAGTAAAGAACCATCGTTACACTAATGGAGTCATTTTATTTACCCCTTCGTTGCAAAATTGTCCGCATTGGCGAACCGACATTGCCCGAGTTTGGTATTTCCAGGCATCCCGTGGACACGCCGGCAAAATCCGTCGAGTTTTGGGAAAGCATCATCGTTTCGAGCGATGACTACCAGGAAGACAAGGAGCATTTAGTCGTCGTCTGTCTAAATGCCCGCCTAAAACCTACCGGCTATCATCTGGTAGCTTTGGGCGGACTTAATGAATGCTTAGCCGGTCCGCGGGAAATATTCCGAGCGGCTATTGCGGCTGCGGCGTATGGATTTTTACTAATTCATAATCACCCGAGTGGAGATCCCACCCCAAGTGAGGCGGACCGACGCTTAACCAATCGCCTCAAAGATGCGGCGGAGATGCTGTCCATCAGATTTGTTGATCATGTCGTCGTCGGTCAGGCAGCGGCGGACCAGCCAGGTTATTTTTCCTTCAAGGAACATGGCACTCTCTAAAATACACTAAGGCTCGACAACATCGCTTAATTTCCGGCGCAGAGCTTTAAGAATTCTCAGCAATTCGCAGTCGGTTAGCGAACGCTCGCCCGATTCAATACGAGCTAGGACCTCTTGCCTTATGCTCCACCCGCCAAGCTGAAGGCGGGCGACAACCTGACCTTGCGTGAGATCGGCTTCATTCCGAAGTCGTTTGACCTCCGCGCCCAGGCAATTTTGTTTCGTTCCAAATACTGATCCCCGTCGGGCCATTTCCGAACTTAGAGAATCCAGCTTGTCTTGGGATGAGACGTGTCTCATATTATGAGGACTGTCTCATTGTAAACGTTCGCTCTTTTTAAAAATATGCCGGAAGCCACCCAACAAACTACGACCCAAAACGCGACGGCTCACTCCCGCCGCCGCGTGAACATTTCCGCTCTGTGCGTTGTCGCCTCGGCGTGCTTCGCACCTGCGGCAGTCGCCATTGATTCCGCGTCCGTTTCCAAGACGGTCATCGGGGCATGCGCGAGCACATTTGAACGTCTCGGCGTTCCGGCAAATAACGCGGCTGGTGGTGAAAACCTGATTTACACCAATGTCGAGGGGGCAGTGCAAACAGCCCCCGATGGTCGCATCCAGTTTCGCGGCCAACTTGACGATTACGGGGTTGTTCTCGGGAACAATCCGACCCAATCGAAGCCGGTCACCGCCGCGCTCTTGGGTTACTACCCCAATTTGGCCTTCACTAAAGAGCCGTCATTTGACGGCCTGCAAGCCCCCGGCCTACCAACCGGAACGATCTTCCTGCCAGGGTCGGTTTCGCGATACGATCCCGCAAACCCACCTTCCACGGGAGAACTTGGCACGCATGGCAATACGGCCGTCAGCTCGAATGGTCACAAGGTCGTTTCGCTCATGTTGCATGGGCCGGGAGTCGACGAATGGGCAAACGGCTCCCTGCAACCGTTGGGGAACGGAACCACGCTTTGGGCCTTTGACGGAAACAACCTGAACTTGATTCTCCGCTCGGGAGCGCAAGCCGCGGGTCTGCCCGAACGAACCATCGCCGCTTCGGCCTTGCAACCTCGGTGTCTCGTCAACGCCGGGTTCTGCCTTTATCAAGCCGATACGGGCATGGCTGCTGATGTCACCGACCGCATTGCGGCGGCATATCTTTACAATCCCCAAAGCCAGTCTTCGCAACTCGTGATCTACAACGGGATGCCAACCCCCGGCGTCGCGGGCACCACGATTGTATTTTCCCGCGGGACGCGCACGGCGTTGTTGGACAACGGAGCCGTCGTGATCGTCACGTATCTCGAGGGTGCGGGCCTGACCTTCGACAGCAACGAAGTGGTGTTGCTCTATAGCGGTGGTGCGCTTTCCGTGCTCGCTCGATCCGGCACGTCCGTTCCCACGCAGCCAAACTTGACGATGACATCGTTCGGCTGGGGTTTTCTCCCGAAAGGTGACGAGTTCGACGTGACCCCCGGAACGTCGATTTCGATCCGGGTGAGCGCAAGCAACTCCACCGATTCATTCGGGGACCAGATTCTCACCGTCGACCTAAGCGGGACCGTCGCGTATTCCGACTATTTCAACGTTCGCGGACAGGCTCCCGGATTTCCGGTCGGCGTCACGTTGGACGCTCCGTTGCGAAACGACGCCACCGCCGCGCCGATTGTCACCGGCGCGGTGTCGAACCCTGCAGCCGGCTACACCGCGACCGGATGCTGGTTCGCTACCGCGGACGGCCTCAAGTTGATTGCCTACACCGGGCAGGCTGCGCCCGGAATTTCCGGCGCCACGGTTTCCGCGATCCTCCTTGCGCAGTTTGAAGCCAAGGGGCCGCATGGCCGCCGTGCCAACGTCTTGGCTCAAATTGAAGGTTCGGGAATTGCCGCGAACTCCGAAGAGGTTTTTATCGCCGAGGAAGACGGGCAACTGCTGCTCGCCCGAAACGGCCTGCGCACCGGAAAAATCCCGACGCCTTACACCACGACGATCTCGACATCCGAGGACCGCGCCGCGCTCGTCCAGTTCAAGAAAGACGTGCATGTCGACGGGGTCTTTACCTACGTCGATCCATCGGGGGACACCTACACCCTTGTTGCGGACGACTACTCGTTCAATGGCTTGTCAGATGCTCATGCGGCCCTTGTTTTCAAGCAGAACGGCAATATCGCCAAGGGCGACTACGACATCGCAAATCCGCGCAATGGCGTCGTGGAAACATACGGCTACGGCTACGAGCAGGCTCTCTATTTCCAGTTTCCCGGCGCTTCGCCGCGAGCGCTGATTCCGCTGGCGTCCCCACAGGTGCCGGCTTCCCCCACACCTACGCCGACGGCAACTCCTGATCCGTCACCAAACCCCACGCCGGCCCCCACGCCGACTGTTGACGAAAGCCCAACCGCGTTTCCGGCGCGGCTCACCGCCCGCGTGCGCGCCGGTCGCCTTATCATCCCCTTCACACTTTCCGACGCGGACGGTTTGAAAACCGTCCGGGCAGCCATCAAGGGCCGGGGATCAAGACGGATTTTGCAGACATGGAACGCGAAGGCGGCACCGCGTTTCTCGACCTCGATCCGGCTGCGCATTTTGTCGCGAGCACCACGAATGCAGGCGGCGCTCACGCCGCTCGCGCTCACGAAGCCGGTCCTCGTGCAGCTCTCCACCCAGGACGGCATCAGGAGCTATAAAATCAAAATTCGTCCTCGCCGGTAACTCGCAAATTTTATGAAGCGCATATTTCTTGTTATCATCTTCCTCGTCGGCGCGGCATCTGCCGCACGCGCCGTCTTTCCGCCGAAACCTACCGAGCCGCCACCCGCGGAATTCAACTACGTCACCCATGAGTCGGCCACGATAGCCGATGGCGAATGGATCTCGTGGCAAGTTACCGGCGGAATTACGCAATGGGCATGGCGTCCCTTTCTTCCTCCGGCCCCGCCCGCCTATTACTTGAACTCCGAGACAGGCGCGGCATGGAAATCCGACGAAGGATTTTGGAATCAGGTCGATCGCGGGTTGGGGTCTTACACCTGGCAATGGGAGCCCGCGCAGATGGCGACCGTGCCGCCCGATGCGATCAATCCCGTGACTGGGCTAATGTGGAATGGATGGGAGGGATATTGGCAATCCGACAAACTCGGCCAGTGGTATGGCGCGGTTCAATATCACTGGCAGTCCTATGGCCCGGATTGGTATTTGCCGCAACCGACCGGGAGGCCAACGGCATCGGGTCTATGGAAGTGGAACTACTCGTCGCAGCAATGGGAGTGGCAGGTGCTCGATCCGGGAATCACGATTTACGGCGGCGATCCGACCCAGCCTCCCAATTATTTCGACGAGGCCACCGGAGCGGCCATCACCGCCGCCGAGATCGGCGTCAAAGGATCATGGCAGGTTGAGGAAACGGCCACGCAGGGTGGCCCACAGTATTTTTGGGAATGGTTTCCGTTCAAGCCGACGCTGGCGCCTCAGAATATCGGGCTCAACATGAAGACCGGCAAACCGTGGACGCTTGCCGATGGACAGTGGTTTCTCATTCGGCGGCCTACCTATCGCTACTGGCAGTGGTTTCAGAACCTCGGGCCAATTACTCCACCGGATGGAGCGAGCATCTACACCGGCGTTTCTTGGCGGTCAGACGAAGGTTATTGGGAAGCCACCGCAACCGACGCGAGTAACTTTCCCGTGGCGGCAAAATGGACACCTTACGCTTACGACAAACTACACCCTATGCCCGAAACGCGTTCCACTGCCTACGGGTCGTGGATCGTGGATCAAACACCGGGAAATTTTCATTGGAAGTGGGAGGCTGACGTTTACCGCTACAACGGGGAAATTCCGATCCCACCGAAACCGGGCAAACTCGGTAAAAACATCGTCGTGCGCCGGAAAGGCAGCATGATTGAATTGCGCGGCACGGCGACCGACCCAAATGGAATCGATCTCATCTACGTCAAGATTGGCAAAACTTACGCCAAAACAAAACTCACCTTCCCAAATCTTAACGCGGTAAAAAATGCCGCCGGAGCTAATGAAGTCGCCCGCGCCACCAGCCAAGCTAAGTGGGTTGCACTCGGACAATCGAGCAATTTCGCCAAGTCATTACCGGTCACGATATATCTCTACGATCAAGCCTATTACCTCGATCCGATGACCGGAAGAACTCCGAAGCCGCTCATTAAACGGCTGAAACTGCGAGTTCCATGAGCCGCTTCTTCGACAATCGGACTTTCGCCGCCTGTGTCAGAACGCGAAGAAATAGGTTGCTGCAAACTCAATAACTAAATTCACTACTATGCTGGAAATTTGCTGCTCGGGAAACGTGGGAACCGTCCGGTTCTTCGAAAAAGATGATGTTCAAGTTCTTTCAATGGGCTTGGCGACCAATCGAAAAGTTGGCGAAAAGACCTACACAGATTGGCTTAGCGTCAAAATTTGGGGGCAGCGTGCGCTTAGTCTGCGCGATCATATTTTGCCGGGACAGCGGCTTTTTGTTCGGGGGCGTGCGGCTACGAACGCCTACAGCAAAAGTGACGGAACCCCAGCGTCCGAATTGATTTGTCACGTTACGGAACTGGAATTTCTAGGACCAAAACCACAACCGACGACCGAACGACCCATCGCAAAAGCTAAGCGCAGCCGAAAGTCACCAGCAGCAGTTTAACAAGATTTCGTTTAATCACGAAGAGCGGAAGCATAACGCTTCCGCTCTTTTTTTATGTTGTGGAATGGATGCTAGCAAAAAGCGCAGGGCTGCCCCCTGCGCTTTTTGTCTATTACGAGACGCCAATGAAACACAGGGAGGGCTAGATCAAGCCCGCTTTCGCGTCTCGTCCCGCCCCATATCAAACGGTGGAATTGTGATTATGATAATCTTACTTCTTCTTCTGGTGATCGTCGGTTTCGTGGGCGCAAGCATTATTGATGCTTTTGAAACGCATTGCGAGAAACGCTTCAATGTCTCGGTTTTCAGCTTAGGCCATATCGGAGCCAACATTGCCGGATGGGCATTCGTCGCCGCCGGCGCGGTCAACGGGGCCAGCGGAATTTTACTGGCGGCAATCGGAATGTTGATTCTCTCGGCTCAGCTGATCCGACTCATTAAGCAAACATCCTTTTTTCATGGAGTTTTCACGTTCATCCTCCTCTCCGCCATCACGGTGACAATAATTCTTCTGATTGTCCTCGTTATCGCCTGGGCAAACTCGCAAAGCGGGACGACCCGCCGAGTTGTGATAATCAACGAAATCTAGGCGATGGCACAACACGATTGCCGAAGCCCTGCCATTTTTGCCGGAATTATCTATCGGTTCAAACGCGGGCAAGTGTCTGCCTACTCAACCAATCCAAAAAACTTCAACTGTCTTTGCCCGACATCCGATTGGTTGCCGACAACAGCCATTGGGAATGTGTGGATTTGCACCTCGGACGGCAGAATTGATCCTGGTCTCAGCGTATCACCGGTTCCTGTGCCAAGAAGCGCGATTGGAATACCGATCTCACGACATCCGCTCTACGGCTGACTCTGCCCAGGCTCGGCTGGAACCGATGCGCCGCTATTGAACGCATATCGCCCTTTAGCAATCCGGGACACTTCGCGAGTTTTCTTGCCGGTCGTTGCGAACCAAGCGTGAATCTTAATCGAATCCACCCCAAGCGTTTTTGCAATGTCCTGAACCGTTACACCAACTTGCCCAGCACTCTTTAAAATTTCAACCACTTGTGGGCGAAGTTGGCCCCGCTTCATTTTTGTTCGAGAAGCACGTTTTGAGGGACGGGAAGCGGATAAGGCGGGACTGACCGCGCCCTTGCCATTGAGCAATCGTTGCATCTTCTGATCAATCTGGGCAATTTTCTGATCTAAGGATTGCTTCTCTTCAACGAGTTGAAGCAATTCAGTCAACAATGCAGGGGTAAGACTTAAAAAATCCATGAAGTGCAAATATAAAACTCGTGATATGGTGTAAAGACTAAATCGTGGTATGTCGGCTTCGCTGAAAAATGCGAAGCCATAAACTACATAAAATCAAAATCCATGTCCATGCCTACAGTCATCACACAGAGAGCAGCATTAACGAGGCCATACCGCACTGCATATCGTGTAAGCGAAGCGACGCAATTAAGGTTCAACTTTTGCATCACATGTTTTCGGTAATGTTCAACTGTCTTAGGCGATAAGTTCAATTTGTTAGCGACCTGTTTTGAGCTTAATCCTTCTGCGATTAATTGTAGAATTGTTCGCTCTTGTGGCGTCAACTTGGCCTCAATTTGTGATTCGGACCGTTTTTGAATAATTAACTGTGTTGCATAGGGACTGATGTAAGTTCCTCCTTTGTGGGCGATCAGATTGATCGCCTGTAACAGCAACTCCAAATTCTCGCTTTTATGGACAAAACCTTGCGGCTGCATTTCCAACCCCGCGTAAATCAAATTGCGGTTTTCTGTTCCGGTATAGATTAGAATCCGAATTTCAGGATTTTCTTCGCGCATCTGATGGAGCATTTCCGCTCCATTCATTTCAGGCATTTCAAGGCCGGAGATCACAAGCTGCGGTTTGTATTTTCGGAAAAGCCGAAGTCCATCGGACCCAGATTTCGCCTCGTCGGCTAATGAATAGCGTGATTCACGGCCAAGCACAATGCTGAGCATCTCACTCGAGGAAACATGCGAATCTACGATAAGAACGCAAACTCGCTTCTCATTCATTTCCTCTTCAAGCCAATCCACATCATTCATCGCAATACCTCGTTTTGGAGAAAAGAAGAACCGTAACTCTTACACGTTCTTAAATGTTGGCTGCAAGAATGGTGCCAATTACCCCGAAAACACCATCAGGATCTGAGATTTCCCCCTAACCATTGCAGAAAACCCCCTGCAAGAAAGCGGGAAAACCCCATCTATCTTCTTTGTGAGAGGGCCGTCAATATCGCCGCGTTTCCATCGCGCCATGGCCAAAAAAATTCTCCGCACCCTCAAAGGAATTCCCGCATCAATCAGAGTTGGCGCAGTCATTGCGCTGCTTACTATCGCTGCAATGGTGGCGTGGGCGGCTGGCGAAACCTGGTTTTCTCAAGATGTCGGTTCAGTTGGGATTGGTGGCTCATCGAGTTATGACAGTCCCACCGACACGTTTACGGTTGAAGGCTCTGGCGCGGGACTTGGCGGAACAGCGGACGCGGGGCGTTTCACATATCTTCCTCTGAATGGAGACGGCAGCATCACAACAAAATTGCTGAGCGTTGAGAATACAGCTACGAATGCCGTTGGAGCGGTAGTGATTCGACAAGGAACCGACGCGGATGACAAAGAAGTCGCGTTCGGGGCAAAGCCGGATGCTTCTCTCCAAGTATTGAGTCGCAGCACTAAAGGTGGAACCTCAACCTGGACGCCTGTCACCACGGGAACGTTTCCAGTTTGGCTCCGCGTTTCACGTTCCGCGAACGTTTTTACGTATTCCTCTTCTTCCGACGGAACAACCTGGACAGATCATGGCACCGTCACCGTTTCGATGAACGCTTTGGTCGACATTGGGATGGTGGTTTCATCGGCCACTAATTCCGCATTGTGCGCGTCGGAGTTTCAAGGAGTTACCTTGTCGGGAAACACCGCAGATACGGATTCCGATGGCTTGCCCGATACATGGGAATACGACAATTTCCCGAATCTTAGCGCCGGTCCGACCGACAATCCTGATCAAGACGGTTTGAGCAACCTCCAGGAATACACCCTTGGAACAAATCCCAATAACCCCGATAGCGACGGCGACGGTATGTCAGATGGTTGGGAGTTCACTTACGGACTCAATCCGCTCACTAATGATGCGACGACCGATCTGGATAGTGACGGGTTGAGCAATCTTTACGAATACCAGCATTCGACAAATCCAAACTCGACCGATACGGACATCGACGGCCTTCCAGATAAATGGGAGGTCGATAACGGCACGAATCCTCGCGTGAACGATGCCGCCGATGATGCCAGCGGTCAAGGCATCACGAACTTGCTTCGCTACCAGCTTTCGATCTCGCAACTTGTGGTCTTACATCTGAATGAAGGAAGCGGCACGACCACCACCGACGCATCGGGCAACGGCAACACCGGGACATTGACCAACGGGCCTGCTTGGGGGGCTGGAACATCGGGTTCATCGCTCAGCTTCGATGGCACCAATGATTATGTGTCAACCGGAGCAGTGAATGTCGGAAATGAATTCACGGTTGCAATGCTGGTCAAACTCCCCAGTTCTTTGCCGTCGCATTCGATGACCCTCTTCGCGAATTCAGCAAGTGGGGCATCAACCAACGGCCTTCGGCTTTATATTAACTCGGCCAGCACATCGGACGCGAAGCTGATTCTCGAAACGGGCAACGGAACGCTCTCGGCAACCGCAAACACCGCGGTCTCAACCGTGCCATTGGGAACTTGGGCGCATATTACTGTCGTGGTGGATAAGACCCTCGGAACGGCTAAACTTTACGTAAACGGTGTCGCTGCCACTTCAACGGGAACAATCCGTACGGATTTCGCTAATAGCACGGCACTCCAACTTGGGCGGATGTCCGACAACACCAACTTTCTGCAAGGACAGCTTGATGAGGTGCAGATCTATAGTCGAAAACTTTCTGCAACCGATGTGGCGGCGTTGGCTGCTTCCCAGACCAATGTTCCAATCCCGACCACGAATTTGGCCCTCTGGTTACGGGCCGACCAAGGAGTAACCGCCGACTCGAGCCAAGTGGTGTCAGGTTGGGCTGATTACTCTGGTAAAGCTAACAATGCCACTCAGTCCACTTCTGGTTATCGGCCGAAGCGCATTAGCGGAGTAATAAATGGGCAGCCCGCAATTCGCTTTGACGGGAGCGACGATTATTTGAATTTACCTGCGGCGACCAGCACGAGCATGTCGCTCAGCGATTTCCGCAATGGCATTACGGCCATCGTAGTGGCCCGGCCAAATCACCTCCAAACGACGGCTCGGTTTATTACTCTTTCCCGAGGCAGTAGCTCTAACGTTGTCAGCTTCGCTTACAACAAGCCGTTCAGCTATACTGAAATCAGCACCAATATCGAATACTACCTCAGCAATCCTTCGGGAATTTCCGAAGTCGTCGCCTGGCAAGCGATCAACGAGAGCCAATTTAAATCCAACCAGATTACCCAAACTCCCACCACCGGCGGGAATGGGAGCGTTGATATTCATAGCAACGGCTATCTGGTCGTCAGCGGCACGGCACCCTTGCCGAATTACAGCACAAGCAGTCCGAGAAACCAAAACTTCATCGGCAAGAGTTCTTACTCTAATCAGCCTCTGTTAGACGCTGACATTGCAGAAGTCATTCTCTATCAGCGTCCCTTGTCCTCAACCGAACGGCGACAAGTCGATTATTATATTTATAAAAGGTATCGGCTCCCCATCTATCTTCCCGCGCCTCAAATTTCACCCGCTACTGGCACCTCCAATAGCTCTTCGATAACCATTAGCATCGCCGTAACCGAGACGCCGCCCACCGGCATTCAGACCTACATCCGCTACACGACGGACGGGAGCGATCCGACTTGGAGTTCGGCCGGGTTCACCGGAACCAGCGGCTCGTTTGCCCTTACTCGTTCTGGCACCATAACCGCGAAGGTTTTTCTTGATCCTTACACCGCAAGCGCGGCAGCGACTTCGACCTACTGGGTCGGTGATAGTGATCAAGATGGTATGAGCGATTCTTGGGAAACCGCCCACGGATTGGACCCCGGCAATGCAGCGGATGGATTGCTTGACGCAGATTCGGATGGTCTTAGTAACCTCAAGGAATTCCAACTCGGAACCGACCCGCAAACATTCGACAGTAATGGAGACGGGTTGAGTGACTATTCGTCCGTTCAACTTGGGTTTGATCCCAATGCCACCGATAGCGATGGAGACGGCGTCAGTAACTCGGTGGAGGTCACCAATGGAACGGACCCCATGCTCCAAGATTCGGATGGCGATGGCGTGAATGACAACGCGGATGTCTATCCGCTCGATGCTAGCCGCACGACCACTACCGCCGCCAATCCCAGCGACACGACACCACCGACGATCCAACTCACGACCCCCGCCAACGCTGTGGCAATTCCTTAACTTTTCGAAATATGAACCGCGCCACCAAAACTCGCAGGGTTATTAAATTCCAAACCGTATTTCGCCAGATCGTTTCGGCGTTGCTGCTGCCTTCCATGTTATTGGTCGGGCAGCCGATTGGGGTAGCTTCCGCAAAACCGACCCCCGTAAATCTTTCGGGAGAAATGCCACCCCCGGTATTGACGCCCCGTAACGTCAAAGTGAACCGAACCTTGCCCATAGAAGAAAAAGATGCAACGCCAAGAACCAAGGGCAACGTTACGACCAATGATATTTTTAGAAACAGGGTCTTCATCGAGCCTTTAGTGCCAATTGATGGTGTTCCATCCGCGAAGGAAAACCGGGCTATAATGAATGCTCTCGATAAATTTGCGGCTCGAACAAAATCAGATGACGCCTCCGCGGCCGAAAGCTTCATTGCCGACTATCCCGATTCGGTTTGGAATCTTTCGCTTTTATCGAACTTAGGAGATTTTTATTACCGAACCGGTCAGTATTCGGAAGCTCTGAGCGCGCTTCAAAAGGCTTGGGAGATTGGAAAAGGTCTTGAAGATCAAACCGGCAAAATTGTTGCCGATCAAGTGCTCGGGAGATTGGCAATGATGCGCAGCAAAATAGGAGAAGCGGAAGAACTGGATTCTCTTCTTGGCGAAGCTGGAAGCCGCCAAGTCGTTGGATCTGCCTCCGAGGCCGTTGCCAACGCCAAAGAAAATCGCTGGCGCATGTTCAAAGATCCCGGCACGGCTTTTCATTGCGGCCCGCTGGCCTTAGCCAGTATTCGCCGAGCCAAAAATATGCCTGACGCTTATGATAAGCTGCTCACGGCACCGAAAAAGACGGGGCGAGGTTTTAAAATGTCGGAGGTTGGCCAGCTTGCGGCCTCCTTAGGTATGAACTACGAGGCCGTTCGTCGTGAAGGCAATGCGGAATTGACGGACCAGATGCTACCAGCGGTTGTTCACTGGAAAGTAAATCACTACGCGTCTGTGCTCAAAAAAAGCGGCGACAAATATTTGCTCAAAGATCAGACTTTTGGGGCGGAAAAAACGTGGATTTCCTCCGATGTTCTCGTCCGAGAATCTTCAGGTTACTTTCTTGTGCCGAAGGGAACCTCGGGGAAAGGATGGAATAAAGTTTCTTCCACGGAAACGGCTAGCATCCTCGGTAAAGGGGCCCCTAATGGCAAAAAGCCGGGGCCGTGTCCAGGGACAGGCGGAGGCGACGGTGGCGGGTGTGGCATGATTGGTTACACTTTCGAATTGATGACAGTTAGTTTGACCCTTAGGGACACTCCCGTTTTTTATACGCCCCCCGTGGGTCCACAGCCCAATTTCGGGGTTAATTATCGGCAGCGAGATTTCAATCAGCCGGCAATCTTCGATTTTTCCAATTTCGGACCAAAATGGTCCGGAATGATGACAGCTTTTGTCGAGGATGACCCTACAACACCAGCCGCCGATGTAAAAATCTATGACCATGGTGATAATGTCGACTACAGCGATTTCGACACTGTGACGCAGCAATATGGTCCTCAGATTAAGAGTCGCGATGTTCTGAAACGAACTTCTACAACCCCTATTCAATATGAGCGTAAATTACCCGACGGTAGCCGACAAGTCTTCGCCTTCTCGAATGGGTCGACTACTCCAGGGCGTAGGGTTTTTCTGACCGAGGCTTATGATCCTCAGGGAAATAAATTAACTCTTCACTACGATAGCCTCCATCGATTGAGCGCAGTTGAGGATGCAACAGGAGAGATAAGCGTTTATGAATACGCAAATGCCAGCAGCCCTTATTTAATAACAAAAATTACGGACCCGTTCGGAAGGTTTGCCGTTTTCCACTATAACGGAAATGGCTACTTGGACGCCATCACCGACGTGATTGGCATGCAGTCGTCGGTAACTTATGGCTCAGGAGATTTTGTAGATTCTATAACCACCCCTTACGGGACAACCAAGTTCGCTTTCGGAGAAAAAGGAGCGGAACGATGGCTGGAATCTACTGATCCCTACGGTGATAAAGAGCGAGTAGAGTTTCGCAATTACGACGTCGCAAACAATGATCGGAACGTTCCCATTCCTGACACTGAGTCTGTCGCGCCGACCGGCATTAGCGGTCCAACTTTAACTAATAATTACCTGAACGAGCGAAATACGTTTTTCTGGGACAAAAAGGCAATGAAGATGTCCCCTGGTAATTATTCAAAAGCGCGATTAATTCATTGGCTGCATGCTGACGAAAATTTTAATATCGTGTCCGACATTCCCGAAAGCACAAAAGAGGCGTATGAAGGTCGCGTTTGGTTTACTTATCCGAACCAGATCGATTCAAATGCGACCAACAACGGAATGATCGCACAACCTAAGATCATCGCCCGTGTCCTCAGCGATGGCACGACTCAGAAATACCAAGCTGCGTATAACGATTTCGGATTGGTAACTAACCATAGTGACCCCGAAGGGCGGACGTTTACCAACATTTATGAAACGAACGACATCGATTTAAAAGAAGTTCGGCAAACGCGGGCCGGTGCCAACGAGCTACTTAAGTCGGCCACTTATAATTCCGCGCATCTACCCCTCACTGTGACCGACGCCGCCGGCCAAACCACAATATACACGTATACCACGCGCGGCCAACTGGAGACTGTGACCAATCCAAAAGGAGAGGTAACTACGTTCGCCCATGATGCAGTAGGCCGGTTGGAAAGCATCACCGGCGACGAGCCGGGGGCGGTCACTTCTTATACCTATGACGGCTATAATCGTGTTCGCACAAAGACAGATTCCGATGGCCATGTCTTGACTTACGATTACGATGCGCTGGATCGCGTTACGAAAGTTACTTATCCCGACGGAACCTACGAACAGGTGACGTATGACCGGCTAAATCAAGGGGCCGCGCGAGATCGGCAGGGACGCATCACACATTATTACAACAATGCCCTTCGGCAGATTGTTGCCGTCAAGGATGCAAGTGGGCGGACAATCAATTACGAATGGTGCCGTTGTGGCAAGCTACAGGGGTTGACCGATGCCAAAGGTCAAATTACGCGTTGGAAATATAATGAACGAGGACAGAATGTCGAGAAGCGCTACAACGATGGCACCATCATCCAGTATACGTATGATAACGCGAACCGAATGGCGACGCGCATGGATCCCCTAGGGCAGGTGACGACTTATGCGTATTTCAGAGACGACAATCTGAAATCACGGACTTATACGAGCACTGTGAACGCGACGCCTAACGTCAGTTTCACCTACGATCCCGACTATGATAGAATTAAGAGCATCAGCGATGGAAGCGGAACGGGCTCGGGCGTGACAACCTACGATTATCACGCGGTGGCTGCTGGATTGGGCGCCGGGAGTTTGAGCGAGATCAACGGCTCTCTCTCCTCGGACGTTATCGCGCTAAGTTACGATGAACTCGGTCGGCCGAGCCAGCGGACAGTAAATGGCAACGCAATGAATATCACGTATGACAATCTGGGGCGCCTCACCGGGGTCGTCAACGCGCTGGGAACGTTCGGGTATGGCTATGTTGCCGAGACCGGGCGTTTGGACACGGTGAGTTATCCCAACGGTCAAAGCATTCAATATGATTACTATCCGAACACTTCCGCTCTGAGTGGAGCGGGCAACGGAGACCGGCGGCTCAAGCAGATCAAGAACTTGAGCGGAACGACGTTGCTCTCGCGGTTCAACTACGCCTATGAGCCGGACGGCTCCATTCGTGAATGGGACAAGACGGTCGGAACGGCAGCTCCGATCGAAACAATCTATCGCTACGACGCAACCGACCGATTGTTGGAAGCGACTTTTAATCAATCAGGGGCTATCACACAGCAATTCGGCTACGGCTATGACGCGGCGGACAATCGAACGACTGAGCGAGTCGATGGCACGGTTACAAGCGCGAGCCACAACGCTGTCAACGAATTGCAGGCGACCACCGGCGCGGGCGCGGTGAGCTTCAACGGAGGCACAAATGAGGAGGCTTCCGTCACTGTGGGCGGACAAGCAGCTCTGGAAATCCAAAGTGGAACGCGCTTCGAAAAATCGGTTAGCCTCGTAAGCGGCAGCCAAACGGTGAACATCACAGCCACAGACCCCAGTGGAAACGCAAAGAGCCAGAACTACAACGTGACCGTAACTTCCGGGCCAAGCCAAACCTTTATCTACGATGCCGACGGCAACCTAACCGACGATGGAGATCGGCAATATGCATGGGACGCTGAGAACCGCTTGGTCAAAATCACCGAAGGAACGAAAACGAGCATTTTCGAATACGATGGATTCTACCGTAGAGTCCGTATCCTCGAAAAAAATGGAACTACGACCTTGAGTGATAAACGCTTCGTTTGGTTTGGCTCTCAACTCGTCGAGCAACGAGACGCGGCAAACACTACGGCTGTGCAAAGGTATTTTGCCGAGGGCGTGCAGCAGGGGTCGAACAAGTATTTCTACACACGCGATCATTTAGGATCGATCTGCGAGGTGGTGAATAATTTAGGTAGCGTTGTTGCCCGCTATAAATATGATCCGTATGGACGTAGGACGAAGACCGCGGGCACTTTCGATGCCGACTTTGGCTACACTGGGCACTATGAGCATTCACAAAGCGGCCTTACGTTGAGCCTTCATCGACCTTATAGCTCAAATTTGGGTCGATGGCTAACCCGCGATCCTATCGGCGAGGCCGGCGGAACCAATCTTTACGCCTATGTTTCGGATTCTCCAATTACGTGGACAGACCCTCTTGGACTTATAGATTGGGGTCCTGGAACAGAGGGGGCGAGAGACGAGATGAACAAAACGAAAGAAGGCAAAAAGACGATTTGCGAAGTTGAAAATTTAGAGAAGAGCACAGGTCAAAAAGTCAAAGTAGATGGCGGTAAAAGCGAGGGGAGGTATCATCCTGACAGCAATCAAGTGGATCTGCCAAAAAATCAACCTCTAGTGCACACTGATGATCCAAAACATAAAAACGAGCAAGCCAGTCCGGGAGAAGTGGCAAATCACGAACTTGACCACGCAAAGCAGGATTTGTCTGGAAAATTTAACGACTTGGCAAAGTGTCCCGATTCCCAATATGACAATGCTCTTGAAAGAAGCGCGATCGAATCCGAAAATCGGATGCGAAACGAGCAGGGTAGAAGTAATCGAACGGATCACTGGGGCGGGCCAAATTAACTCTTGTATGCGTGCACAATATTGGATGTTGAAAAAAGGGTGCATTGCGTGTCTCCTAACTCTGGGTCTCACTGCTGTATGTCTTGCAGACACCAAGGAATTTGGGTGGTCTTCACCGAGTCCCCCTATTAAAATAGTCGGAAGTTACGCAGAAGAATTAAATCATACTGTATTGAAATCGGTGCGCCTTGATGATGTGCCAGCACTAAACGCATTCCATCAGGTTTTGAAGGCCATTAATAAATTACGCCCTAGAAACAAACCTTTTAGATTGGCCGTCGATATTCAAATTTTCGACGAAGCAGCTAAACTTCAGCCGGTAACGATCTCGCTTTCTGATGTAGATGCTATAACCGCATTAAAATTCGTCACAACCTCGACGGATACCACATTTCGTGTTTACGACGACCTAATTGTAATCATTCCTGCTAATCCACAGCCAAAGCTGCCAAAAAAACGAGATTCCGAAGAATATTCCGATTAAAATTGCTGGCAACAAATCCATGGCATCTGAGGAACCTTTAACGGATCGCGACTTATCCCATACGGACGAACAGGTAGCTTTAAAAGCAACGGATGGCCCAAAAAAGCGCTCTAAGCAGAGCGAACAAAAACTTTCGGAATATAATCAATACATTTCTAGCGAGGAATGGCGAAGCAAAGCGGCAAAGGTTCTTGAGCGAGATCGGCATCTTTGCCAAGCGTGTTAGCGAATAAGGCTACGCAAGTTTCACCATACGACCTATAATCATATATACAATGAGCCCCTGTTCGAACTGGTCGCGGTGTGCAAATCTTGCATTGAAAAGCCCCATCCCGAAGATGATTACTCCCTTAGAAGGACGCTAGAGTCGCTAGTGCATGCTGAAATGGCGGAGTGAGTATTGGGGATGCGGCGGTGAAGTGACTGCGCGCAGAAATCAGGATTAAACGGTTTACTCCGAGACAAGGCGCCACGCCGCACCCCTGATTTCGATTATGTTTCCATGCGCGTCAAGGACCCTACGGCTGCGCCGTTCCTCCTTGACGCTCCCGGTGGCTGATCCTACTCGTTTCCGCTGCAGTTCCAGCCTTACTTACAGATTTCAAACTCAAGAAGGCAAGTTCGCCAAAGTCTTGCGCGCCCATCGACGAAGAGACGCAACGCCGGACTAAGGGATGTAATAGAAGGGATTCGGAAGTTTGAAACGGTGACGAGCATATCCGCCATCCAGGTCGCTATTTTGATCCCCAAGATTCAAAATCACATCATATCCGTTTTCGGTAAGCATTCGACGCACGCCAGATTTGAATGGCACGATGGAAGGATCGCGATAGGTAGACGGCTTTAGAAAAAGACCAGTCCAACCCCAGTAGCCTGCTTCTTCAAGATCATGACGCGTCGTATCGAGAAGCGATTCGTCGCGACCAGAGATCAAAAAAATGGGTATCTGATAAGCATGCGCCTTCGCATAAATCGCTCGGAGAGGTGCGAGGGCGATGCCACGTTCACGCTTCGTCCAAGTGGTGAAAGTTTCGGGGGAAATCGCAAACTGACTGGCGCTGAGGTAAGGCCAGTTAGAGAGAAGAGTTTCGTCAATGTCGAAGACGATCGCGAAGTTTTGCGGTGTCTCTTTACTCAAGTAATGGTCGAGCGTGCGGCGAGCCGGTTCAGCGGCGCGGGCGAATGCTCGGTCATAGCCTCCCGAGTTATGCCACTGGATACACTGCCATTTGAGAAGCGTAAGATTGGGACTAGGCTCGTGGGATGACGACGCACAGCCAACAAACGACGTTGCGGCGATGATAGCGCAAAGAAGGCGGATCACAATTGGCAGGATAGAGTTTTCAACTTAAACAACAAGAAACAGCCGTACAACCATCCCTGGTATATTGACTACACCATGAGGATGATGTCGTAGCCGCGATCCGCGAGCGTTTTTCGGATGCCGGATTTGAACGGAATGATCGACGGATCGCGATAGCCATCCGGCTTGAGAAACATCGCGCTCCAGCCCCAGTAACCGGCCTCCTCGAGGTCGCGGCGGGTGGCGTCGCGCAACGACTCGGCCCGGCCGGAAACCAGGAAAATCGGGATTTGGTAGGCGTGGGCCCGCGCGTAGATGTCGCGGAGAGGAACGAGCGCCAGGCCGCGCTCGCGTTTCGTCCAGCCGGCGAACGTCTCGGGCGCGATCGCGAATTGGCTGGAGCTGAGATAGGGCCAGTTCGAGAGAAGCGTCTCGTCGATGTCGAAGACGATCGCGAAATTTTGGGGGGTGACGCCGCGCAGGTACCGATCGAGAGTCTCCCGGGCGGGGACGGCCGCCCGGGCCAGGGCGCGGTCGTAAGCGCCGGAGTCATGCCATCCGACGCACTGCCATTTGAGCCACGTCAGGTTGGGACGAGGTTCCGGCGCGGGTGAGACGCAGCCACTGAAAGCAATGGCCGTGAAGGCAAAAAGGATGCGCGCTGCGCTGGCGTTCATGGAGCAATGCCTAACACGAAAACTTGGATGAAGGTCAATCCAATCGAGAATCCGGAGCGGGTTTACCGGCCGGTTCGTTCGCCTTCGACCGCGGTCTGAATCGCAGACGGAAGGACGCGCCGCCGCGCCGGGGATGCGGGGCGCGGTCGGGCCGGCGGCGGAGCGGGTTCCGCGCCCGGCCGGGGGAAGATATTTTCAGGTGCCGGCCCGCGGTCGAAGTTTGGAACCCGGGAATGATCGCGATTTCCGCGTTCGACTTTCCCTGGGCGATCCAAGAAAGCACCTCGCTCGCGCGCGCGCTGAGCCGGTGGGCGGCAAATCGCGACCGAAGGGGGAAAAAGAAGAAATGACGCGCGGCGGAAGGCCCGGCGGGCGACGTGCGGCCATCCGCCGGAACGCGCGAAAAGTCGTTACAAAACCCCGGTCAACGGCATGATGCCCGGGAGCATCGCCGGCTTGTCCGCCCGTAAATTTTGTTCATCCCCCAACGCCTTCTCCCCTTGAAAGAAGCTCTCAACCAAACCCGTCAGCATTTGCTGACCGGGGTCTCGTTCGCCATCCCGTTCATCGCCTGCGGCGGAATCCTGATCGCCGCGTCCGTCGCGCTCGTCCCGATGTCGCCGGCCGGCCCCGTTTTTGACGGCCATCCCTGGGTCAAGGTCGCGCTGGACATCGGCACGGCCGCCTTCGCGCTCATGCTGCCCGTCCTCGCGGGCTATATCGCCTACGCCATCGCGAACAAGCCCGGCCTCGTTCCTGGCTTCATCGGCGGTTACCTCGCCGGCCAGATCGGCGCCGGATTTTTGGGGGCCCTGCTCGCCGGCCTGCTGGCGGGCTACGTGGTGAACTGGATCAAGAAATTGCCCGTCCCGGGCGTGATCCGGCCGATCATGCCGATTTTGATCATCCCGATCCTCTCCTCGCTCGTCGTCGGCGTTGCGATGATCGAGCTCATCGGCACGCCGATCGCGCATCTGATGACGAGCCTCGCGGCGTGGCTGCAATCCATGAGCGGCGGCAACGCGATCGTGCTGGCCCTCATTCTGGGCGGGATGATTGCCATCGACATGGGCGGGCCGATCAACAAAACCGCGTTTTTCTTTGGCGCCGCCATGATCAAGGAGGGCAACTACGCCGTCATGGGCGCGGTCGCGGCCGCCATTTGCACTCCGCCGCTCGGCATGGGCCTGGCGACCTTCCTGCACAAGACACTTTGGAACAACGACGAGAAGGAAGCCGGCAAAGCCGCCTTCGCCATGGGCATGATCGGCATCACGGAAGGGGCGATCCCCTTCGCGGCCGCCGATCCGATGCGCGTCATTCCCTGTCTGATGCTGGGCTCGATGACCGCGGCCTGCATCGCGATGGCCGGCGGGGTGGGAGATCACGCGCCGCACGGCGGCCCCATCGTCCTGCCGGTCGTCGACCATCGGTGGATCTATGGTTTGGCGATCGTCGCCGGCACGCTCGCCACCGCCGTGAGCGCCAACTTCCTCAAACAACGCAAACCAACCCCGCAAACTTCCAAAGCATGAACATCGTCGCCGTCACCGCCTGCCCCACCGGGATCGCCCATACCTACATGGCCGCCGAGCAACTCGAGAAGACCGGCAAAAGCCTCGGACATGACGTGAAGGTCGAGACCCAGGGCGCCATGGGCATCGAGAACGAATTGAGCGAATCCGAGATCGCCGCCGCCGACGGCGTGATCTTCGCCGTCGATATCCAGGTCGAGATGATCGAGCGCTTCGACGGGAAAAAAATCGTCCAGGTTCCCGTGAAGGACGCCATCCGTGATCCGCAGGGCCTTTTCGCCCGCTTCGTCTAGCGGCCCGCGACCCGCCGGAGCTCGTCCGACGACATGAGAGAAATCCTGTTTTCCTTCCCGCTGGCGCACGGCCTCCACGCCCGGCCGGCCAGCCACCTCGAGGCGGCGGCGGGCGGGTTCCGCTCCGCCGTTTCCCTTCTCAATCGCCGGACCGGCGCGGAGGCCGACGCGCGCAGCGTGCTCGCGTTGCTCTCCACCGACACCCGGATGGACGATCCGTGCGCGCTGCGCATCGACGGCCCGGACGCGGACGCCGCGTGCGACGCGTTGTCGGAATTCGTGCGGGAGAGACTCCCGCGTTGCGACGACGCGCCGGCGGGGCTGCCCTCCCCATCGGGCGGCGGGCCGGAGCCGCTGCCCCGGGCGTTGCGGGCCGTCGGGGTCGAGCGCGGCCGGCGGGGCGTCGGGGCCAGCCCCGGGGCGACGATCGGGCCGCTGGTGGTGGTGGGCGGTCTCTCGCTCTCCGCGGATTTCGCGAACGAGGCCCAATCCCCGGAGCGGGAATTTGCGATTTACGTCGCGGCGGTGGCTGCGCTGGAGGCGGAGTTCGCCCGGGAGATCGCGGCCGCGCATGGCGTGACGGCGGAGATCCTGCGCGCCCACCAGGCGATCCTGCGGGACCCGGCTCTTCGCGTCGCGGTGAAGGCCCGTTTATCCGCCGACGGGGGCACCGCCGGGCAGGCGCTTTTCGCGGCGGCCGCCCAGTTCGGGGAGACGCTCCGCCGCGGCGCCAATGCCCGGCTGGCGGAGCGGGCGCTCGATCTCGAGGACGTCGCGGGGCGACTGCTGGTCGAACTCTACGGCGAGGCGGCGATCACCCGGGTGCCCGCGCTCGCCCGGGCATCCATCGTGGCGGCGGAGAACTTGACGCCCGGCCAGTTCCTCGCCCTCGATCGCCGGCATCTTTCCGGGCTCGTGCTCGGGCACGCCGGCACGACGTCGCACACCGTCATTCTCGCCCGCTCCTTCGGCGTCCCCACGCTCACGGGCGTCGAGGGCGTCACCGGTCTGGCGGCGGACGGGGAAGTCATCCTCGACGCCGGCCGAGGGCTTCTCATCGCGGACGTTTCGCCGGAAGTCCGCCGGTATTACGAGCTCGAACTGCGCACGCTGCGGCGCCGGCGCGAGGCGTTGCAGGCCTATCGGGACGAACCCGGCGCCACGGCCGACCGGGTCCCCGTGCCGCTGCTGGCCAACGTCGCTTCGGCGGCGGAGGTCGCGTCCGCGGTGGAGGCGGGCGCGGAGGGAGTGGGGCTTTTTCGCACGGAAATGCTTTACATGGACCGCGCGTCCGCTCCCTCCGAGGAGCAGCAATTCGAGATCTTCTCCGAGGCGGCGCGAGCCGCGAACGGCCGCCCGGTCGTCATTCGCACCTTCGACATCGGCGGAGACAAGCCCGTGCCCTATCTCCAGCTTGCCGCCGAGGCGAATCCCTTCCTCGGATTCCGGGGAGCGCGTCTCTACGGGTCGTTCGCCGACCTCCTGCGCACCCAGATTCGCGCGATCCTGCGCGCCTCCGTGCATGGAAACCTCAAGATCATGGCTCCGATGATCGCCTGCCCGGAGGAGATGCGCGCGTTCCGCGCCGCCGTCGAGGCGGCCCGGGAGGAGCTCCGCACCGAATCCCGGCCGGATGGCGCCGCCGTTCCCGTGGGCATGATGCTCGAGGTCCCGTCGGCGGTTTTTGCGCTTCCGGAGCTGGCCGGCGTCGCGGATTTCTTCAGCCTGGGGACCAACGACCTTGCCCAGTATTTCCTCGCCGCCGACCGCGACAACGACCGGCTGGCCGAGCTCTACTCGTGGACGCATCCGGCGTTCCTGCGGTTGCTCCGGCAGGCGGTCGAGGGCGCCCACGCCGGCGGCCGGCCGATCGGGGTCTGCGGCGAAATGGCGGACCGTCCCGACGCCCAGCCGCTGCTCGCGGGGCTCGGCGTCGACAGCCTCAGCATGGGCGCGCCCCGCATCCTCGCGGCCAAGGCGAGCCTCGGCCGCCACCCGATGCCCGCGTGCCGCGAGCTCGCCGCGCGGGCCGTCGCCTCCGCGGACCGGAGCGGGGTCCGGGAAACGATGCGTTCCTTCCAGGCGGAAGCCGCGAAGCTCCCGATGTTGCGCGCGGATCTCGTCGCGCTCGATTCCGACGCCCGTTCGAAGGCGGAGGTCATCAAGGAATTGACGGACCTGCTTGCCCTCGGCGGCTACGTGGCGGACGCCGCGGCGGTGGAGGAGGCCGTTTGGGCCCGCGAGGAGACCTATTCGACCGGATTCGGCCATGGGTTCGCCGTCCCCCATTGCAAGTCGGACCACGTCGAAAACAACGCCCTCGCGATGGTGCGCCTGCGCACGCCGGTGGAATGGGGCTCGCTCGACGGCGCGCCCGTGCGCGTGGCGATCCTTCTCGCCATGCGCGCCTCGGATCAGGGCCGGGAGCACCTCCGCGTCTTCTCGCAACTCTCCCGGCTGGTGATGCGCGACGGATTCCGCGCCGCCATCGAAGAGGCGGCTTTTCCGGATGACGCCTTCCGCCTTTTGCACGAACATCTTGCTCCCCCGGCGCCAACCCCGTCCCCATCCCGATCATGATCATTCCTTCCCTTCGCCTGCTCCCCGTGGCGCTCGCCCTGGCGCTCGCCGGTCACGCGCCGATTTTCGCCCAAACGCCCGCGCCGAAAGCCGCCCTGCCGAAGAAGCCGGTCGACCTGGCCCGGGACCGGAATCTCTACGTCGTCGGCTACGCCCACCTCGACACCCAGTGGCGCTGGACCTACCCGCACGTCATCCAGTCCTACGTCGCGAACACGATGCGGCAGAATTTTCCGCTCTTCGAGAAGTACCCCGACTACGTCTTCAATTTCACGGGCTCGCGCCGCTACGAGTTCATGAAGGAGTATTATCCCGAGGACTACGAGAAGGTGAAAAAATACGTCGCTTCCGGCCAGTGGTTTCCCGCCGGCTCCTCGGTCGACGAAAACGACGCCAACGTGCCCTCCACGGAATCGTTCGTGCGCCAGTTCCTTTACGGCAACCACTTCTTCCAGCGGGAATTCGGCCGGCAGAGCGAGGAATTCATGCTGCCGGATTGTTTCGGGTTTCCCGCCTCCCTGCCGACGCTTTTGACCCACGCCGGCATCAAGGGATTTTCCACCCAGAAGCTCACGTGGGGCTCCGCCGTGGGCATCCCCTTCAGCGTCGGACGCTGGATCGGGCCGGACGGCACCTCCGTGGTCGCGGCGTTGAACCCCCTCGGCTACGGCGGCTCCATCAAGGACGACCTCAGCAAAAGCGAAACGTGGCTCAAGCGCATCAACAAGACGGGCGACAAGTCCGGCGTCTACGCGGACTATCATTATTACGGCACCGGCGACCGGGGCGGCGCGCCGAAGGAGGAGTCCGCGCAGGGGCTCGAGCGCAGCATGGCCGGCAAGGGCCCGATCCGCGTCATCTCCTCGGCCGCCGACCAGATGTTCAAGGACATCACGCCCGAACAAGCGGCGCGGCTGCCCGCCTACACCGGCGAGATGCTGCTCACGAAACACTCGGCTGGTTCCATCACCTCGCAGGCCTACATGAAGCGATGGAATCGCAAGAACGAATACCTCGCCAATGCCGCCGAGAGCGCGGTGACCGCCGCCTCCTGGATGGGCGCGTTTCCGTATCCCCGCAACTCGCTGTATCGCGCCTGGGACCTCGTGCTCGGCTCGCAAATGCACGACATCCTGCCCGGCACCAGCCTGCCGAAGGCCTACGAATATTCCTGGAACGACGAGGTCCTCGCCCTCAACCAATTCGCGGTCCTCGCCGAGCGCGGCACGGCGGCGATCCTCTCAAACCTCGACACCACCGCGAAAGGCCTGCCCGTGGCCGTTTACAACCCGCTTTCCATCGAGCGCGAAGACTTGATCGAGGCCGATCTCGTCTTCCCCGGAGGCGTGCCCTCCGCGGTCACCGCCTATGATCCGAGTGGCCGCCCCGTTCCCACCCAGATCCTCGGCTCGCAGGGAAACACCCTTCGCGTGCTCTTTCTCGCGAAAGTTCCGTCCGTCGGCTACGCGATCTACGACGTCCGGCCCGAGGCGAGTCCCAACGCAAAATCAGAGCTCGCCGTCACGGCAAACTCGCTCGAGAACCAGCGCTATCGCGTCACCCTCGACAAAAACGGCGACATCGCGTCGATCTTCGATAAGGCGCTGGATCGCGAGCTCCTGGCCGCCCCGGTCCGGCTGTCGTTCCACACGGAAAATCCCAAGGCGTTCCCCGCCTGGAACATGGATTGGAAAGATCGCCAGAAACCCGCGCGCGCCTACGTCGGCGGGGCCGCCACGATCACCATCGTGGAAAGCGGCCCGGCCCGCGTCGCGCTCGAAGTGAAGCGCACGACCGAGAACTCCACCTTCGCCCAGCAGATTCGCCTGGCCGCCGGCGGCGCCGGGGAGCGGCTGGAAATTTCCGACCGCATCGACTGGCAATCCCAGGTCGCCAGCCTGAAAGCGGATTTCACGTTTGCCCACGGCAATCCGAAGGCCGCCTACGACGACAAAGTCGGCGTCCTCCTTCGCGGTAACAACAACGAAAAACGCTACGAAGCGCCGATGCAGCGATGGATGGATCTCACCGCCGCAGATGGCGGCTACGGTGTCTCCGTGTTGAGCGATTCCAAGTATGGCTCCGATAAACCCGACGACCACACCCTTCGCCTGACGCTCCTCTACACCCCCGGGGTGGACGCCGGATATCACGACGAAGCCACCCAGGATCATGGCCGCCACGACATCCTCACCGCCCTTTACGCGCACTCGGGCGACTGGGCCGTCGGCCGCACCGCCTGGCAGTCCGAGCGCCTGAATCAGCCATTGCGCGCCTTTCTTCCCCGCGCCCACCCCGGCCCGCTCGGGAAGACTTTTTCCTTCGCTTCGCTGAATACCGAACAGGTGGAAATCGGCGCCATCAAGCAGGCCGAAGACTCCGACGAAATCGTCGTCCGCCTGAAGGAACTCACCGGCAAGCCAGCCGTCGGCGTCCGGCTGAAATTCCCGGTCGCGATCACCGCCGCCCGCGAGGTCGACGCGCAGGAGCGGCCGCTCGGTCCGGCGGACCTGAGCGATGGCGCGCTGGCGTGCGACGTGAAGCCGTTCAGCCTGCGGGCCTTTGCGATCAAGCTCGCGCCCCCCCCGTCGCCCGTCGCCGCGATCGTGAGCGCGCCCGTGCCTCTCCCCTACGACGTCGACGCCGTCAGCCGCAACGCGCGGCGCAACGACGGGGCGATGGATGCGGCCAAGGGCACCTTCCCGGCGGAAATGCTTCCGAAATCGCTGGTGCGCGAAGGCGTCGAGTTCCAGTTCGGTCCGACGACCGACGGAGCGAAGAACGCCGTGGCCGCCCAGGGCCAGACGATCGGCCTGCCCGCCGGCGAATTCGATCGCGTTCACCTGCTGGTGGCCGCCGCCGACGGGGACGTTTCCGGCCGGATCAAAATCGGCGATGGCGAAAAACCCTTCGACGTCCCGAGCTGGACCGGCTTCATCGGGCAGTGGGATAACCGCGTCTGGAGCGAGCCCATTCCCGAAGAGAGCTATGGCATCAAGGCGAAGATGATCGGGCTGATCCCCGGCTTCATCAAACGCACGCCGGTCGCTTGGTTCGCCACCCACCATCACGCTCCGAAAGGCGACGCGTTCTACGAGTTTTCCTCCCTCTTTCAATTGAGCTATGACCTGCCGAAAGGCGCGAAGACCATCACGCTTCCGCAAGATCCCAAGCTTCGCGTCTTTGCCGCCAGCGTCAGCCGCGAGCCCGCCGCCGCCCCGCCCGCGTCCCCGCTCTACGACACGCTCGCCGATCATCACCCCGGCGTCGGCGCGCCCTCCCTCCCGCAGGACGGCCAGACCTTCCACGAGATGACCGGGATCGTCGTCGCGCCGCCGCTTTATTTCGCTCCCGGCGATCTTCATTACACGCTGGATGGCAGCGATCCCACCGCCGCTTCGCCCGCCTACGACGGCCCGATCCTGGCGATGGACCCCGTGAAGATCGCGGTCCGGCAAATCGCCCCCGACGGCACGACCGGCGCGGTCGTGCGCGGCATGGTGGACGTGCAGGACTCCACTCCACCCCGGTTTACCGCGGTGCAGGTCGGAAACGGCGGCCGGACCCTGGAGCTTCAATTCTCCAAGCCCCTTTCGCCGGCGACCGCCGAAGACGGGCGGAACTACACGATCAAGCCTCCGCTCGGCATCAAGTCCGCGACGATTTCCGGCGGCGGCCAAAAAGTCTCGCTGAGCCTGAGCGCCCCGATTGCCGCCGCCACCGCCTACACGATCGGGGTCCGTGGGATCAAGGACGCCTCCCGCCGGCAAAATGCCGTGATCCCCGCGACGTGGCCCTTCAACGCGCAGAACCTCGTCTACAACCTGGACTCCGTGCGATTGCCCAAGGGACGCCTGAAAGTTCCCGTGGCGGGCCTTCCGCTCAAGGAGCGGGACGCCTGGACGATGAACCTGCTCGTCCGGCCGGACGTCGCGCCGGAGGACGAGACGATCATCGCCGGGTTCGGCCAGGACACGGACCGGAACGAGGGCGCCGGACGTTATTTCGCCAAGTTCGAGAACGGCATTCACTTCTGGTCGGTGGGAGGCGACCTGGATTCGAATTCCCCGCTCGAGGTCGGCCGCTGGCAGATGCTCACCGCCACGTTCGACGGGAAAAAACTCACGCTCTACAAGGACGGCGCGCCCATCGCCCAGGAGGAGATCCGGTTCAGCGACGATCCGGATGCCAGGGTGAGCGTCGGCCCGATCGAGCCCTGGGACAAAAAACGCAGCTTCGAGGGAAGCGTAAAATCCTTCACCATTCGCCGCGGCGCGTTGACGGCCGACGAGGTGAAGAAACTTTATGCCGAACTCAGACCGGAGAAAAAATAGCGGTCGTGAGTGGCGCGCATTCCTGCTCCGCCTTGCGCTGCCGGTCCTGTTCTCGTCCCCGGCGGGTGCTCATCCCGCCCAGTTCACGACCCTCGAGATGAAGGTGGCGGCGAACGGGCGGTTCGAAGCCAGCCTGAACGTGGACGTGCTGGCCCACGCGCTTGGCAAGACCTCCGACTCCGTCACGAACGAGGAACTCGCGGCCGAACTCGACGGCCCCCGCGACGCGCTCGCCACGGATCTCGCCGAGGCCGGAGAGCGATTTCGTCGCGAATTGGTCATCCGCACCGATGCCGGCGCTGCCGCCGTGACGTCCTGGCAATTTCCCGTTCCGGCCGACGTCGATGCCGCCCTGGCCCGCAAGATCGATCCACGCACGCTCGTGGCCGGTGAAATCACCTTCGCGGGCGCCCTCCCGGCCGGCGCTCGGAAGCTGTCCGTTCGCCTCCCTTTCGTTCTCGGAGACACCATGCAGCTTTACGAATTGCCGGGCGGAGGCAGCTTCGCGGAACCGGTCCCGGCGGGGAAATATTCCCGCGTGATCGATGTCGCCCTCGATCCGGGGGAAGCGGCGGAACCCCCCCGGGCGGCGGTGATCGAAAAACCGGATCACGCCCCCCCCTGGCTCGCGGTTGGCTCGATCGTCGCGGGGGTTTTTCTCGTCGCCGGATGGCTTCGAGGCCGCCGGCGGAGGCTCACCCCTGAATCGCGAAGAGGCAAGGGGAGATGAAACGGCGGCGACGAAGCGCCGCCCTCCCCGGGGACGAAAAAAGGCCGGCCTTTTGGAGGCCGGCCTTTTTTTGTCGGGGGCGGCGTTTTTCTATTCGGCGGACTTGGTCAGCGCGGGTTCGTCCGGCTTCGGGTCCGTGATGAAGCTGAGCTTGTCGCCGGCGCGGGAGACTTTGATCGTATCGTGTCCCTTGATGTTGCCGCGCAGCAATTCCTCGGCCATCGGATCTTCGAGGAAACGTTCCACCGCGCGGCGCATCGGGCGGGCGCCGTAGGCAGGATCGTACCCTTTCTCGATGAGAAGCTCGTGGGCGGCCGCGTCGAGCTCGATGTGGATCGATTTGGCGCGCAGCCGGGCGACGACCTTGCTGACTTCCAGGTCCACGATGCGGATGAGATCCGGCTTCGTGAGCGTGTGGAAGACGATGATGTCGTCGAGGCGGTTCAGGAACTCGGGTTTGAAGACGCGCTTGGTTTCCTCGAGGATCTTGTTCCGCATCGTGTCGTAGTTGTCGTCGAGCTTCGGCGCGCCGAAACCGAGCGACGTCTGCTTCTTGATCAACTCGGCGCCGACGTTCGACGTCATGATGATGATCGTGTTGCGGAAATCGATCTTGCGCCCGAGTGAGTCGGTGACCTTTCCCTCCTCCAGGATCTGGAGCATGAGGTGCATCACGTCGGGGTGCGCTTTCTCGATTTCGTCGAAGAGCACGACGGCGTAGGGGCGTCGGCGCACGGCCTCGCTGAGCTGGCCGCCTTCCTCGTAACCGACGTAGCCCGGAGGCGAGCCGATCAGGCGGGAGGCGGTGAATTTTTCCATGTATTCGCTCATGTCGAGCTGGATGAGCGCGTCGGGGTCGCCGAACATGAACTCGGCCAGGGTGCGGGCGAGGAAGGTCTTGCCAACGCCGGTGGGGCCGAGAAAGACGAACGAACCGATCGGGCGCCGGGGATCCTTAAGGTCGGCGCGCGAGCGGCGCAGGGCCTTGCTGATCGCGACGGTAGCCTCGTCCTGGCCGATGACGGTGCCGCGCAGCTGTTCCTCCATCGCGAGGAGCTTGGCGGATTCCTTCTGCTCCATGCGGTTGAGCGGGACGCCGGTCCACTTCGAGAGAACATGCATGATGTCGTCCTCGGTGACGTGGACTTCCTGCTCCTCCTTCTTCGCGCGCCATTCGGCGAGCACCGCGTCGAGCTTGTCCTTCGCCTGTTTTTCGGAATCGCGCAGCGAGGCGGCGCGCTCGAAATCCTGGGCCTTGATCGCGGCCTCCTTGTCGGTCTTGATCGTCTCGATCTCGACCTCGATGTCCTTGACGTTCGGCGGGCGGGTCATGGCGCCGATGCGGGCGCGGGCGCCGGCTTCGTCCATGATGTCGATGGCCTTGTCGGGCAGGAAACGGCCGGTGAGATAGCGGTCGGAAAGCTTCGCGGCGGCCTCGAGGGCGGCGTCGCTGATCTTCGCGCGGTGGTGCTCCTCGTATTTGCGGCGGATGCCCTTGAGGATGAGCACGGTCTGCTCGACGGTGGGCGGCTCGACCTTCACCTGCTGGAAGCGGCGCTCCAGCGCAGAGTCCTTTTCGATGTATTTGCGATATTCGTTGAGCGTCGTCGCGCCGATGCACTGGAGCTCGCCGCGGCTGAGCGCGGGTTTGATGATGTTGCTCGCGTCCATCGCGCCTTCGGCCGATCCGGCCCCCACGATGGTGTGGAGCTCATCGATGAAGAGGATGACGTTCCGGGCCTTGCGGATCTCGTCCATCACGGCCTTGATGCGCTCTTCGAACTGGCCGCGGTATTTCGTGCCGGCGACCATGAGGGCGAGGTCGAGAGTGATGACGCGCTTTTCGCGGAGCAGCTCGGGAACGTTGCCGACGATGATTTCCTGGGCCAGGCCTTCGGCGATCGCGGTTTTTCCAACGCCCGCTTCGCCGATGAGCACGGGGTTGTTTTTCGTGCGGCGGCAAAGGATCTGGATCACGCGTTCGATCTCGTCGGCGCGCCCGATGACGGGGTCGAGCTCGTTCTTGCGGGCCATCTCGGTGAGGTCTCGGCCGAATGCGCGGAGGGCGGGGGTCTTCCCCTCCTTCTTGCCCGGACCGGCTTCGGCGGGAATGTTTTCGCCGCCGCCTTCCTCCTGCGCGGAGAAGTTGGGATCGAGTTCCTTGAGGATCTCGTTCCGGGTGCGCTCGATGTCCACCTCGAGGCTCTTCAACACGCGGGCGGCGACGCCTTCGCCCTCGCGAAGCAGGCCCAGGAGGATGTGCTCGGTGCCGACGTAGCTGTGCTGGAGGGCCTTCGCCTCCTTGCTGGCGAGGGCGAGCACTTTTTTCACGCGGGGCGTGTAGGGAATGTTCCCGACCATCTTGGTCTCGGGACCGGAGCCGACCTGTTTCTCGACCTCCATGCGGACGGTCTCCAGGTCGAGGCCCATCTTCTGAAGCACGTTGACGGCGACGCCCTGGCCCAGCTTGATGAGACCGAGCAGAAGGTGCTCGGTGCCGACGTAGTTGTGGTTGAAGCGGTCGGCTTCCTTGCGGGCAAGGGCGAGCACCTGCTGGGCTCGCGGAGTGAAGTTATTCATCATCGGGTTCCTTGGTGGCTTCGGTTGGTTCCGAAACCGGGACTTTCGTCATGTCGGGCTCGGGGAGTTGTTTGAGTTTCGCGCGAATCAAGGTGGCCCGCAAGGCGTCGCGGGCTTCGGCCGTCATTTTCCGGCCTTGGGCGCCTTTCTGCAAGTGAGCGGGCTGCGTCTCGATGAACAATTCGTCGATCGTGACCCGGGCGCCGTCGGGAAAGAGGCCGAGGTCGACGCCGAGCTTCACGACCGAGAGCAGGTTCAAGGCCTCTTTCGAGGTCATGCTGTGGCCGTGGCAAAGGATGCCGTAGGCGCGGCCGACCTGGTCGAGCACCGTGGTGCCGCGCCGCTCGACGAGCTGCTGGCGGGCGTTTTCCTCGTGCTCGACGATGTGGATGATGACCTCGTTCAGGCGGTCGATGATCTGTTCCTCGCTCTCGCCGAGCGTGGTCTGGTTCGAGACCTGGAAAAGATTGCCCATCGCTTCGGTGCCTTCGCCATGGAGACCGCGGACGGCGAGCCCGATCTTGTTGACCGAGTTGATGATCTTGTTGATCTGTTCGCTCATCACGAGGCCCGGGAGGTGCAGCATCGCGGAGGCGCGCATGCCCGTGCCAACGTTCGTGGGGCAGGCGGTGAGGTAGCCGAGCTCCTCATGGTAGGCGAAATCGAGGCGCGTCGCGAGCTCGGTGTCGCACCGGTCGACGGTGGCGTAGGCCTCGCGGAGCTGAAGGCCGCAACGGATGGACTGCATGCGGAGATGATCCTCCTCGTTGATCATGAAGCTGAGCGTCTGCTCGACGTTCATGACGACGGCGCTTCCGGCTCCCTTGGCGGCATGTTCGCGGCTGATCAGATGCTTCTCCATGAGCACGTGACGTTCCAACTGCGTGAGCTCGGTGAGATTCTGGGCGTAGGCCTCGCGCATGTCCGGCAGGGACTCGACGGCGGGTCGGACGAGGTCGAGCGTCTGCAGGCGCTCCGCGCGTTTGGCCCAGCCGGGAAAGGCGGTGCGGGTGAGGTTGCGGGCGAGGCGGATGCGGCTGCTGACGACGATCTGGCGGTTTGGCCCGTCCCCGGAAAGCCATTCGCCGGCATTCGAAATGATGCGGGAAAGCTTCATGCGATCAGCTCGGTCTCGAGCTGGCGGATCTGGTCGCGGAGGCTGGCGGCCTCTTCGTATTTTTCGGTGGCCACGGCCTCGTCGAGGGTGGCCTGGAGGGATTTCATCTTCGCGTTCAACTCCCGGACGCGGGCGCGGTTGCCGGGCGCCTTGCCGACGTGGCTGGTGCCTTTGTGCATGTTCGCGAGCATTCCGGAAAGGCCTTCCGCAAAGGTCGCGTAACACTCGCTGCAACCGAGGCGTCCGGTCTTCTTGAAGTCCGCCTGGGTGAAGCCGCAGACCGGGCATTTGCCGGCGGCGGGGCTTTTCTCGAGCTGCTGGGCGGCGCCCAATCCGAGCAGGAGATCGGCCAGCGCGAAACCGGTCGGATCGTTCACTCCCTTGGCCTTCGAGCAGGATTCGCAGAGGTTCACCTTCTGCATCTTCCCCTCGACGATTTGCGTGAGGAAGACGCTCGCCTCCTTCTCACCGCAAACGTCGCATTGCATGTCTAATCAATCGCCGTCCCGCTGCCCTGTGTCAACTCATGGAACCGTGTCATGAGCCGGCGCGTGAGCGGCCCGGGCCGGCCATCGCCGATGGAGCGCCGGTCGAGCGTGACGACGGGGATCAGCTCCGCGGCCGTGCCCGTGAGGAAGCATTCGTCGGCGGTGAACAGGTCGTATCGCGTCATGTCCGGCTCGGTGATTTCAAGGCCGAGTTCGGCCGCCATTTCGAAGACGACCGCGCGGGTCACGCCGGCCAGCGCGCCCGAGGCGATCGGCGGAGTGTGGATCTTGCCGCGCTTCACGATGAAGACGTTGTCGCCGGTGCACTCGGCCACGTAGCCCTGCTCGTTGAGCATGAGGCCCTCGCCGGCGCCGGCGTTCTGCGCCTCGATCTTGGCCATCACGTTGTTGAGGTAGTTCAACGACTTCACCATCGGGCTGAGGGCGCCGTGCGGGATGCGGCGGGTCGCGCAGGTCACGACCATGAGGCCGTCCTCGTAGGCACTCGCCGGGTAGAGCGTGATCTTGGCGGCGATGATGATGATCGTCGCCTTCGGACAAAGCGCCGGATTCAGGCCGAGGTCGCCGTCACCCCGCGTCACGACGAGCCGCACGTAGCCGTCGCGCAGGTCGTTTCGGCGGATCGTTTCGAGCGTCGCGGCGGTGAGGGCGGCCGGGTCGAGCGGGATCTCCAGGCAGATGGCGCGCGCGGAGTCGAACAGGCGGTCGATGTGCTCCTCGAGGCGGAAGACGCGGCCGTTATAGAATCGAATGCCCTCGAAGACGCCGTCGCCGTAAAGCAGGCCGTGGTCGAACACGGAAATCTTCGCGTGTTCCTTCTCGTAAAATTCACCGTCGATATAAACCTTCATGCGCAAAAAAATCCGCCGCGGGCGGGGCGGGAAATATGCACGCGACCAGGGGGGGTGACAAGGTCGGCGTTCACGCGGGAAGCCCGCGGAGAACCCGCGCGAGGGCCTCGCGGCGCAGCGGTTTCGTGAGGTAGTCGTTCATGCCGGCGGCCAGGCAGCGCTCGCGGTCGCCGACCATCGCGTCGGCCGTGAGCGCGGCGATGATCGCCGGCGCGCGGCCGCCGGCGGCCTCCTCCGCGCGGATGCGGCGGGTGGCTTCGAGGCCGTCCATGCCCGGCATCTGCACGTCCATCAACACGAGGTCGAACCGCTCCGTCGCAAGCTTGGCGAAGCTTTCTTCGGCGCTCGCGGCGGTGTCGGTCTCGGCGCCGAGTTGCTCCAGCAGTTTCGAGGTGAGGCGGCGGTTGAGGACGTTGTCGTCCACGACGAGCACGCGGCGCGGCGGCCCGGCCTGCGGACCATCCGCCTCGAGGAAAAAGAGCTCGACCTCGGGAGGGCCGACGAGGGCGGCGACCTGGTCGACGGAGGCCGGCCGGGCGGGCAGTTCGAAGAAAAACGCGCTGCCCGGACCGGCGTGATCGGCGAGGTCGAGATGCCCGCCGAGCAGGACGGCCAGGCGCCGGCTGATCGCCAGGCCCAGGCCGGTGCCGCCGAAGCGGCGGGTCGTGGAGGAATCCGCCTGGGTGAAGGGCTGGAACAAACGTTCCCGCTGCTCGCCCGTGATCCCGATCCCGGTGTCCGTGACGACGAAACGCAGATTCGGGGCAACCAGCGAAATGGCCACGCGCACCTCGCCCGCGGCGGTGAATTTCACGGCGTTGCCGACCAGGTTTACGAGGATCTGGCGCAGGCGGGAGGAATCCGTCAGCACATGCGATGGCACGTCGGCGGAGATCGCGGAGCGAAGGGCGATCTTTTTCTCCGCGGCGTCGAGTTGGTAGAGTTCGAGCACCTCGCGGACGCAGCACGCCAGGTCGGTGGCGACGATTTCCACCTCCATGCGGCCGGACTCGATCTTGGAGAAGTCCAGGATGTCGTTGAGCAGCACGAGCAGGGCGTCGCCGCTGCTGCGAATCGTGCGCAGGTGCTCGCGCTGCGTGGCGTCGAGCGGGGTCCCGAGCATGAGGTCGGCGAAGCCGAGCACGCTGTTGAGCGGCGTGCGGATTTCGTGGCTCATCATCGCGAGGAAGTTGCTCTTGGCGCGATCGGCGGCCTCGGCGGCCTCCTTTTGCAGGACGAGTTCCTGCTCGTAGGCGCGGTGGTTCGTGATGTCGAGGGACGCCCCGCGGTAGCCGGCGATCGTGCCGTTCGCATCGTAGCTCGGCACGCCGCTGGCGCTGATCCAAAGTAGCGAGCCATCCGCGCGCCGCACGCGATGCTCGAAATTCCGAAAAGCCAGACCCGAATGAAAAATCTCGTCCGAGCGGACGCGCATCGAGTCGAGATCCTCGTCCGGCACGAACTCGAACGGCGTGCGGCCGAGCACCGCTTCGGGCTCCAGACCGAGCACCTCCTTCACCCGGCGAGAGGCGTAGGTGTAGCGTCCCTCGCGGTCCACCTCCCAGATGAACTCCCCGATCGCCTCGCTCACGTCCCGGAACCGCTGCTCGCTTTCCACGAGCCGGGCCTGCGCGCCCTTCGCCGCGGAGACGTCGTAACAGGCGACGAGCAGGACGTCCCGGCCTTGGAAAATCGTGTGCCGCAGGAACACGTCGCATTCCACGGGGCTGCCGTCGACCCGGCAGAACTGCCAGTCGAAGTGGCTGGCGCCGGTTTCCAGCGCCGCCATCACGTGGTCGGCCCAGCCCTCGGCGGAGAGGGCGTGCGTGGGCTGGCGTCGCGGCCAGAGGGCCCACACCGGCTGCGCCAGCAGGGCGTCCTTGTCCCTCGCGCCGAAAAGCAGGACCGAGGCGGGGTTCGCATCCACGAGGATGTCTCCATCGAAGGCGAAATGCGCGGTCGCGGTTTCATCGAAAAACAACCGCAGCGTCTCCTCTTCCAACCGCCGCGTCTCGGCGATCTGGACCTGCGCGCGGGCCGATCGCCGGCGGACCCGCAGCATCACGGAGCCGGACGCCGAGCCCACGACCAGGCCCAGCAGGCTGGTGAACAAAAAACTTTGCTCGATGCCTTTCAACCGCCTCACGACGCTCTCCGTGTCGGCCTCGAGCCCGAAAATGCCGATGATTTTCCGGTCCCAGGCAAAGATCGGGGAAAAGGCGGTGGTCTCCAGGCCGTCGACTTCGATCCATCGTCCCGCCCCGGACCCGGCCTTCTTGAAGTGATCGCGCGCCCGCATCGCGTGGGCGGACAGCGGGGAAGCCATGGGCTTGCTCCCCGGGAGGCCGGTGTCGAGCAAGGTGAGGGGCTCGTCGTCGTCGAGCGAGAACGAATAGATCCGCCGCGCGTCCTCGCTGTGGTCGCGGATGAAAACGAACGACCGGCTCTGCCGCTCGATCGCCGGCGCCCGCCGCTCCGGCGGGAGGGCCAGCATCGAGCGATGACGGTCGGCCGACAGCAGGGAAATGCGTTCTCCCAACTCGCCCAGATGCATTTGCAGGTCCTGGAGCTTCTCGTTGCAGGCGCGGACGTAGACGACCCACGCCCCGAGGGTGATGGCTGCGGCGACCGCCAGACCGGCCAGCACCGCGTCCCTCCACGCGTGGATCGGGGGAAGCGGCCGGTCGGAGGATTTCTTCGGAGTTGAAAAACGCACGAGACCCGCCCCATGTTACGGCTCGAACCCATCGCCTGGCCATGAAATCCCGTCTGTCCGCCTTTCTTTGCGCCGCCCTTTTGCTTCCGGCTCTTGCCGGGATCGCCGAGGACGTGCCGACCATCACCATCCGCAAAAGCGATGCCATCAACCTTTCCCTGGCCGGCATCGGCGGGGCGGAGGGAGCGTCGGCGGGCAAGGTGCTGCAAAACGATCTCACGCTCGCGGGCGCCTTCAGCCTCGGCGCGGCGGGCACGGCTTCCTACGTCATTTCCGGCGCGGCCACGGGCGGCGGCCTGCAGGGCCAGGTGAAGGATCGCAGCGGCGGCGTCGTGCTCGCGAAGAATTACGCCGGCACGCCGCGCGCGGCGGCCCACGCCTTCGCTGACGACATCGTCGAGACGCTGGCCGGCCACCCCGGCATCGCTCGATCCAGGATCGCGTTCGTCGGCTCGGCGACCGGCCGCAAGGAAATCTACACCGCGGATTACGACGGCGCGAACGTCCGCCAGCTCACGCACGACGGCGGCATCAGCGTCGCCCCCGCGCTCAGCCCCGACGGCTCCAAGCTGGCCTACACCGGCTACCAGAGCGGCTACGCGGACATCTACCTCGTCGATCTCGGCAGCGGCTCGCGCAATCGGATCGTGAAATTCCCCGGCACGAATTCCGGCGCGGCGTTTTCGCCCGATGGCGGTCGCCTCGCCTGCTCGATCAGCAAGGACGGGAACCCCGAGCTCTACGTGGTCGGCGCGAACGGCTCCGGCGCGCGGCGGCTCACCCGCACCCGCGGCGTCGAGTCCTCGCCGTCGTGGTCGCCGAACGGCGGCGAGATCGTCTTTTCGTCGGACGAGAACGGCAGCCCGCGCCTGTTTCGCATCCCGTCCGCCGGCGGCGCCGCGCAGCCGGTGAACACCGGGTTCGGATTTTGCACGGAGCCGAGCTGGTCGCCGGACGGGCGCAAGATTGCCTGCACGGTGCGCCAGGGCGGCTTCTCCATCGCCGTCACAGATCTCGGCAGCGGCGCGACGCGCATGCTCGTCCCGGGCGAGGATCCCGCGTGGGGCGCCGACTCGCGGCACGTCATCTACAGCAGCGGATCGTCGCTGCTGCTGCTCGACACGCAGAGTGGCCGCACGGTGCCGGTCATCAGCGGACTGGGGAAAGTTTCGGAGCCGAGCTGGGCGCGGTAATTTCCGAATCTGGAAAACGGGAAGGCTGCCAGGAAGACGAGGGAAAAGGGGAAGCTTCGATGGCGATAAAGGCGGGAGGCGGAATCGCATTCGCCTTTCTTTCTCCTTTCCCCCCTTCCCTGGTCTCGTTGCCTCTTCCGCATTTTTCCTGCTTTCCTGCTTTCCAGATTCCTCCCCGCGTTTTTAATACCCGCCATGAAGCCCACTTTCCTTTTCGCCCTTGCCGTCTGCGCGGGCCTTTCGTTTTCCTCCTGCGCGCTGTTCAAGAAAAAGGGCGGTGAGGACTCGGTCGGGGTGGACGGGGATTACGTGACCGGCACGCCGCTCCCCGAGCGCGTGGAAGGCTCGAATTTCTTCGGCGGCACCGTGAATCGCGGCCAGTTCCAGCCGGTTTATTTCAGCTACGACAGCTTCACCGTCTCCGACGCCGAGCTGGTGAAGCTCGACGCCGTGGCAAGCGCCATGAAGGGCATGAAGAACGACATCATCATCGCCGGCTTCACCGACGCGAGCGGCACCGAGGAATACAACCGCGGCCTCGGCGAGCGGCGCGCGCAGGCCGTGCGCGAGGCGTTGATCGGCCTCAGCGTGCCGGCGGGTCGCATCCAGACGGTGAGCTTCGGCGAGGAAATGCCGGCCGACCCGGGCTCGGGCGAGACCGCGGACACGAAGAACCGCCGCGCGGAGTTCGGCGTCGTCAAGTAGCCTCGCGGTGGCATCGGCTTCCCGCCGATGCCACCTCGAAATTCCATGGCCGTTCCGCTCCTCGACCTCACCCGGCAATACGCGGGCATCCGCGACGCCGTGCAGCACGAGATCGACGCCGTCGTCGCCTCGCAGGGTTTCATTCTCGGGCCGAAGGTGGATGCCTTCGAGGCCGCGATCACCGCGCGCATCGGCTGCGGTTTTTCCGTCGGGATGTCGTCCGGCACCGACGCCCAGCTCGCGATCCTCATGGCGCTCGGCGTCGGCCCGGGCGACGCCGTCATCACGACACCCTACACGTTTTTCGCGACCGCCGGATGCATCCATCGCGTCGGCGCGGAGACGGTCTTCGTCGACATCGATCCCGTCACCCTGAACCTCGATCCCGGCCGGCTCGAGGAATGCCTGCGCCACCGCTGCCACCGGGCGGCGGACGGCGCGCTGCGCACCGCCCGGGGGAACCGCGTCCGCGCGATCTGCCCGGTGCATTTGTTCGGCCTGTGCTGCGAGATGGACCGGATCGGCGACCTGGCCGCGGAGTTCGACCTGCCGGTCATCGAGGACGCCGCCCAGGCCATCGGGGCGGAATATCCCTCGCGCGACGGCGTAAAGCAGGCCGGTGCCATCGGGCACTCCGCGTATTTCAGCTTTTTTCCGGCGAAGAACCTCGGCGCATTTGGCGATGCGGGCCTGGCCAGTTGCCAGGACGAGGGTTTCGCGAACGAGCTCCGGCTCATGCGCAACCACGGCATGGAGCAGCGGTATTACCATCGCCGGGTGGGGGGCAATTTCCGCATCGACGCGCTCCAGGCCGCGATCCTTCACGCCAAGCTTCCCCACGTCGGCGCGTGGAACGCCGCCCGCCGCGCGAACGCCGGGAAATACGCCGCGGCGTTCGAAGCCGCCGGGTTGCTCGAGTTCGTCACGCCTCCCGCGACGCCCTTCGCGGGCCGGGTGGCGGAGCATCACACCTTTCACCAATACGTCGTCCGCGCCGTCCGCCGGGACGAGCTGGCGAAGCATCTTGCCGCGCGTGGCATCGGCCACGGCGTTTATTATCCCGTTCCGCTGCATCTTCAGGAATGCTTTGCCCCCCTGGGCGCCGCTCCGGGGGATTTCCCGGAGTCCGAATGCGCCGCCGCCGAGACCATCGCGCTGCCGATCTTTCCCGAGTTGACCGCGGCGGAGCACGACGAGGTGGTGTCCGCGATCTCTTCGTTCTTCACCGGGTGAATTTATCGATCGCAAGGTGTGTGAATCCATGCGGAGTTTGGATTTTCGTTGGTAAAGAGATTGGCGGCTTCATAAAAGCGGGGAAGCCAATGAGCAAAAATTCCCTTCGCCGCCGCCTCCTTCCTCCCCCTGCCTGGCACGCCATTTTTCTAGCGGCGGCGATGGCGCTCCCGTTCGGGGCCGCCAGCCTGCGGGCGGCGGACCCGGCTCCCGCCGTCGCGGCGACCCCCGCCGCGAAGGAAGCGAAGAAAGAATCCGGCAAGAAGAAGGGCAAAAAGAAAAAGGCGAAGAAGGCTGCGCCGAAGAAGAAGGGCGACACGAAGAAACTCACCGCGTCCGCGCTGATCGACGAAGTCGAGAAAGGCATCGCGCTCATCGGCAAGGGGGCGAAGGACGCGAAGCTCGACCCGAAGTCGAAGGCGGCGGCGCCGTTTTTCGCGGCGTTGAAAACGGTCGCGAAAAATTCTTCGACCCTCAAGACGCAGCTCGCCGCGAAGGACAAGGCCTATTTCAAGACGCTCAGCGATTCCGCGACCGTGGTCGGCAAGCTCCGCGTGACGGCGCCGCGCATCGGCGTGGTGAACAAATCCATCAACGACGGCGTGAAGATCGTCTTCGACTCGTTCGGCGCGCTGCGCGGGAATTTCGGCAAGGAAGCCGCCCGCAAGAAGGCCGGCGGTCCGCTTACCGACAAGGAGAAGGCGACCTTCGCCAAGCTCAAGGAACAGCAGTCGGCGCTCGTCACGAAGCTGATGCCCGTGCGCGAGAAAGCGGTGAAAGCCGGCAACAGGAAGCTCGTGGCGGACCTCGACGGATTGTTCAAACAATCGAAAACCGTGGTCGCCGCGAAGCTCGACGTGAACGGCTTCGTCCTCGCCCTGGAGCTCTTCGACTATCTTGCCGGCGAATACGACGCCTACACCTATTACGTGCCGACGGAATATCGCGCCGACTGGGCCTACGTCGACACGTCCTACCAGCAATCCCGCGCGATCTACTGGGATTACTACGGCAGCTACGTGGTTAGTGATTGGGCTTATTACGAGACGGGAAACATTTCGTATGATTACGATTACACGTGGGACGTGGGCATCTCCTCCACCGAGATCGCGGAATACAACCGCTACGTCGAGGAATCGAGCTACGACGAGTCCAGCTACGAGGAAAGCTCCAGCGAAGCCACCATCGACGAATCCAGCTACGAGGAAAGCTACGCCGAAAACGAGGACGCGGAGGATGATTCCTGGGAGGACGCGGCGGACGACATCGAAGACGATGCGGAGGAGTCCGGCGACGATGGCGGGGACGACTCCGACGATGGCGGGGATGACTCCGACGATGGCGGGGACGACTCCGACGATGGCGGGGATGACTCCGACGATGGCGGGGA
>CAXTSM010000008.1:108857-137476 GCA_964247025.1 uncultured Chthoniobacterales bacterium
ACGATGGCGGGGACGACTCCGACGATGGCGGGGATGACTCCGACGATGGCGGGGATGACTCCGACGATGGCGGGGACGACTCCGACGATGGCGGGGACGACTCCGACGATGGCGGGGACGACGGCGGCGAATAGTTGAACGTCCGCTTCCATCGTCCCGGCATTGGAAGCGCCGCCCTTTGCGCGGCGCTTCTCCTGTCCTGGCCACGGGCTGCTTCCGGCGCCCCGGGGTGGGAGACGAGCGTTTATCCGGAGGACGAGATTTTCCCGTCGCTGATCCTCAGCACGGCTACGGCGGGCTCGCCCGATGACACCGATGACGTCTGGGATTGCCCCCAGATCGGCGACAAGCAGGGCTTGGTCGGCGCGTTGATCTCCGGCGCGCACCGGGGCGACAAGGTGCGGGTGGTCGTGAGGGCCAATTCATTGATGGAGGAAAGCGTCTTCGACGGCGTCGCGCCGAAAAAGTCCGGCGAACTGCTCGTGCATCCCAAGATCAAGTTCCGCTACGACGCGCTCGCGAAGGTCCACCAGCAGCGGCCGCTCGACGTCAGCATGGAGGCGTGGGTGAACGGCGAGTCCCTCGGCGAAAAGACGGTGACGGTGACGGTCCACTCGATCAACGATTGCCTCTTCGGCGTGCTCAACGACGACGGTGATTGGGAATACGACGCGAATTGGAACTTTGCCGCCTACGTGAACGAGAACCACCCCTGGGTGGACGAGATCCTCCGCGACGCGCTCGACACGGGGATCGTGAAGTCGTTCGACGGCTACCAGAGCGGCGACGCCGAGCAGACGCTGCTCCAGGTCTACGCCATCTGGAACGTCATGCAGCGGCGCGGGATGCATTACAGCAACATCACCACGACGGCCAGCGAGTCCGAAACCGTGCTCAGCCAGCACGTGCGGCTGCTCGATGAATCGATCAGGGCCAAGCAGGCGAACTGCGTGGACGGGACGGTGCTTTTCGCCTCGGTGCTGCGCAAGATCGGGCTGAGCTGCCAGCTGGCGCTCGAGCCGGGACACATGTTTCTGGTGGTGGACCTCGACGACGACACGACGGTGGGCGTGGAGACGACCATGATGGGTGAGGACGATCTCGCGAAGTTCGACGAGCCGGCGGGGCTCTCGAAGAAAAAACGCGAGACGCTCAAGAACCAGGCTTCGTTCAGGATCTTCGAGGAGGCGGTCGACGAGGGAACGCGGGAGCTCGAGAAGCACCAGAAAAAATTCGAGGGCGACGACACGGACTACCTGCTCATCGATGTGGCGGAAGCCCGCCGCGAGGGCATCATGCCGATCGGATATTCGCAATAGATCGTCGGCATCGGCTTCCCGCCGACGAGCGTCACCCCCTCATCGGCTGGAAGCCGATGTCACCTCCCGCGCCCAAGCGTCCGCGCTCAGCAATTCGTCGAGGCGCGGATGCGCGATCACGACGTGATCTTGCATCGCGACGGTGACCAATTCCCAGATTTCCGGGAACGAGATTTTTTCCGCGAGAAAAGCTTCGACCGCGATCTCGTTCGCGGCGTTGAGCACGGCGGGCATCGTTCCGCCGGTCGTGCCGGCCTCGCGAGCCAGCCGCAGGGCGGGAAAGACGTCTTCGCGCGCGGCCTCGAACTCCAGCCGCCCCAGCGCGGCGAGATCGAGCGGCTCGAGCGCGCCGGCGATCCGGTCGGGGTAGGTGACCGCGAATTGGATCGGGAAGCCCATGTCCGAGCGGCTGAGTTGGGCGAGCTGGGAGCCGTCCACGAATTCCACCATCGAGTGGACGATGCTTTGCGGGTGGACGATCACGTCAACGCGGTCCATGCCCACGTCGAAGAGCCAGCGGGCCTCGATCATTTCCAGGGCCTTGTTGAACAGCGTGGCGGAGTCGACCGTGATCTTGCGGCCCATCGTCCACGTCGGGTGGCACAGGGCCATCGCGGGCGTGACGCGGCCGAGCTCCGCGGCGGGAGTCTGGCGGAACGGCCCGCCCGAGCAGGTCAGGATGAGGCGGCGCACGTGGCGCGGATCGCGGCCTTCGAGGCACTGGAAAATGGCGTTGTGCTCGCTGTCGATCGGGAGCACGCGCACGCCCTTGCGCTTCGCGGCGGCCATCACGATCTCGCCCGCGAGCACGAGGATTTCCTTGCTCGCCACGGCGATGTCCTTGCCCGCCTCGATGGCGGCGAGGGCGGGCGCGAGGCCGGCGGTGCCGACGATGGCGATGATCACCAGTTCGGCCTCGGGCCGGGTGGCGAGCTCCACGAGGAGGTCCGCGCCATCGGGACCGTTCGTGAGGGCGAGGTGCGCGCGGGGAAATTCCGCGGCCGCTTCGGCCAGGCCGGCGGAGTTCGCGTGCGCCGACATTCCGACCATTTCCACGCGATCCGGCAGGTTGCGGGCGACGCGGCGGGCGCTTTGGCCGATGGATCCGGTGGCCCCGAGGAGGACGACGCGCCGTTTGCTCATGCGATGCCGAGCACGAGGCGCATGTAGAAATACAGCAACGGGGCGGTGAAGAGCAGGCTGTCGACGAGATCGAGCGTGCCGCCGATGCCGGGCAGCACGCCGCCGGAATCCTTGTTCTGCGTGCTGCGCTTGACGATGGATTCCGCAAGGTCGCCGACCACGGCGGCGAAGCCCAGGCCGACGCCGAGCACGGCAAGGTCGACGGGGCCGAACGCGGAAAGCTTCGCCGGGATCAGCGCGTGCAGGCCGAAGGCGGCGACGAGCGAGGCGAACAGCGCGCCGGCGAATCCCTCCCAGGTTTTTTTCGGGCTGATGTGCGGCACGAACGGATGCCGGCCGAACAGGCTGCCGAAGACATACGCGCCCATGTCGCTGAACTTCGTCACCGCGACGAGGAACAGGACGTAATATTGCCCGGTCGGATCGCCTTCCAGCGTGCGCGGCGGGAGGAACAGGATCTTCGTGATGAAGTTGAAGAGCCACGGGATCCAGAGCAGGCCGAAGAGCGTGTAGGCCATGGTCTGGAGCGGCGCGCGGTCGCGGATCGACGCGAACATCTGGCGCGCGAACATGGTGACGAGAAAGACGACGAGGATCGCCAGCTCGAAGTCGAACGCGCCGGCCGAGCCCTTCGCGCGGGACGAGCAATAGAAGCTGCCCCCGAGGAAAATGGCGGCGCAGATGATGGCGGTGAGCTGGAAGTTCGGGATGCCGTCCTTGTCCAGCATGCGGAAGTACTCCCAAAGCGACGCGAGGGCCATGAGCGCGATCACGCTGAAGAACGCCCATTCGCGACCGGAAAAGACCGCGGCGAGGATGAGGACCCACAGCCCGACCGTGCTCCCGAGACGGAGGAGGAAGGTGGCGCGGGCGTTCATGAACGAAGCAGCGGCCAAGGTGAAAAACCGCGGGCGGCATGGCAAGAGCGATTCCTGCGCGGCGCGGGAGTTTTTCGTTTCCGTGCGCGGTCGCGGCCCCTAGGCTTCGCGCACCATGGCCAAGACCGAACCCGTCCCGACCGAAGACAAAGCGCAGGTTGCCCGCATGCGGAATCTCGATCTCGCGATCCAGCAAATCTCGAAGGACTACGGCGACGAGGCGATCCGCCGGCTCGGCGACACGACCTTCTCGCAGGTGGAGGTCATCCCCACCGGCAACATCCTCATCGACCGCGCCCTCGGCGTCGGAGGGTTTCCCCGCGGCCGCATCGTCGAGGTCTTCGGGCCCGAATCCTCCGGGAAGACCACGCTCACGCTCACCGTCATCGCGCAGGCGCAGAAGCGCGGCGGCCTTGCCGGCTTCATCGACGTCGAGCACGCGCTCGATCCCGCCTACGCGAAGAAGCTCGGCGTGAAGCTCGACGACCTGCTGGTCTCGCAACCCAGCTCGGGCGAGGAGGCGCTGCGCATCTGCGAGACGCTCGTGCGGTCGAACGCGCTCGACGTGATCGTGCTCGATTCCGTCGCCGCGCTGGTGACGAGGTCCGAGCTCGAGGGCGAGATCGGCGACGCCGTCGTCGGCGCGCAGGCGCGCCTGATGAGCAACGCGCTGCGCAAGCTCACGTCGTTCATCTCGAAGGCGAACACCGTCGTCATTTTCACGAACCAGATCCGCGAGAAGATCGGCGTGATGTTCGGCAGCCCCGAGACGACGCCGGGTGGCAAGGCGCTGAAATTCTATTCCAGCGTGCGCGTGGACATCCGCCGCATCGGCGCGATCAAGAGCGGCGACGGCACCGTGACGGGCAATCGCACCCGCGTGAAGCTCGTGAAGAACAAGGTCGCCGCGCCCTTCACCGAAGCGGAGTTCGACATCATGTACAACGAGGGCATCTCGAGCTCCGGCTCGCTGCTCGACCTCGCGATCGAAAAGAACGTCCTCGAGAAGCGCGGCTCCTGGCTCAGCTACAAGGGCGCGCAGCTTGCGCAGGGCCGCGATGCCGCGAAGGAAGTCCTCAAGAACGACGCCACGCTCTTCGCCGATATCGAGGAGGCCGTCAGGGCGGTCCTGGACGCGGAGAAGAAATAAGCCGACAAGCCAGCCCGAATTTCGAATATCGCGCCGGGGCGGCGGGCGATCACGCGCACGTGACGAATCGTCGTGCCGCGGAAGATTTCCTGGCCCAAAGCCGGCGCGGCTTCGTTATCCTGGGAACATGAGGGCGCGATTCTTTCTTTTCGTCGGTTCTTTCCTTTGGGCGGCGGTGGGTGCCGTGGCGGAACTCGACGCCCAGCCGGCCGTCGACTACGCGGAGTGGCAGCGGCGCGCGGCGCAGGCTTATTCCGAGCAGTCCTATGGTCGGGCGCACGAGGCCTGGACGGCGGCGGCCCGGCTCGAGGTGCCGGCCGGCGAGCGTCGCACGCTCGACTTCTACCTGGCCGATTCGCTTTGGCGATCCCGGCCCGCCGCGGGGCGGATCGCCTCGGCGCGGAAGCAGCTGGAGGCGCTCGCGGCCGGCTCGGACGAGCTCGCCGCGGAGTCGGCGGAATCGCTGGGCGACTCGTGGCTCGCGATCGAGAATGATTGGGAACGGAGCTGGAAGGAATACCGGGCGGCGCTGAAATTTTGGGCCGCGGCCACGGACATCGAGGCGGCCCGTCCCCGTTATCTGGGCATCGTGTGGAAGGCGACCGGCCCGCCCGAGGTCCACGAATGGAGCCGGGAGGTGCCCCTGGAAGAGCTGGCGAACGCCCTTTCCATCGCGCGAAACGACGAAGACCGCGCGCGCGCGCATTTTTTTCTGGGGTGCTGGCATGCCCGGACCGGCGAGGCGTTTTCCTTGCGCCGGGCGCGCCGGGAGTTTCAATCCGCCGTCGACGCCGGTCCGGCCACCGCGGTTTTCGAAGCCGCGCTTTTTCGGCTCGCGTGGCTGAATCTCTCCGCCGGGACGGCGGAGTGGCGGGCGGACGGGCGGATCTTGCTTGGCCCGGACTACGGCCAGGCGCTGGAATTGTTCCAGCGCTTCGTTCGGGAGTTTCCTGCGGGCCGGTCCAAGTTCACCGCGGAAGCGGCGGAGCAGATCCGGCAGATCACCCGGCCGGATCTGGAAGTCGAGGCGGCGGAGCAGTATCTGCCGGGAGCGAAGCCGGTCGTTCAGGCGTCGTGGAGGAACGTGGGCGACGTGACCTTCACCGTTTCGCGGGTCGACCTCGAGCGGGATTTCCATCCCACGACGGATACCAGCCCGGAAAGGTGGCTCGACGCGGTGCGGATCCCGGCCGGAACGAGGATCCGTCAATGGAGCGAATCGGACGCGCCGAAGGAGACGCATGCGCGGCGGGACAAACGGATCGAATTGGGCGCGTTGGACGAGCCGGGCACGTATCTTGTCGAGGCCCGGGGCGGAACCTCGCGCTCGCGGACGCTGGTGGTGGTGACGGCGGGCTCCGCGATTCTCCGCAGCGTGGGTTCCCGGGCGGTGGCCTTTTTTTGCGACGCGCGGACCGGGGCGCGGGCGGAGAAGGTTTCCGCGCGGTTGTGGCAGGTCCGGTCACAGGACCGGGCCTGGATCTGGAGCGAAGGGAAGCCGGCGGCGCCGGAGGCCGGGCTCGTTCGTTTCGATCTCCCCGAGGCGGCGCGCGGCTGGGGCGGCCGGGCATTTTTATTCGGCCGGGCGGGCGCCCAGCCGTCCGTCACGCGCGGGCACATCGTCGGGGTCGACGACGAGGCGGAAAAATGGAAGATCCAGGTGTTCACCGATCGCGCGGCTTATCGGCCGTCGGACGTCGTGCGCTGGAAAATAATCGCCCGGCGCGGAGAGGGCGGCGCCTACGTCACGCCGGCCGGCGAGCCGTTGAAATTCAAGATCGTCGATCCGAATGGCGAGGAGGCGGACCGCGGCGAAGTCAAACTCACGGAATTCGGCGGCGCCTGGGGGGAGGTCGTCCTCAAGCCGGAGTCTCCGCTTGGCGAATACGCCATCGAGTTTTCGCGCGGAAAGGACGAGATCGATGGCGCGACGCTTTTCCGGCTGGAGGAATACCGTTTGCCGGAGTTCAAGGTGAACGTGGCCATCGCCCCCGGCGGGGGAAGCGGCGTGCGCCTCGGGGACGAGATCGCGGCGAAAATCTCGGCCGAGTATTATTTCGGCGGCGCCGTCGCCGGCGCGAAGATCGCGGTCGAGATCCGGGAGGAGCCGGTCGCGCGGCCGTCGCCCAGGGAAGATCGATCGGAACGTCTCCGGCCGGCCCCGGGGCCCGGGTCGCGGATCGTCAAGAGCGAAACGGTCCGCACCGGCCCCGACGGAACGGCCACCATCCGCTTCCCGACGCCGCTCGACGCGCCGGAAGATTTGCGCTACGCGATCACGGCGCGAGTCGAGGACGCCACCGGCCGACAAGTCGTCGGCTCGGGCGACCTCGTGGTGGGGCGGCAAAGCTATTTCGCCGAGTTGACGCCCTCGCGCCACGTTGCGGTCCCGGGGGATCGGATCGACGTCACCCTCGAGACGAAGGATGGCAACAATCGGCGCGTCCCGGCGAAGGGCGTGCTCGCGATCAGTCGGCGCCGGTGGGTGGAAATTTGGCTGGATCCCCAAGGCCACGAAGTCAGCGGAGCGGCGCTGGACAAGTGGCGGCAGGGCGTCTTCCCGCCCGGCGGCCAACCCGGCTGGCGGCTCGTTCGCCAGGAATACGTGGATGAAAAGGTCGACCAAGTCCCGATCTCCACCGACGCGGAGGGCCGGGGAGCCTACCGATTCCTCGCGGCCGGCGAGGGATTTTACCGGCTGGCTTGGTCGAGCCCCGACGAGGACGGCCCGCCGGTGACGACGGAAGCCAACGTCTGGGTCAGCACGACGGCCGGGGGCACGATCGGCTACCGGTCGGGCGGGGTGGGAATCATCGTCGATCCCGCCGCGCCCGCTCGGAACGGAAAGGTGCCGGTGTTGATCACGACGGATTCCTCGAACCGCGACGTGCTTTTTTCCGTGCATGCGGAGGGGAATTTGTTTCGGGCGGAGGTGGTGCACCTCGATGGCGATTCGAAGCTGGTGGAGCTCGATCACGACGAGCGGTTCGTGCCGAACGTCTTCGTGAGCGTGGCCGCGATCCGCGGGTTGGAATATTTCGCCGAGACGCGCCCGGTCGCGTTTCCGCCCGACGCCCGGACGCTCGCCGTCAAGTTGCGCGCCGGCGCGGAAGAAGTCCGGCCGGGAGCGGACTCCACGTTCGACCTCGAGGTGAAGGACGCAGACGGGCGGCCCGTGCGCGGAGAATTCGCGCTCGGAGTCTCGGACGAGGCGCTCTCTTCCATCCAGGCGGAATACGCCGGCGATCCGGTGCGATTTTTCTGGGGCGAAGAACGCGCGGATCGGGGCTGGTCGGGAAGCTCGGTTTCGCGCCTGCCTTTTCCGGGGGAAAACGCCGGCCGCCTCGCCGCCGCGTCCGACGGCGAGGCCCGCGGAGGAGGGGAATCGGCATTCGGCGCCGTCCAAAAAAACATCCCGGCCGGCGCCAGCGTGCCCGCCGCGCTGCCGATGGAATCATTCATGGAGGTCCTCTCCGTGGTGGAAGAGGAGCCCACGGTGACCGTGCGCGCGGACTTTTCGGCGACCGCGTTCTGGGATCCGCGCGTGCTCACGAACGAAGCGGGAATGGCAACGGTGAAGTTCAGGTATCCCGACTCGCTCACGACCTGGAAGGCCGTGCTTCGGGGCGCGACGGCGGGAGCGGAATTTGGATTTGCGGAGGCGGCAACCCGCACCACGCTTCCCTTGATCGCACGGCTGCAGACGCCAAGGTTCCTCGTCGCGGGCGATCGGGTGGTGCTTTCCGGGGTGATCGACAATCGCACCCCCCAGCCGGTCGACGCCCGCGCCGATCTGCGGGTCGAAGGGTTGTCGGGCGCGACGAGAAGTAAGAGCGTCCGGGTCGAGGGCAACGGCGATGCGCGGGTGGAGTGGCCCCTGGAAGCGGTCGACTCCGGGACGGCGAAAATCACGCTGAGCGCGACCGCCGGCAAGGCGGGCGACGGCCTGAAGACGGAGCTGCCGGTGCATCCCAACGGCATCGAAAAGGCGATTTCAATCTCCGGGAAAGCCGTGGGGTCGACGACGAAATGGACGCTCGTCCTTCCCGCCGAGCGGCGGCACGGATCCGAGACGCTGGTCGTCAACGCCACGCCGAGCCTCGCCGCCACCGCGCTCGATGCGCTGCCCTACCTCGTTTCCTATCCTTACGGGTGCGTCGAGCAGACGATGAGCCGCTTTCTTCCCGCGGCGGTGACCGCGCGCACGCTGCAGGGTCTCGGGCTCGACCGCGGATCGGTGGCCCGGCGGATCTACGGCGGAATCGAACGGAAGTTTCTTTCGAAAACCCATCCTCGGATGGACGGCGCGGCCGGCCTCGAGGAACTCGATGCGGCCATCGCGAGCGGACTCGCGCGGTTGGGCGATTTCCAGCACGGCGACGGAGGGTGGGGGTGGTGGAAGGACGACGAGAGCGATCCGTTCATGACGGCCTACGTCGTGTGGGGCCTGCGGCTGGCCCGGCAGGCCGGCGTGCCGGTCCGCTCGGATTTGATCGAACCCGGTCGCGATTGGCTGCGAAAGCATCTGGTCGACGCGAAGGCGGAGCCCGATCTCCAGGCGTGGCTGCTGCATGCGCTGGGCGGGCGGCCGGAGTCCGGCGACCAAACGGCGGCGACCGGGGAGCGCGCGGCCTTCGACAATCTCTGGGTGAACCGCGACCGGCTCTCGGCGTACGGGCGGGCGTTGTTCGCGCTCGCGGCGCACGATCTGGGCGAGAGCGCGAAGGCGGGAATCCTTGCGCGAAATCTCCGGGACGGCGTGCGCCTCGACGCGGGTCCCGGGGTCTCGGCCGGCGCGGGCGCGGGCGCGGCTGGTCCCGCGGCGGTGCCGACGGCGCACTGGGGGAGCGACGGGATTTTCCGCCGGTGGCCGGACGGCGGCGTCGAGGCGACCGCGTTCGCGTTGCAGGCGCTGCTGGCAATCGAGCCGACCAGCGATCTCGTGGAGCCCGCGATGAACTGGCTCGTGAAAAACCGGCGCGGCGCGCAGTGGTCGAACACGCGCGACACCGCCATCACGGTGCTCGCCCTGAATCGTTATCTCGCGGCGACGAAGGAACTCGGAAAATCCGCGTCGTTCGAGATCGACGTGAACGGCAAAAAAGCGGGCGAGGTCGAAGGCGCGACCGCGCTGGACGGACGGGCGCGATTCGAAATCGATCCCGCGCTTCTTCGCGACGGCGAAAACGAGATCCTGCTTCGGGCGGCTGACGGCGCCCCTCCGATCTACGTTGCCGCGCAGGCGAAATTCTTCACGCTGGAGCAACCAATCCCGGCGGCCGGCAACGAAGTTTTCGTGAAGCGGGATTACCTCCTTTCCACGCCGCGGCGGACGCTGCTCGACGGGTACCGCTTCGACCGCCGGCCGTGGAAAGAGGGCGAACCGGCCGCGGCTGGCTCGCGGGTCGACGTGGAACTCACGCTCGAGGCGAAGAACGACCTGGAATATCTGCTTGTCGAGGACCTGAAGCCGGCGGGTCTCGAGGCCGTGGGCGGGCGCAGCGGCGAGGCGATGACGGCGAGCGGCCCGGATGGGCGCACCGCCCCGGTCTATTGCGAGCTCCGCGACCGGAAGGTGGCGTTCTTCATCCGCCGGCTCTCGCCGGGCACATGGAAGATCCGTTACGAGATGCGCGCGGAAACGCCGGGCAACTTCTCGGCCCTGCCCGTCATGGGCGAGGCGATGTATGCGCCGGAAATCCGCGGCAACGGCGAAAGCCGGCGCGTGGAGATCCGTTAGCGCGCCCTCTCGCTGATCCCGACGGGGGAAGAGCCCTGAATCGCGTCGAGGAAACGATCGAACCCGCGTCCGACGTGGGCTCGTCCGGGGAATACGCCGGGGCAGGTTCTTTTTCGCCCCGGCGTTCCGTCGCCGTGTCGCGCGAGATGCCGCGCGCCCCCCACGCCCCGGCGGAGCGGGGCGGCTACAGGCGGATTCCCGGGCGTTTTTTTGTCGCTCCGGCGCCGTGTTGCCGGGTTGCGCGAGATCACGCGCCCCCCGCGCCCCGGCGGAGCGGAGCGGCGGCAAGGAGGACTCGCGCGGGGATCGACGCTTCCTTGCGTCTCCGCTTGAAGGTGGACCCGCCTTCGCCGCGATTATTTTTTCTGCGCCTTCTTCTTGGCTTCGGCCTTGAGCTGGAGCTCGGCTTCGACCCAGTCCTGGGACGAGTCGCCCGCCCAGCCCATGGCCTGACGGCGCTCGGCGATGAAGTAGGCGCGCAGCGAGATTTCCTCGGTGGTGAAGGCGACCTCCGGGGCAACGATTTTTTTGGGTTTTTCGATGACGACCGGCTTTTTGACCGGGGCCGGCGGGACCACGACGGGGGCGGCTTTCGGGGCCTTGTCCTTCTTTTTGTCCTTCTTCTCCTTGGCCGGCTTGTCCGTTTTCGTCGGTTTCAAACTTTTGGCTTTGGCGACTTTTTCCGCGATGAGTTTTTTGGCTTTTGGCATTTGGTTCTCCCTTGCGCTTGGAAATAGGAAGCCGGCGGCACCTTGGCAAAATAAATCTTCAAAAAGCCGACCGCCTCACTAGAAATGACCCATGCCGGCATTTATCATCCGTTGGATCATCACCACCCTGGCCGTCATGGCCGCTGCCTGGCTGCTCCGGGGCATCTCCTACGAGACGATGAGCGCGCTGCTCGGCGCGTCGCTTCTTCTCGGCATCATCAACGCGCTCATCCGCCCGGTGCTGCTCCTGCTCAGCCTGCCATTCATCATCGTGACGATGGGGCTGTTCATCTTCGTCGTGAACGCGTTGCTGCTGCTGCTCGTGGCCGCGGTCGTGCCGGCGTTTCACGTGGACGGATTCTGGAACGCTTTTTTCGGCTCGATCATCATCAGCATCGTGAGCTGGGCGCTGAGCTCGGTCTTCCGCACGAGCGATGGCCGGGTGCGCCTCATCACGCATCACGAGAGTCCGCACCGGATCGGCGCCGCCAAGCGGGCGAACGCGCGGGTGGTTGATTAGGCGGCCGTCCGGGCGTATCGGATTCGGCATGACCTATTGCCTGAGCCTCCTTTGCCGCGAGGGGATCGTTTTCCTCTCGGACTCGCGGACGAGCGCCGGCGTGGACAACATCACGATCCATCCGAAGATGCGGATCTACGCGCGCGAAGGAGATCGCGTGATCTGCCTGCTCAGCTCGGGCAACCTGTCGCTCACGCAATCCATCGCCGCGCTCATCGAGGAGGACATGGCGGAATCCGGCCCGGAGGGCACGCTGCCGTGCCTGCTCAACCGGGCGAGCCTCTACGACACGGTGCGCTACGTCGGCGAAAAGGTGCGGACGGTCCGCGCCCTCGACGGGCCGGCGATGAAGGATGCCGGGCTCGAGTTCAACACGAACCTCATCCTCGGCGGGCAGATCGGGGGCCAGCCGCCGCAGATCTACCGCATCTATTCGCCGGGCAACGCGATCCACGCGAGCCGCGAATCACCGTTCCTCCAGATCGGCGAGCTGAAATACGGCAAGCCTCTGCTCGACCGCGCGTTCACCTTCGACACCCCGCTCGGCGAGGCGGTGCGATGCGGCATCCTGTCGCTCGACTCGACCGCGAAGAGCAACGTCTCCGTCGGCACGCCGTTCGAGGTTTTCTGCTACGAGACCGGCAGCCTCGAGGTGCGCCGCCGCGCCGTGCTCGAGGAAAACGACCCCTGGCTGCGCGGCGTGCGCGAGGGCTGGCAGTCCGGCCTCATCGAGCTCGTCCGCCGGATGCCTCCTCCGCCATTTTGATGGACGCGTCGTCGCAGAACGACGGGTTTTTCCGACCGGGCCGACGGCGCGTAAAAATCTGCGGCGTCACGAACGCGGTCGACGCCGCGGTGGCGGTGGAGGCCGGCGCGGACGCGGTCGGGATCAACCTGTTCCCGGGCTCGAAGCGTTTCGTCGAGCTCGCCGCCGCGCGGGACTGGATCCGCGCGCTGCCGGTCACCCGGATCGCGGTCGTGGTGAACGCGGGCGCGGAGGAAATCGCCCGCATCGCCGCGGCGGCGTGTTTCGACGCGATTCAATTCCACGGCGACGAGACCCCGGATTTCTGCGCCGCGAGCCCGCGTCCGTGGATCCGCGCGGTGCGGGTGGCGGACGCCCAGGCGCTCGCCGCCGGCCTGGATTACGCGACGCCGTCGCTGCTCCTCGACGGCCACGCCGCCTCCGGCTACGGCGGCACCGGCGTGATGGTGGATCCCGCGCAGGCGGCGGATTTCGTGGCCGCCCACCCAGAGCGGCGGGTCATCCTCGCGGGCGGCTTGCGGGCGGAAAACGTCGGGGAGGCCGTGCGCGTCGTGCGGCCGCACGGCGTCGACGTCGCGAGCGGGGTGGAGACGGACGGCGACGCGCGGCGCAAGGATGCCGCGAAGGTGCGCGCCTTCGTCGCGGCGGCCCGGGCGGCCTGAAAACGAGCGGTTGCCCGGCGCCGGGCGGCCCGCTTAAATGCTGCGCGCATGAGTGAATCTTTCCAAGTGGCGGTCCTGGCCGGCGACGGCATCGGGCCGGAAGTGATGGTCCAGGCGCGCCGGGTGCTCGACGCCGTGACGCGCAAATTTCCGATCTCCATCCAATACACCGAATGCCGCGTGGGCGGCCTCGCGATCGACGTGGACGGCAAGGCGCTGCCCGAGGCGACGCTGAAGGCCTGCGAGGCCGCGGACGCGATTCTTTTCGGCTCCGTCGGCGGTCCGAAGTGGGAGGGCCTGCCGGCGAACGAACAACCGGAGCGCGCCGCCCTGCTGCCGTTGCGCAAGCATTTCGGGCTGTTCGCGAACCTGCGGCCCGGCGTGTGCCTGCCGGAGCTCGCCCACGCCTCGCCGCTGCATCCACGGTCCGTGGAAGGCGGCTTCGACGTGCTTTGCGTGCGCGAGCTCACGGGCGGCCTCTACTTTGGCGAGCCCAAATACACGAAGCAGGAAAGCGGCGAATTCTTTGCCGTCGACACGATGATCTATTGGGAGAGCGAGATTCGCCGGATCGCCCGCGTGGCCTTCGAGGCCGCGCGCGCGCGCGGCGGCAAGGTGACGTCGATCGACAAGGCGAACGTGCTGCAAAACGGCCTGCTCTGGCGCCGCGTGGTCACCGAGACCGCCGCGGATTATCCTGACGTGACGCTCAACCATCTCTACGTCGACAACGCCGCGATGCAGCTCGTCCGGAACCCGAAGCAGTTCGACGTCATCCTGGCGGAAAACATGTTCGGCGACATCCTGAGCGACGAGCTCGCGATGATCACCGGTTCCCTCGGCATGCTGCCCAGCGCGAGCCTCGGCGAGACCACGGGAGGCGCGCGCCGCTTCGGGATGTACGAGCCCAGCGGCGGCACCGCCCCGGACATCGCGGGCAAGGGGATCGCGAATCCCATCGCGCAGATTCTTTCCGCCGCCATGATGCTGCGCTACTCGCTCGGCCGGAACGACGCCGCCGACGCGATCGACGCCGCGGTGCGCCGGGTGATCGCCGCCGGGCTTCGCACCGGGGATATCTGGACTGACGGCTCTCTCAGGGTGAACACCGAGGAAATGGGCGCGGCCATCGAGGCGGCCGTCGTCCAACCGAAATTACGGTAATTGCCTTGACGGAGGGAAATCCCGCTTCCTACTGTCGCGGGCAGTTTTCTTCTGCAATGGGCGTGCGCCGGGCGACTTTGTGCATCCGCCCACCGAAGGACACAACCCACTTTCAGACAGATGTTTGACAAAATTTTTGGATTTCTCTCGCACGACATCGGAATTGACCTCGGCACCGCCAACACCCTCGTCTTCGTAAAAGACCAGGGCATCGTCCTTCGCGAACCCTCCGTGGTCGCGGTCCACGCCGGCACCAACAAGGTGCTCGCGGTGGGCGACGAGGCGAAGCGCATGCTGGGCCGCACGCCGGGCAACATCGTCGCCATCCGCCCGCTCAAGGATGGCGTGATCGCCGACTTCGAGGTCACCGAGGCGATGCTTCGGCACTTCATCAGCAAGGTGCACAGCCGCAGCCGCATGCGCCGCCCGCGGGTGGTCATCGCCGTGCCGAGCGGCATCACCGAGGTCGAGAAACGCGCCGTGCGCGAAAGCGCGGTGCACGCCGGCGCGCGCGAGGTCCATTTGATCGAGGAGCCCATGGCGGCGGCCATCGGCGTCGGTCTCCCGGTGCAGGACGCCGCGGGCAACATGATCATCGACATCGGCGGCGGCACGACCGAGGTCGCGCTGATCTCGCTCTCCGGCATCGTCTTCAGCCGCAGCGTGCGCGTGGCCGGCGACGAGCTCGACGAGGCCATCGCCCAATACATGAAGCGCGCCTACAATCTCATGATCGGCGAGCGCACGGCCGAGGAGATCAAGATCAAGATCGGCTCCGCCTACAAGCTCGAGAAGGAGGTCAGCATGGAGGTCAAGGGACGCGACCTCGTCGCCGGCCTTCCCAAGACCATCACGATCACTTCCCAGGAGGTCCGCGAGGCCCTCATGGAGCCCATTTCCACCATCGTCGACTCCGTGCGCATCACGCTCGAGCGCTGTCCGCCCGAGCTCTCCGCCGACCTCGTCGACCGTGGCCTCGTGCTGGCGGGCGGCGGCGCGCTCCTGCGCGGGCTCGACCGCCTGCTGGCCGAAGAGACCGGCCTGCCGGTGCACGTCGCCGAGGACCCGCTGAGCGCGGTCGCCGAAGGCACCGGCAAGGCGCTGCAGGAAATCAATTTGTTGCGCCGTGTGTCCTCGATGGACCGCCAGCATCACGTCGCGGCATCTTAGCGCCGGCGCCCGGCGGCGTCGGGGAGCTCTCGCATCATGAAGAAAGTCAACATCCTCCTTGCGGTGATCGTGGTCCTGCTGGCGGTGTTCTTCATGCTGCTGGGCACCGGATCGACGCAAAAGGTGCAGCGGGCCGTGATGTCGGTGATGGCGCCGTTTCTGCGCACGGGCTCCGCCGTGCAGCAGGGAATCGGCGCCATGGGCAAGGGCCTGCGCTCCCTCGACCAGCTCGAGGACGACAGCCGGCGCCTCGAGCGGGAGAATCGCGAGCTGCGCGCGACGAACCTCATCCTTCGCGACATGGAGGCCGAGAACAACAAGCTGCGCGCCGCGATGGATTACCGCGAGCGCTCGATCTTCCGCCTGATTCCCTCGCAGGTCATCACGCGCGACGCCGCGACGTGGTGGAATACGGTCACCATCAACCGCGGCTTCGAGGACAACGTGGACGACGGCCTCGAGAGCGGCGTGCCGATGACGGTGATCACGGATCGCGGCCTCGTGGGAAAAGTCATGACCGCCGGCAAGAACGACGCGAAGATCGTGCTGATCACGGACGAGAATTGCAAGGTCGGCGCCTACGTCGAGGGCACGCACGAGAAGGGCATCGTGAGCGGAGTGCGCGTGCAGGACGGGCCGCCCGAGTTGCAGATGAATTTCCTGACCAAGAACGCCGATCTCCAGCCGGGACAAAAAGTTTATACGCAGGGCGTCGGCGCGGTCTTCCCGTCGGGCCTGCTGATCGGGACGGTGAAAAGTTTCAAGCCGCGGGAGCTGGACGGCCAGGCCATCATCACGCCGGCCGTCGATTTTCCGACGCTCTCCGACGTGTTTGTCATCGTGGGGCGACGATGAAGGAGGCGCTGCTCACCCTGGCGCTCGCCGTCGCGATTTTTCTGGGCTTCGCCGTTCAGGAATTCCTTCCCGCGCTGGAAACCGTCGACGGCGCGCGGGTCCTCCTCGCGCCCGTGTTTTTTTGCTACGGCGCGTGCCTGCTGCCCTTCCCATCGATGATCGGGCTGGCTTTCCTCGCGGGTTTCCTGAGCGATTTCACGGCGCTGCAGATCGTGCACCACACGACGGAGGTCACCGATCTCGACACCCTCCAGACCATCGTCGGCTCGGTTGAATTGTCGGCCGGCTGGTCTATTCTCCTTTTCGTGGCGTCTGGTTTGATTTGTCAGGGACTGCGGCCCCTCGTGCTCCGCGGGCATTGGTGGCTGCCTCCGCTGATGAGCGCGGCCACGGTTATTTTCTATCTGGCGCTGCAATTCGCGATGCTCACGATGCGGCGCTTCGAGACGGGCGGCCTCTACTTCAGCGAGGTGGTCGCGTGGAGGATCGTCGCGCCGGGCCTGATCGCGGCCGTGCTCACGCTCGCGCTCGTGCTGGTCACGACGCTGGGGTCGGGCTGGTTCGAGGAACGCCGGAGCCGGCGGGAGTATTGAAATGAGAAAAGGTCTTCCCGCGTTCCGCCTTCTGTTCATCGCCATCCTCGTGCTCGGCGGCCTCGGCCTCCTCGTCGCCCGCCTTTGGTGGGTGCAGGTCGTGCGCTACGATTATTATCTCGCGAAGGTGAAAGGCGGCTCGCGGGTCACCGTGCGGCTGCCGGCGGTGCGGGGTGAGATCAAGGACCGCAACGGCCTTCCGCTCGTCGAGAACCGCGCAAGCTTCGAGGTGGATTTCTACCTGCCCGACATCGTGCGCGCCTACCGCAAGGACCACGGCGGCCGCGCGCCCCTGCGCGAGGTGAAATTCCGCCGGAGCGACCGTTACGGCAATCTCTCGGAGGTCCCCGAAGTCGACGTCCCGCAGATCGTCAACGACACGGTCATCGAGCGCCTGAAAAAACTGCAGCTCGAGGAGGACTACAACGCCGAGCAGCTGCAGACCCACTACCGCAACGAGGAGCTCATCCCCTACACGTATCGGCAGGACATGGATTTCGATTCCATGGCCCGGCTGCTCGAGAACAACGTCGGCCTGCCCGGCCTGAAGGCCGAGGTGAAGCCCGTGCGCTATTATCCCTTCGGGTCGCTCGCCGCGCACATCCTCGGCTACGTCGGCGCGCCCCGCGACATCGACAAGCAGCGGCGGGACGAAGCCGCCGCGGGCAAGGATTATAATTTTTTCCAACCCGATCTCGAGGGCAAGGCGCAGATCGAAAAGGCGATGGACAAATACCTGCGCGGGGAAGCCGGCGTGCGGATCCTCCAGCGCGACGCCAAGAACCAGATCCTCGAGAACGACGCGCAGCTCGTGCCTCCGAAGCAGGGCGACGACGTCTACCTCACGATCGACGCCCGCCTGCAATACGTCGTCGAGGACACGCTCAAGGTCGCCGGCCGCGCGGCCTGCGTCGTGGTCGACGTGAACAACGGCGACGTCCTCGCGATGGCTTCCGTGCCCTCGTTCGATCCCAATAAATTCGTGCCGGCCATCGACGCGAAGGACTGGGTGAAGCTCACGAAGGACGAGACGACCCCGCTGCTCAATCGCGCGATCAACGCCTACATTCCCGGGTCGACCTACAAGACCGTCACCGCCCTGGCGGTCGAGCGCGCCGGCATCGGCGACCGGACGTTCAACTGCGGCGGCGGCGTCTCCTACGGCAACACGTTCATGAAGTGCTGGATCTTCGGCAAGGGCAACCACGGCAGCCTGAACCTGGAAGGCGGCCTGAAGAACTCGTGCAACGGCTATTTCTTCCAGGCCGGCAACGCCGCCGGCATCGAGAACATCGACGAGATCGGCCACCTGCTCGGCCTCGGCCAGCTCACCGGCATCCCGCTTTCCGGCGAGAGCGCCGGCATCCTCGACGGCCCCGCGCACCTGCGCGAAGTCAACCCGCGGGACAAATGGCGCCCGAGTCTCACCGCGAACGTCGCGATCGGCCAGGGCAGCGTGCTCGCCTCCCCCCTGCAAATGGCCCTGGTCGCCGCCACCATCGCAAACGGCGGCACCTGCTATTATCCGCGCCTGATCGACAAGGTGGTCGGACCCGACGGCAAAATCGTCGAGCAGGAACCGGCCAAGGTCCGCGCGAACTTGATCACCGACGCCGGCATGACCGCCGGGGAGATCGAGCACGTCCGCCACGGCATGTGGCGCGTCGTCAACGAGGAGGGCGGCACCGCCCGCAAGGCGCGGCTCGAGGGCATCGAACTCGCCGGAAAAACCGGCACCGCCCAGAACTGGCGCATCGATTCCAAGGGCAACAAGGTCCAGGACAACAACACGCTCTTCATTGCGTTCGCTCCCTACGACAAGCCGAAATACGCCATCTGCGTCCTGATCCAGGGCGGCAAATCCGGCGGCGGCGTGCCTGCGCCCGTCGCGGCGAAAATTCTCGAGCAGGCCTTCGCCATGGACCGGGGCGAACTCGACGTCAAGGTGGCCGCGATGGAGCCGACCGTCGGTAACTTCAAATTCATCGAGTCCATCGATTTCGACCGCGACATCCCGGCGGCCGCGGCGGATCAGGAAACCGTGGAAACCGTGGCCTCCGCCTCCTCGACCGTGCGGGAAGAGGCAACCGGCGCCGACGCCCCGAGCATCCGCGAGGAGCCCGATCCCGAGGGCCGCGTCCAGGCCGAGCCCAAGCCCAAGAAACGCGGGCTCTTCGACTTTTTCAAATTTGGCGGCGGCAATAAAAAACCGAAACCGGAGCGCGAAAACCGCCCGGGCCTGTTTCACCGCTGACGATGAACCCCTCCCCCGACACCTCAACCTTTCCCGCCCTCTCCGGGCCGGGCCACACACCGAATGATCGAAACTGTCAAGCGCATCCTGGGCCTGGGCCGCAAGCCCACCGGCACGAAATTGATTATCAGCTGCGAGAAGCTGGAGAAACGCGTCGCGTTGCTCGAGAATAACCGCCTCGAGGAATACACCATCGAGCGCGAGACCGACCGCAACATCGTCGGCGGCATCTACAAGGGCAAGGTGCGCAACATCGAGCACGGCCTCAAGGCCATGTTCGTCGACATCGGCTTCGAAAAAAATGCGTTCCTGCATTTCTGGGACGCGATTCCCGCCGCGCTCGACAGCGGCATCGAGGCCGTCGCCCGCGACGACAAGGGCGGCCGCAAGCCCAAGAAACAAATCACCGCGAAGGACATCCCGAGCATCTATCCCGTCGGCGCCGACGTGATCGTGCAGGTGAGCAAGGGTCCCATCAGCAACAAGGGCCCGCGCATCACGACGAACATCAGCCTGCCCGGCCGCTACCTCGTGCTCATGCCCTTCAACGACCAATGCGGCATCTCCCGCAAGATCGACGAGCCCAAGGAGCGCGACCGCCTGCGCAAGATCCTCCGCGAGCTCGAGCTGCCCGAGGGCATGGGCGTGATCCTGCGCACCGCGGGCCAGGGCCAGCGCGCCCGCTACTTCGTGCGCGACCTCGGCATCCTGCTCGACCAATGGGCCGAGATCGAAAAAGGCATGCGGGAGAAAAGGGGGCCCGTGGAATTGTTCCGCGAGCCCGACCTCATCGAGCGGTCCGTGCGCGACTTCCTCACCGACGAGGTCGACGAGGTCCTCGTCGACGACCTCGAGGCGTTCGAACGCATGCAGGAGCTCGTCGAGCACATCTCGAAGCGGGCGAAGAAACGCGTGCACCATTACGGCGGAGCCCAGCCAATCTTCGATTTCTTCGGCGTGCAGCCCCAGATCGAGTCCGCGTTCCACCGCCAGGTCTGGCTGCCCTGCGGCGGCTACATCGTCATCGACGAGACCGAGGCCATGATCGCCATCGACGTGAACACCGGCCGCAACAAGGGCGCGAAGGACATGGAAAAAACCATCTCCACGACGAACCTCGAGGCCGCGGACGAGATCGCGCGCCAGCTTCGCCTCCGGAACATCGGCGGCCTCGTCGTCGGCGACTTCATCGACATGAAAAGCCGCAAGGACCAGCAGGCCGTTTTCCAGCGCGTGAAGGACCGGCTCAAGCGCGACAAGGCCCGCACCCACGTGCTCCCCATCTCCGCGCTCGGCCTCATGGAGATGACCCGCCAGCGCGTCGCCGAGAGCCTCGCCAGCTCGCAGTTCGTGACGTGCCCGCATTGCCACGGCCGCGGCCGCGTGAAAAGCCCGATGACGATGAGCGTCGAGCTGCAGCGCACGCTCCATTCCGTGATGAAGCGCCACGCGAACGACGTCCACGAGATCAAGATCGCCGTGCACCCCGACCTGCTCGCCCGCCTGCGCGAGGAAGACGAGGAGCTGCTCATCGACATCGAGCGCCGCTACGCCGGCCGGCTGACGTTCCGGGCCGACCCGACATTCCACCAGGAAAAGTTCATCATCACGAACGGAATGACGAACGCGGAGTTGAAGCCCTAGACAAGGCGCCGCGAGAAACGACGCGCACGCCGCTCGACCGCGCCCGCGCGATCGGCTACACGGTTCGCATGTCGCTGGAACTTTTCTCGAACATCCCCGGCGGGCCGCCCGCCATCGGCCCCTATTCGCCCGCCGTCGCCGCGTCGGGCCGGCTTCTCTTCGTCTCCGGCCAGATCCCGATCGACCCCGGCGCGGGGGGAATCGTGCGCGGCACCGTGGCGGAACAAACCGGGATCGTGCTCACGAACCTGGAGCGCGTCGTGCGCACGGCGGGCGCGACGCTCGCGCAGGTCGTGCAGTGCCGCGTCTATCTGGCCGAGCTCACGAAGGAAAATTTCGCGGAGATGAACGGCGTGTATGCGAAGTTTTTTGGCGCCCACAAGCCCGCCCGCACCACGCTCGGCGCGCAGCTTCTCGGCTTCGACGTCGAGATCGAGGCGGTCGTCGCGCTCGAATAAATGAGCGACGCGATCCCGGTCACGCCTCTGCCGCCCGTCGGCGACCGCGGCTGGGATTCGTTGCGCCGCGCCTTCCGCGGCCGGCCCGCGCTGGCGTTCGGCCAGGCCTGGCGGAACCAGCCGGAGCCGCTCTTTTCCCCCGGCCGGGTGAAGGTCGCGCTGGCGGGGATGTCGCTCGCGGTCCTCGCGACGTTCCGCGACCGCGACGTCTTCAACCCCGTGGAGCATTTCGGCGTGCCGGCGTTTCCCCACGGCGACACGTTCGAGATCTTTCTCCGGCCGGCCGGGCAGGCCGCGTATTTCGAATTCCACGTCACCCCGGCTGGCACCCTCCTCCAGCTGCGCTGGCCGGCGCCGATGCGCTCTTTCGAGATCGACTGGTCGGCTGCGCCGGATCCCCTGCTCGCCTACAAGGTCGGCCGCTGGCGCATCCGCGCGCAAACCCGCCCGGTGCGCGGCGGATGGGAGGCTCACGCGGAAATCCCGCTGCGGCGCATCTTCGAGGACAGCGTGCCGTGGGATGGCAGCCACCTGCGGGTGAACTTCGCCCGTTACGATCACACGCGCGGGCGGCTGCGGCCCGTGCTCTCCGCCACCGCGCGGCACGGCGAGCTCGATTTTCATCGGGCGGACGAATGGGATTCGCTCGAGCTGCGGTTCCGCTGAGCGGCCGGGTCGTTCCCGACCAGGGTCACCGCGAGGCCCCCGCCCATCGTGAGCGCGAAGCCCAGCGCCTGCGCGGCGTTCGGTTGTTCGCCCAGCACGGCCCACGCGAGCAGGAGCGTGGTCACGGGACCGACGGCGCCGATGATCGCGAATTGCGGCGGGCTGGTGCGGCCCAGGCCCAGGCTGAGGAGCAGCGCGGGGGCCACGGTGCCAAGCAGGGCGAGGATCACGCCTTCACCGTAGACGGCCGCCGGGAGGTGGAGCAGCGTCCCCGCCGGGCGCGTCGCAAAGACGTGGACGAGCATGAACCCGCACGAGAATCCGACGGCGATGCCGGTGAACCGCATCGAGCCGACGCGGCGGATCACGTCGCCGCTCAGCAGGATGAACAACGCGTAGGTGAACGCACTGGCGAAGATCAGCGCGGCGCCGAGCGTCGTGCGGTCGTTGCTCCCGGGCGCGTGCGTCTCGCCGACGAAGGCGACGACGATGCCGGCCCAGGCCACCGCGCAGGCGACCCACGTGGCGGCGCGCACGCGTTTTCCGAGCACGAAGACCGAGATCGCGAGCACCATCGAGGGATACGTGTAAAGCAGGATGCGCTCGAGCCCGACGCTCACGTACTGCAGGCCGGTGAAGTTCACCAGCGAGGACACGTAGTAGCCCAGGAAACCGAGGCCCGCGAGGCGCGCCCAGTCGCCGCGGGAGAGCGGCGCGGCGCCGCGCGACCACGCCGCGGCGATGCCGATGAAAAAAGGCAACGCGAAGCCCATGCGTAGCGCCAGCACGGTGAGCGCGTCGACGCCGTGCGTGTAGGCGAGCTTCGCGACGACGCCCTTCGAGCAGAACAAGATCGAGCTTGCGGCGACGATGGCGAACGTGGCGAGCCGGTGGGACGGAGGGGTGCGGGTTTTCATGGAAGCAAAAAAAAGGCCCGCCGGAGAGTTCTCTCGGCGGGCGAACGGGCGGATGGTCGGCGAATCAGGCGGCCACGATTTCCCTCCGGACCGGTCCGAGAGGACCGACGATCCAGATTCGGGCTTCGATCCGCTTCGCCATTCGTGGCCCGGACCATGCCCCCGTCGCGCGTGATCCGCAAGCCCCGGGAATTGACAAGGCCGCTAGAATTCGTCTCTTCACCTTATGAGCATGGATTTCTCGAAGCTGGTGATCCCGAAGGATCTCACCCGCGTCGCCCCCCGCAGCCCGCGCCAGCGGTTCGGGTGTTACGCCATTCTCGGCCGCACGCTGGACAAATGCCGGGCCGCGATCGCCGGGACGCTGGGCGAATATCATTTCGACTGCCCGCTCGACCGAATGCTTTTCGAATTCAAGGGCATCCACGGCGAAGAATTCAAAAAGAAGGTCGCGGACGCCGATTCCGACAAGGAGGTCGTCGTCTGGCTCGACTCCGTCGGCACCGTTCGCGAGAAGGAGGAGATCGAGGCGTGGGGCGATCAGGTCGAGGCCTACCGGCCGTTCCACGATCCCGAGAAGCGGGAGTGGTTCGAGGGCGAGTGCCGGCCGCTGGGGCTCGATCCCGCGACGACGACGCTCTTCGATTTCCTCGAGGCGGACGATCGCGCCTTTTGCGAGCGGATCATCAGCCAGAATCCGCTCGCGATTGGAAATTGATTCCCGCGCGCGCCGCGTGGCACGCTGCGGGATGGAACCGTCCGATCCGCCGCCCGTCGCCGAGGAGGCGGGAAGTGGGCCGATCGGGGTTTTCGATTCCGGCATCGGCGGGCTGACGGTGGTCGCGGCGCTACGGGATCTGCTTCCGGCGGAACGCATTTTCTACATCGGCGACACCGCGCGCGTGCCCTACGGCGGCAAGAGCCGGCGCACGATCGAGCGTTACAGCGTGGAAATCGCCGGGCTCCTCCTGGCCGAGCAGGCGAAGCTCATCGTCGTGGCGTGCAACACCGCCTCCGCGCTCGCGGTGCCGCGGCTCAAGCAGGTCTTCAATCTCCCGGTGCAGGGCGTCATCGACCCCGGCGCGGCGGCGGCCGTGCGCTCGACGCGGAACGGCCGCATCGGCGTGATCGGCACGCGCGCGACCATCGCCAGCCGCGCCTACGAGCAGGCGATCCACGCGCTTTCGCCCGACGCGCAGGTCTTCGCCGAGCCCTGCCCGGTGCTCGTCCCGCTCATCGAGGAGGCGTGGCTGGAAGACGCGATCACCGAGCAGGTGCTGCATCGCTACCTCGATCCCCTGCTGGCCGCGGGCATCGACACGCTGGTCCTCGGCTGCACGCATTATCCCCTGCTCCAGGACGCCATCGCAAAGGTGGTCGGGGGCGGCGTGACGCTGGTGGACTCGGCGCGGAATTGCGCCCTCGCGGTCCGGGAAATCCTCCACGCCCGCTCGCTCACGGCCCCGGCCCTCCAGCTCGGCAGCCTCGAAGTCGCCCTGACCGACGCGACGGAGGGCTTTCTCCGCGTGGCCGAAGAGGCGCTCGGCCTGGAAATCGGCGACGTCCGGCTGCGCGCGGTGCAGGCCGCGGCCTGAACAAAGTTGCGTCCGATCCCTCCGGGTCACACGATCCCCGGCGATGCCGAAAGACTCTCCCGCCCCGCCCGCGAATCCGCTTTGGTTCAAGGACGCCGTCATTTACCAGACCCACGTCAAGACCTTTGCCGACTCGAACGGCGACGGCATCGGCGATTTCCGCGGGCTCACTTCGAAGCTCGATTACCTGCAGGACCTCGGGGTCACCGCGATTTGGATCCTGCCGTTCTACCCGTCTCCGCTGAAGGACGACGGTTACGACATCGCCGATTACTACAACGTCAACCCCGCCTACGGCACCATCAAGGATTTCCGCGCCTTTCTCAAGGAGGCCCACCGCCGCGAGCTCCGCGTGATCACCGAGCTCGTGCTCAACCACACGTCGGACCAGAACGCGTGGTTCCAGGCCTCGCGCCGCGCCGCCGTCGGCACCCCCGAGCGCGAAATGTATGTCTGGAGCGACACGCCCGACCGCTACAACGACGCGCGCATCATCTTCCAGGATTTCGAGACCTCGAACTGGTCGTGGGATCCCGTGGCGCGCGCCTACTACTGGCATCGGTTCTACTCGCACCAGCCGGACTTGAACTTCGAGAATCCCCACGTCCACTCCGAGCTGCTCAAGGTCATCGACTTCTGGATGGAGATGGGCGTGGACGGCCTGCGGCTCGACGCCGTGCCGTATCTCTACGAGGCCGAGGGCACGAACTGCGAAAACCTCCCGGCGACGCACGGGTTTCTCCGCAAACTGCGCGCGCACATCGACGAGAAGTTCACCGACCGCATGCTGCTCGCCGAGGCGAACCAGTGGCCCGAGGACGCCGTCGCCTACTTCGGCCCGGATGGCGACGAGTGCCACATGTGTTTTCACTTTCCGGTCATGCCCCGCATGTTCATGGCCCTCCAGATGGAGGATCGCTTCCCCATCATCGACATCCTCGACCAGACCCCCGCCATCCCCGAGACGTGCCAATGGGGCATGTTCCTGCGCAATCACGACGAACTCACGCTGGAGATGGTCACCGACGAGGAGCGCGACTACATGTATCGCGTCTACGCCACCGACAGCCGCGCCCGCATCAACCTCGGCATCCGCCGCCGCCTCGCGCCGCTCCTGACCAACAACCGCAAGAAGATCGAGCTCATCAACATCCTCCTCTTCTCGCTGCCCGGCACGCCGATCATCTACTACGGCGACGAGATCGGCATGGGCGACAACATCTTCCTCGGCGACCGCAACGGCGTGCGCACCCCCATGCAATGGAGCCCCGACCGCAACGCCGGCTTCTCCAGCGCGAACCCGCAGCAGCTCTATCTCCCGATCACGATCGACCCGGAATACCACTACGAGGCCGTCAACGTGGACAACCAGGAACGCAACGTCTCGTCGCTGCTCTGGTGGATGCGCCGCACCATCGCCATGCGCCAGCGCTACCAGGCGTTCGGTCGCGGCAGCATCGACTTCCTCTTTCCCGACAACGCGAAGGTCCTCGCGTTCGTTCGTAAATTCGAGAACGAGGTCATCCTCGTCGTCGTGAACCTCTCGCGCTACTCGCAGGTCGTCGAAGTCGACCTCTCCGCCTACGCCGGCCACACGCCGACCGAGCTCTTCAGCCAGAACAAGTTCCCCATCATCCAGGACGTTCCCTACCTGCTCACCCTCGGGCCGCACGGCCACTACTGGCTCCAGCTCGAGAAGCTCGCCGACGTGGCGAACATGCCGGAAAAGCGCCCGACGCCCGCCTTCGCCGGACATCTGGACTGGAAGGAATTGCTCAGCGCCCCGGGCCGCCGCCTGCTCGAGCGATCCGTCCTGCCCGCCTACGTCGTGAACTGCCGCTGGTTCGGCGGCAAGGCTCGCGCCTGGCGCTCCATGAACCTCCGCGACGTCATCCCCGTCGGCGAGGACGGCTACGAAGCCCGCGTGCTGCTCTTCGACGTCGTCTACGTCGAGGGCAACCCCGAGACCTACGTGCTCCCGCTCCAGATCGCGGAAGGCGAGGCCGCCCACAAGATCCGGCAGGAATACCCCCAGGCCGTCATCGCGCAATTCGAGGACGCCGGCGTCCCGACCATCCTCTTCGATGCCGTCTACGAGACCCGTTTCCGCGGCGAGCTGCTCGCCATGATGACCGGTCGCGAAGCCGACCGGGGCGAACGCGGGCGCCTCATCGGCGAAGCCTCCGACGCCCTCCGCGCCCGCGTCCGGAAGGGCGAGCCGATCCCCTCGCTCATCCTCAAGGCCGAGCAGAGCAACACCTCCGCCGTCTTCGGCGGCGAGTGGTTCCTGAAGCTCTACCGTCGCATGGACGAAGGCCTCAACCCCGACGGCGAAGTCACCCGGTTCCTCACCGAGCGCGCGGGCTTCCCCGGCGTGCCGCCCTTCGCCGGCGCCATCGCCTACGAAGGCCCCGCCGGCGCCCCGCAGATGATCTGCATGATGCAGTCGATGGTGCAGAACCAAGGCGACGCCTGGGCCATGACCCTCGGCGTGGTCGGCCAGTATTTCGAGCGCGTGCTCACCGAGAAGCTCACGCTCCCGAAGATCAAGTCCGACGACACCCTGCCCGAGGAATTCATCCACGCCCTCGGCACCGCCTACCCCGAGCGGGTGAAGCAGCTCGGTCAGCGCACGGCCGAGATGCACCTCGCGCTCGCCGGCGATCTCACGGACCCCGCCTTTCGCCCCGAGCCCTTCAGCGCGCTCTACCAGCGCTCCGTCTACCAATCGATGCGCAACGGCCTCCGCCGCACCTTCCAGCTGCTCGCCCGGCAATCCCGGAACCTCAAGGGCGAAGCCCTCGAGGACGCCCAGGCCATGCTCGGCCGCGAAAAGGAAATCCTCGAGCGAATGGGGCGCGTGATGACCCGCAAGATCGCCGCTGAAAAAATCCGCGTGCACGGCGATTACCACCTCGGGCAGGTCCTCGATACCGGCCGCGACTTCGTCATCATCGACTTTGAAGGCGAGCCCGCCCGGCCCATCAGCGAGCGCCGGCTCAAGCGCTCCGCCCTGCGCGATGTCGCCGGCATGCTGCGCTCCTTCCATTACGCGGCCTACACCGCCCTCGTGCAGCCGACCTCGGTGCGCGACGTGGACATCCCCACCGCCGCCCCCTGGGCCGACCTCTGGTATCAGGCCATCAGCCGCACTTTCCTGCGGAGCTATCTCGCCACGGCGGGCAACCCCGCCTTCCTGCCGAAGGACCCCGCCGACTTCACGCTCCTGCTCGACGCCTACCTCCTGGACAAGGCGGTGTATGAGGTCGGCTACGAACTCAACAACCGACCGGACTGGATTCGCGTCCCCCTTCGCGGGATCGCCCGCATCCTCGACTCGTAGACGTGACTGGAACGAATCCTGCGTCCCATCCAGATTGCCGCGCGTAACCAGCGCGCCATCCTGCGCCATCGTGTCCGTCGAATCCACCATCGAGCCCCTCATCGAGCCCTCCGCCCGTCTCGCGCTCGCCGTGAGCGAAAGCGGCCTCCTCGACGCCCCCGCGGAGCCGGCGTTCGACGACCTCACGAGATTGGCGACCAACGCCCTGCGCGTTCCCGCCGCTTTCGTTTCGCTGATCGCGCCCAACCGGCAATTCTTCGTGTCCCAGTGCGGCCTTCCCGAGCCGCTCGCCAGCCGGCGCGAGGTGCCGCTCTCGCAATCCTTCTGCAAACATGTCGCCGCCAGCGACCATCCCCTCGTCATCAAGGACGCCCGTCGCGATCCACAAATGCGCGAGAGCCGCGCCATCTCGGAGCTCGGCGTCATCGCCTATGCGGGCATGCCGATTCGCGACCGTGAAGGCCGCACGCTGGGCGCCTTTGGGGCCGTCGAGATGAAGCCCCGCGTCTGGAGTTCGGAAGACGTCGAGATTCTTACCGCGCTCGCCGCCCAGGCCAGCGCCCTCATCACCGCGCGCGCCATCGTGCATGGCCGGCTGGCCGTCGAGTCTCGCGACGTGGACCGCGCGCTCCACGCCCTGCAACTTGGCATCGGCAGCTTCCAGCACTACGGGCCGCTGAGCGCGGGCCAGCACGAATCCCTCGGCGTGCTCGAGGCAAATTTCCAGACCCTCTGGATGATGCTCGACCGCCTGAAGGCGCAGCTCCCGGCCGCCTAGGCGCGTCCATGTAGCCGCCCCGCTCCGTCGGGGCGTCCGCGCGCAATCCACCTCCGCCCCGCACGGCGACAGAGCGCCGTGGCTACAAATCGAGCGCGGGGCCCGCGCCATCCGCTCCGCCCGTGTAGCCGCCCCGCTCCGTCGGGGCGTCCGCGCGCGCAATCACCTCCGCCCCGCCCGGCGACGGAGCGCCGTGGCTACAAAATCGGGCGCGCGGCCCGCGCCATCCGCTCCGCCCATGTAGCCGCCCCGCTCCGTCGGGGCGTCCGCGCGCGCAATGACCTCCGCCCCGCA
>CAXTSM010000008.1:137576-140703 GCA_964247025.1 uncultured Chthoniobacterales bacterium
GAGCGCCGTGGCTACAAAATCGAGCGCGGGGGCCGCGCCATCCGCTCCGTCCATGTAGCCGCCCCGCTCCGTCGGGGCGTCCGCGCGCGCAATCACCTCCGCCCCGCACGGCGACGGAGCGCCGTGGCTACAAAGGGGAGCCGCGCGAGCCGACCCGCCCTCCTCGATGCGGCGAGGGAACGCCAGGGCTGCACCGGACTCGAAGGGCGCGCGAGGGGAAAAAAACGGACGCCGGTTTCCCGGCGTCCGCCTTCCTGGTTTTCCGCGATCCGCCCGTTTACCGGCCGGGAGCGGGGTTTCCCGTTTGATCCTTGCCGCCGTCGGTCGGCGGCTTCGGCGGCGGTGGCGGCGGCGGGCCCATTTCCTTCGGCCCGAGCTGGCCGTCGCCGTTCTTGTCCAGCGCGAGGAGCGCCGCCGGCGCGTTCTTGATTTCCGCGGCCGAGAGGATGCCGTCGTCGTCGGCGTCGAGGGCGCGCAGCACGGGGGACGGTGGCGGCGGCGGTGGTGGCGGCGGACCTTGGTCGCCGTGCCGCGACGGTCCGGGCGGCCGGCCGCCGGGGCCATCCATCGGGGGTTGTTGGGCGGGGAGCCCGGCGATGGCGGCAAGCGCCAGGGCCGGGACGAGGAGGTGGATTTTCATATGTTGGGTGTTGATTCGGCCGGAAAGATTCCGCGGGGGAGGGACCTTCCGGCTCGTCATCAATGGACCACGGGCAAGTTAAGGGCGTGTGTGCGAAGGCCTGGTTTTTTGTAAATCTTTTGTAAATCTGGGCGTATTCGCCGTGCGTCCGCCCTATTTTGCCGCATGCCCGCTCCCGCCTCGTCCGCGCATCGAGTGCTCGTCATCGACGACGACCGCAAGCTCGGGCGGCTCATCCGCGATTACCTCGAGCCCATGGGCTACGCGGTGACCCTGGCCGCGACCGGACCCCTCGGGCTCGAGGCGGCGCGCGCCGGGACGTTCGACGCCATCCTGCTCGACGTGATGCTGCCCGGGCTCGACGGGTTCGACGTGCTGCGCGAGCTGCGCAAGACGCACGAAACGCCCGTGCTCATGCTGACGGCCCGCGGCGAGGAGGCCGATCGCATCGTCGGGCTGGAGCTTGGCGCGGACGACTATCTGCCCAAGACGTTTTCCACCCGCGAGCTGCTGGCGCGGCTCCGCGCGGTGATGCGCCGCGGCCAGCGCCAGGCCGCGCCGGGCGCCCCCGTCGCGGAACTTGTCGTCGGCCCGCTCCGCGTCGCCCTCGATACCCGCGCGGCCGTGCTCGGCGACCGGCCTCTCGCGCTCACGCCGGTCGAGTTCGACCTGCTCGCCGCCCTGGCCCGCACGCCGGGCCGCATCCGCACGCGCGAGCAATTGCTCGAGGAAATCCGCGACCGCGACTACGACGTCTTCGACCGCTCGGTGGACGTCCACATCTCCGCCCTGCGCCGCAAGCTCGGCGACGACCCGCGCGCGCCGCGCTTCATCCGGACGGTGCGCACCGCCGGCTACCTGCTGCGGACGCCCGGCGCCGATTGATCCCATGCGCGTCCCGCTCTACGCAAAGATCCTCGGCTGGTTCCTGCTCAATCTCGCCCTGCTCGGGGCGGGCCTGCTTTTTTTCATCCAGGCGCACTTCGGCTTCGGGCTCGACGCCCTCATCTCGGGCCGGGCCGGCGATCAGGTCGAGACGGCCAGCCGCCTCATTCTCGAGGACTTGCGCGGGCGGCCGCCGGAGGCCTGGGGCGACGTGCTGCGGCGATACGACCGCGCCTACGGCGTCACGTTTTCCCTCTTCGGACCCGGCGGCGAATGGCGGGCCGGCGGCCGCGCCGGCATTCCTCCCGCGGTCCGGGCGGAAATCGAGCGAAGCCCCCGACAGCCGCGTCCCGGGTCACGACCCCCGCCGCCGGGGGAAAGGCGCCCGCCTCCGCCCCGCAGTCTCATCCACACCGAAAATCCGCGTCGCTACTGGGCGCTGCTCCGCGTGGAGCTGCCCCTGCCGCCGCCGGCCGCGGGCCTGCTGCTCATCGAGTCCGCGTCGCTGAGCGCGGGCGGGTTGTTTTTCGACGCGCGCCCGTGGCTGCTTCTCGCGCTGGGCGGCGCGGCCTTCTCGGCGTTGTTCTGGCTGCCGTTTGCGCGGCGGATCACGCGGACGATCGCGCAGATGGCGGAGGCCACCGGGCGGTTCGCGGAGGGGGATTTTTCCCGCCGGGTGCCGGTGCGCACCGCGGACGAAATCGGCGTCCTGGCGGCGGCCGTCAACCGCATGGCCGCCCGTCTCGACGGCTACGTGACGGGCCAGCGCCGCTTTCTGGGCGACATCGCGCACGAGCTTTGCGCCCCGCTCGCCCGCCTGCAGGTCGCGCTCGGCATCCTCGAGGAACGCGCCGCGGGGGAGCCGCGCGAACGCCTCCTCGATCTGCGCGAGGAACTCGACCAGATGTCCGCGCTGGTGAACGAATTGATGTCGTTTTCGAAGGCCTCGCTCGGCGCGTCGACGACGAAGGTGCGCGCCGTGAATCTCCGCCTCGTCGCGGAACGCGCGGTCCAGCGCGAAGCGGCCGGGGCGGCGAACGTGGCGGTGGAAGTCCCCGACGAGCTCCTCGTCCGGGCCGATCCCGACCTGCTCGAGCGGGCGCTGGCGAATCTCCTGCGCAACGCGGTGCGTCACGCCGGGGCGGATGGCCCGATCGTCGTCCAGGGGTTGCGCGACGCCGGGAGCGGGTTGGTGCGCGTTCGCGACGAAGGACCCGGCGTGCCGCCGGGGATGGTCGGGCAATTGTTCGATCCCTTTTTCCGGGTCGACTCCGCGCGCACCCGCGAGACGGGCGGGGTGGGGCTTGGTCTGGCGATCGTGAAGACCTGCGTCGAGTCGTGCGGCGGCACGGTTTCGTGCCGGAACCTGAGCCCGCGAGGCTTCGAGGTGACGATCCGCCTGGGCGCGTAGCCCCGGCGCTCCGTCGCCGTGTGGCGTGAGAGGGCGCGCCCCCCGGCGCCCCGACGGAGCGGGGCGGCTACAAGGGGCGGAGCCGGAAGGGACGGTGACGGGGGCGCGGGGTGGTTTTTAACGGTGAGGGCCCGATGGAGCGGGGCGGCTACAAGGACGGAGCCGGAAGGGACGGTGACGGGGCGCGGGGT
>CAXTSM010000009.1:0-99636 GCA_964247025.1 uncultured Chthoniobacterales bacterium
CTTCGCCTTCTTCGGGCTGATGCTCGCGTTCATCTGGGCCTGCGGGAAGGTCTAAAAACCCACGCCATCTTATGGAAAACACCATCGTCGGAATCATCGCCCTCGGGCTGATCGTCTACCTCATCTTCACGATCATCCGCCCGGAGAAATTTTAACCGGACCACCTTCAAACTCGGACATCCATGAACATCTCAGGCTGGATTCAGCTCATCCTCTTCGTCGGCGTGGTGCTGGCGATCACCAAACCCCTCGGTCTTTACCTCTTCCGCGTGCTCGATGCCGACGGGAAGACCTTCCTCGACCCGGTCGTCAAGCCGCTCGAGCGGCTGACCTACAAATTGATCGGCGTCGACTCCCGGCAGGAGCACGACTGGAAGCGCTACGCCGGCGCGATGCTGCTCTTCAGCCTCGTGTCGATGCTCTTCACCTACGCGCTGCTGCGCCTGCAGGCCCTGCTCCCGCTCAACCCGCAGAACATGACGGGCCTGACCGAGCACCTCGCCTTCAACACCGCCGCCAGCTTCACGACGAACACGAACTGGCAGAGCTACGGCGGCGAATACACGATGTCCTATCTCTCGCAGATGGTCGCGCTGACCATCCATAATTTCACCTCCGCGGCCGTCGGCATCGGCATCGCGGCCGCGCTCGTCCGCGGAATCGCGCGCCACACGGCGCGGACCATCGGCAACTTCTGGGTCGACCTCATCCGCTCCACCTATTACCTGCTGCTCCCGCTCTGCCTCGTCCTGGCCCTGGTGCTCGTCTCGCAGGGGATCATCCAAAACTTCAAGCCCGCCGTCTCCGCCGCCCTGGTGGAGCCCTTCACCGTGCAGGTCCCGCAGCTCGACGCCCAAGGGCAGCCCGTCAACGGGCCGGACGGCAATCCCGCGACGGTCGACCAGAAGGTGGACGCCCAGAACATCGTGCAAGGACCGGTCGCTTCCCAGATGGCGATCAAGATGCTCGGGACCAACGGCGGCGGCTACGTCAACGCCAACGCCGCTCATCCCTTCGAGAACTCGACCCCGCTGTCGAACTTTCTCCAGATCCTCATGATCTTCGCGATCCCCAGCGCCCTCACCTATTACCTCGGCCGCATGGTCAAGAACCAGGGACATGGCTGGGCCGTCTGGTCCGCGATGCTCGTCCTCTTCCTCGCCGGCTTCATGGTCTGCTGGCACTTCGAAGCGGCGGGCAACCCCAATCTCACGGCGCTCGGAGTCGACGCGGCCGATGGAAACATGGAGGGCAAGGAAGTCCGCTTCGGCATCTTCAACTCCGCCCTCTTCGCCACCATCACCACCGCGGCCTCCTGCGGCGCGGTGAACGCGATGCACGATTCGTTCACGCCCCTTGGCGGCCTGGTGCCGATGCTCAACATCCAGCTCGGCGAGTGCATCTTCGGCGGCGTCGGGGCCGGCCTGTACGGGATGCTCATCTACGTCGTGATCGCGGTCTTCATCGCCGGTCTCATGGTCGGCCGGACCCCGGAATATCTCGGAAAGAAAATCGAGCCCTACGACATCAAGATGGCGTCCTTCGTCATTCTCATCCTCGCCTTCACGATCCTCGGCCTCACCGCCTGGGCCAGCGTCAGCCCGATGGGATTGCCGGACGCGGCCGGGAAAGCCACCGACGGCACCAACAACGCCGGGCCGCACGGCTTCAGCGAAATCCTCTACGCCTACACGTCGGCCGCGGGAAACAACGGCAGCGCCTTCGCCGGCCTCACCGCCAATGCCCCGTGGTACGACACCACGCTCGGCTTCGCGATGCTCTTCGGCCGCTTCGCGATGATCATTCCGATTATCGCGCTCGCGGGCTCCCTGGCCCGCAAGAAGCTCGTCCCGGAAAGCGCCGGCACCTTCCCGGTCTCCGGGCCGCTCTTCACCTCCCTCATCGTGGGGACGGTCATCCTGGTCGGCGCGCTCACCTTCGTCCCCGCGCTCGTCCTCGGCCCCGTCGTCGAGCACTTCCTCATGCAAGGCGGCAAGCTGTTCTAAAAAGCCGATCCCAAAAAAACGTCTCAAATTACCCAACTCCAATGGCTTCCAAAACCCACTCCATCTTCGATCCGTCGATCATCGTCCCGGCGATCGGCGAGTCGTTCAAAAAACTCAATCCTCTCCACATGGTGGGGAACCCGGTGATGTTCGTCACCGAGGTCGGCGCCGTCATCACGACCGTCCTGCTCTTCGCCGGCGGCCAGGGCGCGTCCTTCGGCTTCCTGCTCCAGATCACCCTCTGGCTGTGGTTCACCGTCCTCTTCGCCAATTTCGCGGAAGCGATGGCGGAAGGCCGCGGCAAGGCCCAGGCGGACTCGCTCCGCAAGGCCAAGACCCAGACCTTCGCCAACCGCGTGAAGGGATCCTCGACCGAGAAAGTCGGCGCCGAGGATCTTCGCAAAGGCGACGTGGTCGTGGTCGCGGCGGGCGAATTTATCCCCGGTGACGGCGAGATCATCGAAGGCGCGGCCACCGTCGACGAATCCGCCATCACGGGCGAATCCGCCCCGGTCGTCCGCGAGTCGGGCGGCGATCGCAGCGCGGTCACCGGCGGCACCCGGGTGCTCTCCGACGCGGTCAAGATCAAGATCACCTCGAATCCCGGCGAGACCTTCCTCGACCGGATGATCGGCCTGGTCGAAGGCGCCAAGCGTCAAAAGACCCCGAACGAGATCGCGCTGACCATCCTGCTCTCCGCGCTCACCGTGATCTTCATCATCGTGCTCGTGTCGATGAAGGCATTCGGCATCTACGGCGGCGTGGATTTCTCCATCACCGTCCTGGTCGCCCTGCTGGTTTGTTTGATTCCGACGACCATCGGCGGCCTGCTGAGCGCCATCGGCATCGCCGGCATCGATCGCCTCGTGCAAAAGAACGTGCTCGCGATGAGCGGGCGCGCCGTCGAAGCCGCCGGCGACGTGGACGTGCTCCTGCTCGACAAGACCGGCACGATCACCCTTGGCAACCGCCAGGCCACCGAGTTCCTGCCCGCCCCCGGCGTCACCAAGGAAGCGCTCGCGGACGCCGCCCAGCTTTCGTCCCTCGCGGACGAGACGCCGGAAGGCCGCAGCGTCGTCGTGCTGGCCAAGGAGCAGTTCAACCTCCGCGGCCGCGAGCTCCACGATCTGCCCCACGCCACCTTCGTGCCGTTCACGGCCCAGACCCGCATGAGCGGCGTGGATCTCGACGGCACGAACTACCGCAAGGGATCGGTCGACGCCATTCGCCAATACGTCGGCGGCAAGCTGCCCGAGGCCGTGGAACGCGACGTCAAAGAGGTCTCGCAATCCGGCGCCACCCCGCTCGTCGTCGCCACCCAGAGCTCCGTGCTCGGCACCATCCGCCTGAAGGACATCGTCAAGGGCGGCCTCGCCGAGCGGTTCGAGCGGTTCCGCGCGATGGGCATCCGCACCGTCATGATCACCGGCGACAACGCGCTCACCGCCCGGGCGATCGCCAAGGAAGCCGGGGTCGACGACTTCCTCGCCGAGGCCCGGCCCGAGGACAAGCTCGCCCTCATCCGCAAGGAGCAGGAGGCGGGGCACCTCGTCGCGATGACCGGCGACGGAACGAACGACGCGCCCGCGCTGGCCCAGGCCGACGTCGGGGTGGCGATGAACACCGGCACCCAGGCGGCCAAGGAAGCCGGCAACATGGTCGATCTCGATTCGAACCCGACCAAGCTCATCGAGGTGGTCGAGATCGGCAAGCAGCTGCTCATCACCCGCGGCGCGCTCACGACCTTCAGCATCGCGAACGACGTGGCGAAATACTTCGCCATCATCCCGGCGATGATGATGGTCACCTTCCCGCAGATCGCTCCGCTCAACGTCATGGGCCTGGCCTCCCCGCAGAGCGCCATCCTCAGCGCGGTGATCTTCAACGCGGTCATCATCATCCTGCTCATCCCGCTCGCCCTGCGCGGCGTGAAATTCCGCCCGCTCGGCGCGGCGAAGATCCTGCAGCGCAACCTGCTGATCTACGGCGTCGGCGGCGTCATCATCCCGTTCGTCGGCATCAAGGCGATCGACCTGGTCATCGCCGCCCTGCACCTCGCCTGATCCAGAAAATCCAAGTCACACTCCAATGAAAACCATCGCCAAAGACATCTTCACCGCCCTCATCGCGACCCTGCTGCTTGCCGTGGTCCTCTGCGGGCTCTATCCCGTGGTCATCTGGGGGCTGAGCCAGTTGCTCTTTCCCCGCCAGGCCAACGGCAGCCTGATCGAGAGCGGCGACCGGCGCGTCGTCGGATCGGAATGGATCGGTCAAAACTTCGCCGCCCCGAAATATTTCCATCCGCGCCCCTCCGCCGCCGGCGCGAACGGCTACGACGCCCTGAGCTCCAGCGGGTCGAACCTGGGGCCGACATCGCAGAAATTGATGGACGCCGTGAAGGCCCGGGTCGCCACCTATCGGACCGAGAACGGCCTTGCCGCCGGCGCGCTCGTCCCCGGCGACGCGGTGACCGCGAGCGGAAGCGGCCTCGATCCGCACATCAGCGTCAAGAACGCGCTCCTGCAAGCGCAGCGAGTCGCCGCGGCTCGCAGTGTCGGTGTCGATGCAGTCAAAACCGCGATCGCCAACAACACCGACGAGCCGTCCCTCGGCATCCTGGGCGAGCCCGGCGTGAACGTCCTCAAACTCAACCTCGCGTTGGACCAGGGCCCCGCCCGGTAAATCCCGATGCGCGGGAGCGCCGATCTGCCTGACCATCGTCGGCGCTCCCGTGGCAACGAGCGCGAACATTCGTCATGGCTCCCCTGCGCGTCGGATCGATCCGAGCGAACGAGACGCAAATGTCCAAAACGGATTTCCATCGCTCGCCGTTCTTGCCACGACCAGCGCGCTGACCATCCTGGTCGAGTGGCTCTGGCATCCCAACGCCATCGAGCGGCAACCCTGATTTCATGAAAAAAGAGCCCACCGTCTTCGTCGTCCCGACCTACCGCCTGCGCGACGTGGCCGAGACGATCGAGATCTACGACGAGCATTTCTGGAGCAACGGCCATTCCGTCAAGATGATGATCTTCGACGATTCGAGCCTGGGGAATCACGAGAAATACTACGCCCAGCTCGAGCAGACCCGGACGGTCAACGAGGTTTATTACGTCGGGCCGCACGAGAAAGAACAGTTCATCGGCTTCCTCAACCGCAAGCTCCGCGACCGGAAGCTGGACTCGCTGGTCCGGAATCTTTTCCGCCCGAGCTATGGCGGCAACCGGAACTTCACCCTCATGTATTCGCTCGGCGCCTTTTTGATCAGCGCGGACGACGACATGCGCCCGCACGGGCTGATCGAGAGCAGCCCCGAGTCGCTTCGGTCGGACGAAATGAGCCGGGGCAAGCTGCTCAAATCCGAAGACACCGGCTACGTCGAGAAATCCTTCGACCTGCTGACCGCCTTTCACGACGTGCTCGGCCGCCGCGTCGGGGACCTCCCGAAAAACTACGAGAAAGGCGAGCTCATCATCGACACCTCCATGGATCTCGAGACGAACGTCTCCAACGACTTCGCCGCCGACAACTCGCTCCTTCTCAAGCCCGGCTCCGTCGCCAGGAACGCCATCGTGAAGATGGCCCAGACGTTCCGCACCGGCACCAACGACATCGACGCCCTCGACTTCGTGGAGATGTACCTGCGCGACGAATCCCAGCATCAGTCCAATCTCCACGACTTCAACGACCGCTACGTCCTGGTCAATTTCCGCCCGGTCGCGACCAAGAAAAACTGGCGGATGGATTGCGGGGTGGCCGGCTATGACAATCGCCTGGGTCTGCCGCCGTTCTTTCCGACCCGGCTTCGGTTCGAAGACTACATCTACCGCCTCTGGGTCCAGCAGCCCGGGATCGCCTCGGCCCACGTGGACGCCGTCCAGACCCACATCAAGAACAACTACATGCGCAATCCGCTCGCCATGGACGTGTTCAACGAGGAAATCTGCACGCTGCTCAAAAAGAAGATCAAGAGCAGCGTCACCAAGCTGGAGGATCTGACCATCCGGTTCGACTACAACGGGGAAGTGACCCTCGGCGACACCCGGGAGATCCTCGAAAAAATCACCTCCGTCCACGGCCGCATCATGGAGGTGGCGAAAAAGACCAAGGACGCCCAACGGCGGGAATCGCTCACGCTCTTCGCGGAGAATCTCAACCGGTCGTTCTATGGATTCGAGCCCGACTTCTTTCAGCAAAACGTCACCCGCATCGTCGACGACGTGGTGAGCGTGATCCAGGCCTCGCTCGATCTCTGGCCGACCCTGGTCGAGATCTGCTATTTCCATAAGGACAAGAAAGACTTCCCTCAGCTGCTCGTGAAGAATCGACGCCTCAAAAGCCGCAACGGCGCGCCCTCGCGCGCGGGGTGAGCCATGGAAAACCCGGCCCCCAAGGTGCGACCGACCTCCGAGGACTTCCTGTCGCTCATTCGTCGGCAGCAAACGGGGAAGCTGAAAGTCTATCTCGGGCCGTGTCCCGGCGTGGGCAAGACCTTCACCATGCTGGTCGAGGGCAACCGGCTGAAGCGGAACGGGGTCGACGTCGTCATCGGCTATGTCGAGCCTCACGAACGCCCCGAAACCATGGCCCAGATCGCCGAGCTCGAGGTCATCCCGCCGCGGGAAAGCAGCTACCACGGGATCGTCCTCCGCGAAATGGACGTGGACGCCATCATCGCCCGGAAGCCGACCGTCGTCCTCGTCGACGAGCTGGCGCACACGAACGCGCCGGACAGCCGCAACGCGAAGCGCTACGAGGACGTGAAGGACCTCTTGCGCGCGGGCATCAACGTCATCTCCACGGTCAACATCCAGCATTTCGAATCCCTCTACAACCTCGTCGAGGAGGCGACGGGAGTCCGGGTCAAGGAGCGGGTGCCCGACGAAGTGGTCGCGGAGGCGGACCAGATCGTGAACATCGATCTGCCCGCCGAGGACCTGCAGGAACGACTCGAGGCGGGAAAAATCTATCCGAAAGAGCGCATCGAGGCGGCGCTGGCGAACTTCTTCACGGAAAAAAACCTCACGCGGCTGCGCGAGATGACGCTCAGCGAGACCGCCAATTTTCTCGATCGCCGCCAGCGGGACGACGCGGGCCAGGACGAAAAGATCCGTTCCCTGGGCCAGGTCATGGTCGCGATCAGCAGCCTCGGCCCCGACCCCGGGCGGCTCCTGCGCAAGACGGCCCGCCTGGCCGCCCAATTGAACGCGCCCTGGTACGCGGTCTACGTCCGCACCCCGCAGGAATCCACGGTCCGGATCGACGCCGAGGCGCAGCGACGCGTTTTCGACACGCTCGATGCGGCGCAGAAAATGGGGGGCCTCGTGATCTCCCTCAAGCACGAAAAGGTCGGGCCGGCGATCATCTCCTTCGCGAAAGAATACGGGATCACCCACATCGTGATCGGTCGCCCGCCGCGCCGAAAAATCTGGAAGTGGTTCCAGCCGACCTTGCCCGAAGAATTGCTCGAGGCCCTGTCCGACGTGGACCTCGTCGTGGCCTGATCGAGCCCGCAGGCGGCGCCACGTCCCCGTCGCGGGCGCCGGTTCGCCGGCGATCGGAAGGCACGGGGCTTGGCGAGAACGTCTTCTGAACTCGGGGGGTGAGGTGAATGGAACGTAAAATTGGAGCGAACGCGATCATCCGATCAGGCAAGGCTTTGATCGGAAACCCAGGCAATCGAACGGCCGACGACGGAGAAAACAGAAGGCGGGAAACCCTGCTTCCTCCGTCTTCTCCGGTAAGATTGTCTCAAAGTTCATGATGGGCGTTTTGGCTCTGACGATGGTCGATCAATAAAGGCGTGCATCTTCCCGGAATCGCCTTAGCCTAACCCATCCCCATCTAACCCTTGTCAAATCCTCCACTTGGCACGGTCCCGGCGAGAAAGGTTGCGGCCAAAAGCGCGCTCCCCGCCGGGATTCGCGCGGCGCGGGAGGCTTCCGTGCCGTCCTCGCCTCCCGGGCAGCAGCGAACGCTCAAAGTCATCCGAAAGGCGACCGCTCATGAAACCCAGTAAACCGCCCGCGGGGAATCCATCCAAAGCCCGCACCGGCATCGAAGGCTTCGACGAAATCACCCACGGCGGACTGCCCCGGGGCCGGGTCACTTTGCTGGAGGGGGGACCCGGCTCGGGCAAGACGATCATGGCCTTGCAGTCGCTCGTCACGGGAGCAAGCCTCGAAAACGAGCCGGGCATCTTCGTCGCCTTCGAGGAAAGCGCCGCGCGGATCTCGGCCAACGCGGGACAATTCGGATGGGACCTCGCGACGCTGCAAAAGAAGAAGCTGTTCATCCTCGATGCGCAGCCGGCGCACGACCTCTTCCAGTCGGGAAATTTCGATTTGAGCGGAATGCTGGCCGCGCTCGAGGCCAAGGCGCGCGAGATCAAGGCGCGGCGCATCGTTCTCGATGCCCTCGATGTCGTGCTCGCCATGCTGAACGATCCCGTGGCGGAGCGCCGCGAGGTCTACCGGGTGCACGACTGGTTGCTCGCCCACGAGTTCACGGCCCTCATCACGGTCAAAACGGGAGGCTACGAGGTCCACGCCGCGAAGGTGCCGGAGCTGGGCTTCATGCAGTTCATGGTGGATTGCGCGGTGGTTCTCAAACACGAGGTGGTGCAAGGCATTTCCCAGCGAAACCTGCGCGTGGTGAAATATCGCGGCTCCGCGTTCTCGGAGAACGAGTCGCCATTTCTCATCGGTTCGAGCGGCCTCGAAGTCGCCGGCGCCCACGATCTCGGCGGCTTGAGCGCGGCGCCGGACCCGGTCACGATGGAGCGGGTGTCGAGCGGCGTGCCGCGGCTCGATGCGATGCTCGGCGGCGGCTACTACCGCGGCGCGAGCGTCCTGATCACGGGATTCCCCGGCACCGCGAAATCGACCCTGGGCGGGACCTTCGCCGAAGCGGCCTGCGCGCGCGGCGAGCGGACGCTTTTTGTCAGCTACGACTCCGATGCGAGCGAGGTCGTGCGGAACCTGGCCTCGGTGCACATCCGGCTGCAGCGGTTCGTCAAGAAAGGCCTGTTGCGGCTGGTCTCCGCGCGTTCGGTGACCGGCAGCGCGGAGATTCACCTGATGCAGATCAAGCGATTCGCCCGCGAGCACGGCGCGCGTTGCGTGGTGATCGACCCGGTCTCGGCGTTGTGCAAGGCGGGCAACGAAGCCGTCGCCCGCGGCGTGGCGGAACGGCTCATCGGTTGGACGAGAGCCGCCGGGATGACCATGCTGTGCACGAGCCTGCTGGACGAAGCGGGCTCGGGGGTGGAGAGCACGCCGCTGCAGATCTCGACGATCGCCGACACGTGGATCCATCTGAATTACCTGGTCCACGCCGGCGAACGCAATCGAGGGCTGTCGATCGTGAAGTCCCGCGGCACCGCGCATTCCAATCAAGTGCGCGAGCTCATCCTGAGCAGCGCCGGAGTGACGCTGGCCGATGCCTACACGGCCGGCGGGGAAGTGCTGATGGGGACGCTGCGGTGGGAGAAGGAAAGCGCGGCGCGGTCCGCGCGCGACGGGGGCGATGCGGCCAAGAAGCGTCGCCAGTCCACGCTCGAAGCCGAGGAAGCCCTGCTGGAGGTGCGGCTGAAGGCGGCCCAGCTCGAGTTGGAGGTGAAGCGCACCGAGAAGGCCGCGTTGAGCCGTTCGGCGGCGGATCACACCGACGAGCTGGCGAGCGGGCGGAGCCACCTCGGCGCGTTGCGAGGGGCGGACGAGAAATGAAGGCTCCGGCCGTTTTCAAGTTCCGGCTGTACGTCGCCGGGGATGGGCCGCATTCCACGCGGGCCGTCGCCAATCTCCGCGCCCTCTGCGACGAGCGACTGCCCGGACGCCACGAAATCGAGATCGTGGATGTGCTCCTCGAGCCGCGGCGGGCGTTGAACGATCAGGTGCTGCTCACGCCGCTGCTCGTGAAGCTGACTCCCGCGCCGGTGCGGAGAATCGTGGGCAGCCTGAGCCAGCGCGAGCCGGTCTTGGAGGCGCTGGGATTGTCCAGCTGATCGCCATGGAAGCGGGCGCAAGCGTCGAAGCGGAAGATCGGGAGAACGAGATCGCGGCCTTGGTGCGCACGCTCCATGAGACGCATCGTCGGCTGCAGGAGCTCGCGGGCGGCGAACTCGACGCGGTGACGCTGCCGGGCGGGCAGTCCCATCTGCTCCAGGAGGCGCAGGAGAAGTTGCGACGGAACGAGGCGACGCAACGCGCCTCCGCCACGATCCAGTCCTCCATCCTGAACGCCCTCCCGGCGCACATTGCGCTGGTCGATCGCGAAGGGGTGATCCTTTCCGTGAACGAAGCGTGGAGGCACTACGGCGACCTCAACGGATTGCGGGGCGTGGATTCCGCCTTGGGGCGAAATTACGTGACGGTTTGCGACGAGGCATTCGGCGCCTGCGCCGAAGAGGCGCGGCAGGCGGCGGACGGAATCCGGGCGGTCCTGAGCGGAGCGGCGCGGAATTTTTCGCTCGAATATCCGTGCCATTCCCCCGTCGAGCAGCAGTGGTTTCAATTGATCGTCAGCCCGATCGAGACGGAGGGGCCGGGGGGCGCGGTCGTGATGCACATCAACGTCACCGGGCGCAAGCGGGCCGAGGAGCATCTCACCGCCAACGAAGCTTTGCTCCGGCAATTCATCCGGCACGCGCCGGCGGCCATCGCCATGCTGGACACGCAGATGCGCTACATCCAGGCCAGCGATCGCTGGATCGAGGATTACCACCTTGAGGGCCGAGAGATCATCGGCCGATCGCATTATGATATTTTCCCGGACGCCCCCGAGCGTTGGAAGGCCGTCCACCGGCGGGTGCTGGCCGGCGCCGTCGAGCGCTGCGACGAAGACCCGTTCCCGCGCGCCGATGGCTCCATCGACTGGCTGCGCTGGGAGGCGCGCCCCTGGCGCCAGGCGGGCGGGGGGATCGGCGGGATCATTTTTTTCACCCAGGTCATCACGAAGCAAAAGCAGGCGGAGGCGACATTGCGCCGCAGCGAGGAAAGCTCCCGCCAGATGGCCGGGCAACTCGCCAAGGTGCTGGATTCCTCGCTGGACGTGATTTGCACCTTCGACGCGGACGGCCGCTTCACCCTGGTCAGCGCGGCTTGTGAGCGCGTCTGGGGCTACCGGCCGGAGGAGCTGCTGGGGACGCGTTTCCTCGACAAGGTGCATCCGGACGACCGAGCCGCGACGGCCGCGGTGGACCAGCGGATCCTGGCCGGGCAGTCCACCATCAATTTCGAGAATCGCTACGTGCGCAAGGATGGGACGATCGCGCACATTCTTTGGTCCGCGTGGTGGTCCGAGGCGGACCAGAGCAACTTCTGCGTCGCGCACGACATCACCGAGGCCCACCAGGCCACGGCGCAGGCGCGCGAGCTCACCGAGCGGCTGGAGCTGGCGGCGCGGGCCAGCAAGGTCGGCATCTGGGACTGGAATCTCGTCACGGGAGCCCTGCATTGGGACGACCAGATGGATGCGCTCTACGGCGCGAGCCGGGCGGACTTGCCCACGGGAATCGATCGGTGGCGGGACCATATCCATCCCGACGACGCCGAGCGGGCGAACGCGGAAATCGCAGAGGCGCTGCGGCCCGGGGGGCGGCCGTTCGACACCATTTTCCGGATCGTGGTGCCGCCCACCGGCGCGATCCGGCACGTTCACGCGCAAAGCCGCGTCTTCCGCGACGAGGAGGGCCGTCCCCTGCGCATGCTGGGCACGAACTGGGATGTCAGCGAGCAGGTCGAACGCGAAAACATGCTTCGCCGGAAATTGAAGAAAGAACGAACCCTTCGCCAGCAGGCCCGGGCGGGGGAGCAGGCCAAGAGCGAGTTCCTGGCCGTGATGAGCCATGAGATCCGCACCCCGATGAACGGCGTGCTCGGCTTTGCGGAACTGCTCGCGCACTCGCCCACGCTCGGCCCGGGGGACCGCGAGCTCAGCCAGACGATCGTGACCAGCGGCGAGGCGCTGCTGCGCATCCTCGACGACATCCTCGACTTCAGCCGGATCGAGGCCGGACGGCTCGCGATCGAGAAGCATCCGTTCTCCCCCCGGGAGATCGTCGAAGGCATCCGCCTGCTCTTCGAGCGGCAGATTCACGAGAAGGGCCTGGAATTGGTGGTGCGGCTCGATGGCAGCCTGCCCGAGACGCTCGCCGGGGACGCCGGGCGCATCCGGCAAATCCTCGTCAACCTGCTCGGCAACGCCCTGAAGTTCACCCAACGGGGGCGCATCGAGCTGGACGCCCGCGCGGCGCCCGATCCCGAGGGGGGCGGGGTTCTGGAATTCAGCGTCCGCGACACGGGAGAAGGCATCGCTCCCGATCGGGCCAGCGCGATCTTCGATGTGTTCACGCAGGCGGACTCGTCCACGTCCCGGCGGCACGGCGGCACCGGGCTCGGGCTCACGATTTCCCGCCGCCTGGCCGAATTGATGGGGGGCGATCTTCGATTGGCGACCCCGCCCGGGGAGGAGGGGACGCTCTTCACGCTGCGCGTTCCGTTCGCGCAGGCCGATTTGCCGACGGTCGCGCCGCCGGCGGGCAGGCCGCCCTTCGAGCGGATGGATGGGGATTTCGCGCTCCGTTATCCCTTGCGCATTCTCGTCGTGGAGGATGACAAGGTGAACCTCAAGCTCCTGGCCGGCATGCTCTGCAAGCTGGGCTACGCGCCGCTCACCGCCCGGGACGGGCAGGAGGCCGTCTCCATTTTCGAACGCGAAAGTCCGGACTGCGTGCTCATGGACGTGCAGATGCCCTCGATGGATGGAATCGAAGCGACGCGAAAAATCCGGGCGCTGGAGGATGCCGGATCGATGGTCCCGGCCTACATCTCCGCGCTCACCGCCAACATCCTGCCGGAGAATCAACGCTGCTGCTTCGCGGCCGGCATGAACTGTTACTTGAACAAGCCGGTCAAGTTTCCGGCGATCGCCTCGATGCTGATCGAGGGAGCGCGTTTCCGACAGGGCCAGCGCGAGGGAGCCGCGCCCATCGATCCGCCGCGCGACCCGGCGGACGCGGTCCGGAAGCCCTGAAGGAGCTTGCCGGGAAGCCGCGCTCGGGGCGGTCCTTGGTTATCCCGAGAGGACGGAACGCCGAGTTCCGGAATCTCGCGCGAAGGCGCGAAGGCGCGAAGAGCAGGAAGGATGTTCCGCCAGCCTGGAGCGTCCGCGGTTCGAACCGTCGCACCGGCCGGCCCATTTTTTGGGGCTCTCTCCTCCCCGTGAAAACCCCCGCTAGGCGCGCGAGGCCCAGGAGGCCGTCCGGGCGACGCGGCGGCGCCAGATGAGGAAGAGGAGCGCGGCGGCGACGAACATTCCGATCGAGCCGGGCTCGGGCACGGCGACCACGGAGATCAAGCCCCCCGTGTAGAGCCGGGACGTGTCCCAACCGGCGCCGTCCGGCAGGAAAGGAAGGTCGGTCGCGTCGAACGTGCCGCCGATCGAGGACGACGATCCCTGGAAAAGTTGAAAATTCTGGCCGATCAAGGGGACGAAGCCGTTGACCAGGACGACGTCGAGCGCGCCGCCGAGCTGCAGGGTGCCCAGGTAGGCGATGGAATCGTAGTCGCCGAAGCTCGCGCCGCCCAGCTCCAGGCGGAGCGTGTTCGTGGAAAGGAAGGTGACGTCCTGGAATTCCGCCCGGCCGAGGCCGAGACCGGGCGAGAAGGAGCCGGCGAAGACGGGCTTCGCGCCGGTGAAGCTGCCGTCGCCGACAACGTAGCCGGTGAAGGTGATGTCCTGCCCGGCGAGCGCGCCGCGGAGGATGGTGGGCCGGGTGGCGTCGTTCGGCCCGGCGATCACGGCTCCGCCCGCGGAGGTGAGGGTGCTCGTCGATTCGAAGGTGAAGCCATTCGCGGCCTGGAGGGTGCCGTGGTCGATGGAGACGGCGCCGCGCAGCGTGGCGGGGCCGGCGGTGGCGAGGGTCGTGGTGCCGGTGATCTGGAGGGTGTTGTCGTAGATGAAGCCGTCGGCGCGGGTGGCGTCGCCGAGGGTGGCGCCGCGCAGGTCGGCGCCGGCGAATTCGGCCGTGGTGAGCTGGTTGGTCAGGACCTGGGCGGAGGAAAGGTTCGCGTTGGTGAAGTTGGTGTTCGAGAGATTGGAGCCCGAGAGGTTCGCGCCCGAGAGGTTCGTGCCGACCAGGCGTGCCAGCGAGAGATCGAGCCCGCTGAAGTCGGCGGAGGCCAGGTCGTTGCCGCCGAGGTTGATGCCGTTAAGCGCGGCGGCGGAGCGGAGCTGCGCGGCGGTGATGGCTTGCGCGGGAGTGGCGTTGCGCAGGTCGGCGTAGGTCAGGTTGGCGTTGGTGAAATTGACGCCGGCGACGTTGGCGTCCTGGAGGACGGCGTCGGCGAAGAAGGCGTTGTGGAGGTCGAGCCCGCTGAGGTCGGCGCCGGCGAGGTTGTTGCCCGCGAGGTCGACGCCGTCGATGGCGGCGGCGGAGCGGAGCTGGGCGGCGGTGATGGCCTGGGCGGGGTTGCTGTGGCGGAGGAAGGCGCCGGTGAGCGTGGCGCCGGTGAAGTTCGTCCCGGTAAGGTTGGCCTCCCCGAGGAAGGCGTAGGTCAGGATGGCGCTCGAGAAGTTGGCGGAGGAGAGGTCGCCGCCTTCGAATCGAGCGCGGGTCAGATCGAACCCGGCGAAATCGGCGCCGGAAAAATCGGCGCCGGCAAGGTTGACGCCGACGACGACGGCGGCGGAGCGGAGCTGGGCGAGGGTGATGATCTGGGTGGCGTCGGCGTTGCGCAGATCGGCGTCGGCGAGGTTCGCGCCGGTGAAGTCGACGCCGGTGACATTGGCGTCCTTGAAGGAGACGCTGGCGAGGAAGGCGCCGTGGAGGTCGAGCCCGCTGAGGTCGCTGCCCTTGAGGTTGGTGTTGCCGGCGAGGTCGATGCCGTCGATCGCGGCGGCGGCGCGGAGCTGGGTGGCGGTGATGGCGAGGAGCGGGTTCGCATTGCGGAGCTGGGCGTTCGAGAGCGTGGCGCCGGTGAAATCCGCGCCCGTGAGGTTGACCTGCGTGAAGGAGGCGGACGTGAAATTGGCCCCGGAAAGGTTCGCGCCCGAGAGGTTGGCGCCGTCGAGGCTGGCCCGGGTGAAATTGAGAGCGTGGAGATCGGCGCCGGGCAGGGAATTGTCGAAGAGGTAGATGCCGGTGAGGTCGGCGGCGGAGCGGAGCTGGGCGGCGGTGATCGCGTTGGCGGCGACGGGGTTCCGCAGGTTGGCGTAGGTGAGGCTGGCGCCGGTGAAATCCGCGCCGGCGACATTCGCATCGTTCAGCCGGGCGCCGACGAGGACGGTGCCGGTGAACTGGGCGCCGTGGAAGTCGAGGGATGCGAGGTCGGTGTTGGTGAGATCGTTGCCCGCGAGATTGACGCCGGAGACGTCGGCGGCGGCGCGAAGCTGGTCGGCGCCGATGGCGGTGGCGAGGTCGATGTTGCGCAGGTCGGCGCCGGTGAGCGTGGCGCCCTGGAAATTGGCCTGGGAGAGGTTGGCCTCGAAGAGGTTGGCGCCGGCCAGATTCGCGGAGGAAAGGTTCGCGCTCGCGAGGACGGCGCCGTTGAGATCGAGGCCGTGGAGGTCGAACCCGGAGAGGTCGTTCCCGCCAAGGTTGGCGCCGGCGACGCTCGCGGCGGAGCGGAGCTGCGCGGAGGTGACGGCCGAAGCGACCACGGAGTTGCGCAAGTCCGCGCCGAGGTTCGCGCCGGTGAAATCCGCGCCCGTGAGGGTGGCGCCGCTCAGGTCCACGTTGGAGAGATTGACGTCGTGGAGGTCGAAGCCGGAAAGGTCGTTTCCGCTGAGATTGATGCGGTCGAGACTGGCGGCGGAGCGGAGCTGCGCGGCGGTGATGGCCGAGGCGGCCGTGGAGTTGCGCAGGTCCGTCTTGAAAAACGAGGAGCCGGCAAAGTTCGCGCCGGTGAGCGTCGCGCCGTTCAGGTTGGCAAAGCTGAGATCGAGGTCGTGGAAGTCGAAGCCGGAAAGATCGTTCCCGCTGAGATCGGCGTAGTAGAGGTTGGCGGCGGAGCGGAGCTGCGCGGAGGTGATGGCGGTGGCGACGTTGGAGTTGCGCAAGTTGGTGCTGTAAAGAAAGGCGCCGGCAAAGTTCGCGCCGGTCAGCGTGGCATTGCTCAGGTTGCTGGCGCTGAGAGTGAGGCCGTGGAAGTCGAAGCCGGAAAGATCGTTCCCGCTGAGGTTGACGCTGACGACGTTCGCGGCGGAGCGGAACTGCGCGGAGGTGATGGCCGAGGCGGCGGAGGCGTTGCGCAGGTCGGCGGTGTAAAGAAAGGCGCCGGTGAAATCGGCGCCGGTCAGGGTCGCGCCCGCCAGATTCGCGCCGATGAGGCGGGCGGAGTCGAGCTTCGCGCCGGTGAGGTCGGCGGATTGAAAACTGAAATCGTCCGTGAACGCCGCGCTGGAGAAGACCGTGGCCTGGAAAATGCCGCTCGCGCCGCTGCCGTCGACCGCATAGCCGGCGAAATCCGCGGCGCTGTAATCTTCGCCCGGGACGAGGGAGACGGTCTGCGCGAGCGCGGGCGCGAGCGTGGTGAGGATGACGAGGGCGGCGGCGGGAAGTTTCATGGCAATTTTTGGCACTGGATTCATTCGCCGTCCGGAAGCGTCCCGGCCAGCGGGTCCGACCTGGGCGGACGAACGAGCGGCAAGTAAATCCAAATCCGCTTTTTTTGCAACTTCAACGCAGTGTTGGCCGCGGGCGCTGACATTCACGGATTCCGGTCCAACAAGTTGGCGATGACCCTGGCCCCTCGGCGGAGTTGCCGAAGCTGCCGGCGAAGAGGACTTTCTCGTGGGGCGCGAGTTCCTGAGAAGCTCGCCGGGAAGCCCGCGCTTCGGGGATCCTCGGTCGCCCCGAGAGGACGGAAAGCCGAGTTCCGGAATCTCGCGCGAAGGCGCGAAGCCGCGAAGAAGAGGAAGGATTCTCCGCGGGAGGCTGTCCAGGACTTGAACGGGAGTTTTTCGAAAAGGCGGAGAAAGAGGATTTCACAGCAGGGCGCAAAGGTCGCGAAGAAAGGCCGGACTTGGCATGTCTTCGAGAAGCTTGGAACCTCGCCAGCGCCGCCGCTCACGCGTTGATTCCCGTGCTCTGCGCGGCCCTTTTCGCGTGAGAAAGCGAACACCTTTCGCGGCCCGGGGCAAGCGCGGCGCGGCGACCAGGTTCGCGCGCCTTCCCGCCGGCCACGGCCCGCGATGGCTCCGCGGCCCGCCCGTTACGCCGCCGCCGGTTTCTTCGCCGCCCGCGGCGCGCGCTCGACGTGCTGCGCGGTTTCCCACTCGGCCAGCACGGCCGCGTCGTCCCGGAACTTGTTTCGCACCACCGCCTGCAGTTGCTTGCGCAGCGTCATGCCTCTCATCGCGAGCGCGTCGAGGTTCGCGGTGCCGCCGACCTGGTCGCCGAGGCCGCCTGCCTGCGTGTCCTGCGCGTCCTCGAAGCCCTTGATGTCCGCCGCGAGGTCGTCGAGAAAATCCGCCGGCATCTCGAACTCCACGAACAACGCCTTGTGCGCGGTCGCGTCCTTTAGAAACGCCCGCGCCGCCGTGACCCACGCGTCGTAGCTGCTCGAGCGCGGCAGGCGGAATTGGTCTTCGAATTCCGGCGTGTCCTCCGCCTCGGAGATGCTCTCCGCCGTGCTGCGGATGGCGGCCAGGTCCTCCCGCAGCTCGCCGTTCCAGAAGGCCTTCGCGCTCGTGCCGCCGCGGTATTTTCCCGTGCCGCTCAACTGGCCCGCGCCCGCCTGCCGCATCGCCTCCCCCGTGGCCGTCATCGCCGAAAAAAGCCCCGCCGCGCGCGACCCCGCCGTAAAGGCCGCGCGGTGCCTCGCTCCAAATCCTTCGATGCGCTCGCACGCGTCGAACTTCCGCCGAATGGAATCATTAGTCATATCGGACGCGTGGGCAGCAGGAAGTTTGCCAACGACTCCAAATAATAAGAATGTTCGGTGATAATTCGCTCCCGAAAGCGAGATTATCTTCCTGGAACCTCAGATCGCCTTGGATGGATCCTGGGGAGCACCGCCTGCAAATGATCCGACCGGAGGAATTTCGCGCGATGCGCCGGCCCGGAGGAGGAACCCGGGCCCGGACCGAAAAACAACCGCTCGGAAGGAGAAAAACCCTTGGGCGAAGAGAAAATCGCGCGCGCGGGATGCCTCGACCTCGGTTCGGGCGATCTCCGCGTCCGCGCGGACGATCTCCGCGCGTGCGCGGAGAGAAAAACGCCTGCGCGGAGAGAAAAACGCGTGCGCGGACGATCTCCGCGCCTGCGCGGAGAGAAAAACGCCTGCGCGGACCATCGAGACACGTGCGCGGACGGCATCGGCATTGGCGCGGAACGTCCTCGCGCGGGCGCGGGTGGAAAGGGAGACGCGCGCGCGAAGGCCGTCGCTCGCCTCCGGCGGATAACCCCCCGTCGCTCCGAGGCTCCCGACCGCGTCGAGAGTCGGGATGGACGCGGATCGATTTTCAAATACCATGCGCCCAAGAAAATCTGCCGCCGTGTCGAAATCCTTCCCTTTCCAGCCGCTCGCCGAGTGGTTCCTCCGCCTCTCCCTCGCCATCGGATTTTTTTCCGCGCTCGCGGATCGCTTCGGCCTCTGGGGCGCGCCGGGCGCGGCCGGCGTCGCCTGGGGGGATTGGGCGCATTTCCAGGCCTACTCCGATCATCTCAATTTCTGGATGCCCGAGGCGCTCCGGCCGCCGGCCGCCGGGATCGCGACCCTCGCCGAGCTCGTTCTCGGCCTCGGATTGCTGATTCCTCTCCGCAACTGGTGGATCCCCGCGGCCGCCGGGATGCTGCTGCTGACCTTCGCCCTGTCCATGGCGGTGACGCTCGGGCCGAAGCCGCCGCTGGACTACGGCGTCTTCACCGCCGCGGCGGCCGCTTTCCTGCTCGCCGCGATTTCGCGGACGCCAGTCCAGCCCACGGCCTGAATCCGAATCCACCCACCAAATAAAAATCCACCCATGCCAGCCCGATCCCGCCTTTCGACCCGCCCCTTGAAGCTCGCGAAAGCCTTCGCCGTCGCGCTTCTCTTCGCCGCGGCGATCCCGGCGACCCTCGCCGGGGAGCCCGGCAAGGTCGCCCCCCTGCTGACGCAGCCGCTGCCCGACGTCCCGGGCAAGGAGGTCACCATGATCACGGTGAGCTACCCGCCGGGCGGTTCCGACTCCATGCATCGCCACAACGCCGACACCTTCGTCTACGTGCTCGAAGGCTCGATCACCATGCAGGTGAAGGGGGGCCAGAAAAAGACGCTCCACGCCGGGGACACCTTCTACGAAAGCCCCGAGGACATCCACGTCGTGGGGCACAACGCCAGCGCCACCGAGCCGGCGAAATTCCTGGTCTTTTTCATCAACAAAAAGGGCGCGCCGCTGCTCGTCCCGGTCGCTCGATAGGGCGAACCGAGCGTTCCAATGAACGCCGACGCCGGCGCTCGGGGGAAGGGGTCGCGCCGGCTCAGTCGAAGGAGGCGGGCGCGTGCGGGAGGGTCGCCGTTTGCACGATGTCGTGGTTGAGCCAGAGCTGGGCCTTCTCGGCGCGAACGATCGTCTCGACGCGCTCCATCGAGGTCCGCGATTCCTCGGGGCTGCTGTTCATGGTCGGCACGCAGCGATGCTCCAGGTTGTAGCGGTCGTGCGCGACGTCGGCGGCGAGCACGATCGAGCCGGTTTTCGCGAGGCGGACCCGCAGCGAACAATGCCCGGGGGTGTGTCCGGGGGTGGAAATCACCTTTGCCGAGCCGTCGCCGAAGACGTCGAGATCGCCATCCATCAGCTCGACCTTCGCGCGCTCGAGGGCTTCGTAGAGCGGGGGGGCGTAGCCGTATTTCTCGAAGTCGGGGCCGAACATCGCCCGCCGCTCGCGGCGCTGGAGATACCAGGTCGCGTGCGGGAAGAGCGCGGCGTTGCCGACGTGATCGAAGTGGGCGTGGGACAAGATGACTTTCCCGACGTCGCGCGGCGTGAGGCCGAGATCGGTGAGCTGGGCGGCGAGGGTTCGGACCACGATTCCCCGGATGTGGTGGGCGATGATCCGGCCGCCCGGTTCCTTGGCGACCGCGTCTTCGATGCCGGTGTCCCACAGGATCCACTCGTCCGCGCGGCGGATCAGATAGGCGTTGCAACTCAGCGTGACGGGCTGGCCTTTCCACTTTCCCGGCGAGTAGACGGAGCGGTCCGGCGCCAGGGCGAACCCGCCGTTCAGGACGTAAAGCCGGTCGATGGTCGCGGGATGTCTGGGATCTTCGGTCATGGCGGGATCTTCGGTCCTGGCGGAAACGGGTGGTGGCGGTTCGGGCGCCGGAGCCGGCCCGTTTCCGGCGGCGGCGAGGAACGTCGGGATCACGGCCGCGGCCGCCGCTCCCGGAACCGCCAGGTGGATAAAGTTTCGCCGGGTGATCATCGGTCGGCGGGGTCTCGGGTGGGACGAGTTTTCACGATCGGTCAGCGCGGCTATCCTTCGCCATGGATGCTTTGACGGCCTTCGGGCTTTTTGCGGTCTCCGGAATGCTGGTCTGTCCTGCGCTCGATGCGAGATCGCCCGGGTGGGGTTTTGGATTTGCCCCGCGGCCGGGCCCGCGGGACGCCACGCGCATCGTTGGGCGTTCGGCCGGTCCCGGTCATAGGCCGAGATCGGAAAGAGTCGCGTGGCCGTCCGGGCGACGACCTGGCGGCCAATGATATTTTCGCTCGCTCTCCTGGATGGGGAGGTCGTTGATGCTCGCGAGGCGTTTCTGCATCAATCCGCGCTCGTCGAACTCCCAGTTCTCGTTGCCATGGGAGCGGAACCAGCGGCCGGCGTCGTCGCGCCACTCGTAGGCGAAGCGGACGGCGATCCGGTGGCCGTGAAAAGCCCAAAGCTCTTTGATGAGACGATAATCCAGCTCCTGGTTCCACTTGCGGGTGAGAAACTGCACGATCGCTTCCCGGCCGGACAGGAACTCGGCCCGGTTGCGCCAAACGCTGTCGCGGGTGTAAGCGAGGGAAACCCGTTCCGGTTCGCGGGTGTTCCATGCGTCCTCCGCCAGCCGGACTTTCTGCGCGGCGGTCTCGGCATCGAAGGGAGGAAACGGCGGTCGGGGATGTTCAGCGGCACTCATGGTGGGAGGAGAGGGGTGAGAACGCCTCGCGGATGAGTCGATCTCGCGATTTTTGTGGGGCTAGGCGCCATTTTCGGCCGTCAGCTTGAACGCAAGGTCGCCCAGGCCTTCCAGGTTCGACACGATCTCGTCTCCGGCCCGCAGCCATCGGCGCTGCCCGGGCGGGGCTTTCTCGCCGAAGATCACGCCTTGCGGCGTCCCGGTGAACAGGATGTCGCCTGGCTCGAGGGTCATGAGGCTGGAGCAATAGGCGATGAGCTGGCGGCAGTCGAAAATCATGTCCTTGGTGTTCCAATCCTGCCGCACCTGGCCGTTGACGTGGGTCGTCAGGCGCAGGTTGTTCGGGTCGGCCACGCGGTCGCTGGTGACCAACCAAGGGCCGACCGGCGCGAAGCCGTCGGACATCTTGCCGGCTCCGAACTGCGTCGTCGCCGTCTGCCGCGTCCGGGCCGAGAAATCGTTGCCGGTCGCATAGCCGGCGACATAGGTGAGCGCCTCCGCCTCGCTCACGTTCTTGCATTCGCGCCCGAACACGATGACCAGCTCGGTCTCGAAGTCGAACCGGTCATCGATCCGGGTCGGGAGCGCGATGACGCCGCCGTGGTGATTCAGCGCGTTGCGAGACTTGCCGAACAGGGGTGGCTCCTTGGGGATGGGCGTGCCCGTCTCCTCGGCGTGCTGGCGGTAGTTGAACCCGACGCAGAGAATCTTCCCGGGCCGCGTGACCAGGGGCGCGAACCGGACTTCCTCGAGCGGGATGACCACGCCATCCGCCGGCTTCGCGGCCACCCGCTTCATCACCGCCGCGACCTGGGGGCCGAGACCGTTTTGCAGCAGGTCGTCCATGTCGCGCGGCGCGGGCAGGCCAAGCGCCGCGGCCGTGGCGCCGATGTTCAGCACGCCCCGGTCGGTCTCCGCCCCCAGCGCCAATGCGCCCGGCGTGCGCAGATTCGCCAGGCGAAGACCGAGACGCGCCGTGGCCGGGTAGTCGCCCGTGATGGCGGGACTTCCGGTCGTCGAACCGGCCGGCGCGGCGGCTGCGAGGAGGGTCATTTTTAGAAAATTTCGTCTTTTAAGCATGCGGTCCTTCCACGGTCGCCTCGTGGCTCGACCCGGTCGCTGGTTTGGCAAGATCACCGGAGCGCACGAGCTTGGGTATCGCGCTCGATCGGGACGTTACGCCTTGTCGACCCCGAGCCGTTTCTCGTTCGCTTTCTTCCACTCGGCGCCCAATTCCTCGAGGGTCTTTCCGGTCCATTCCTTCCAGAGGGCCGGGGTATAGCCTTGGTGGATCGAGAGATTGATTTTGCGCATCAGGTCCTTTTGATAGTTTTGGATCACCCAGTTCATGAAATTCGCGGTGACCCGGTAGCTATCGTCATACTTCGCCTGGCCCACGTTATCCTTGGTGATTTCCGCGCCCTTGGTTTCGGGTTCGAAAAGAAACCAGCGGATGTAATCGGTCGCTCCTTCGAAGAGCCAGACCGGCGGACTTTTCGCGCGCAACGGAAGAGGACTCCCGGCAAACTGCACCACGTGCGTGACCTCGTGGACGGCGCAGCCGATCAACTCGCCTTTTTTGTTGTCCCGAAGGAAACGCGCGTTCAGCGTGATCTGGTCACGGTTGGCGTAACCGGGAACGCCGTCGGGATGGTCTGGCAAGTTGGTCATCGCCTTCAGCCGAAAATAGACCGTATCCGCGGGCGTGTAGCCCTCGACGGGAAGGATCCCGATGATCTTGGGATACCATTTCTCCATCACGGGAAACAAATTTTCCAAGGTCCAATCGCGGAGGTCGGGGGCTTCGGTGGAATCGAGGACGTAATGATATTTGCCGTCCTTCGAGGTGACGGTATCCAGCTGCTTTTTCACCGGGTTCTCGACCAGCTTCTCGAGGGGAGCGGTGGCGTCGACGACGTCGATCTCGTTGAAAAACGTGTTGGATAAAGAATCGACCGCATCCGGCCGCTTGATGTCGAAAAGCAGGTAGCGATACTTCCCGGGCGCTTTTCCTTTTTTCCCCCCGACGAGAAAAGGCTCCGCCGTGACGACCCGGTGATCGCCACCCTTCGTTTTTCTGGAATCCACGGAAGTGATCCGCTTCCAGCCGCAGGTGACCGGATCGACGCCGCGCTTCGGGGCGGCCACGAAATCCGGCGCGGTCCCCTTGGAGGCATAAAGCTCGTAGAGTTGAGGCGCCCGGGCGTTCGGGTGGAGGGAGGAAGTCGTCACGGATTTCACCGGGATCGCCGAGCCGAGGTCGATCGAGATCCTTCCGCCATCCGCCTCCGGCGCGAAGAAGAAGCTGGCCTGCGGATCATCCTCGCTCGAGGGCGGCTTCCCGTCGTGCAAGACGTCGAGGGAGGCGCTGTCCGGGTCGGCCGCGCCATCGACGAGCTTGAACGTAGCCTTGGTGGCGGCGTCGTTTTTGGCGGGGAAGATCTCCTGGGCGGACAGTTTTACCAGGGCCAGCGCGAGCAGAATCGGCCACGGCGAAATCCGGGAGATGCGGAGATGGTTCATCGGGTGGACGATAGCAAAGATCCGCGCCCCGACAACTCACGGCGGCGGATGGAAATCAGATGCCCTGGCCGCCGGACACTTCGATCCGCTGCGCGTTGACCCAGCGGTTGTCCCCGGACAGCAGGCTCGCGATCATCGGTCCGATGTCGTCGGGCACGCCGGCGCGGCCGAGCGCGGTCAGGTCGGCGAAGATCTTGTTCACGTCGGGATTGTCGCGCACGGCGCCGCCGCCGAAGTCGGTCTCGATCGCGCCCGGCGCCACCGTGTTGACCGCGATCCCGCGCGCGCCCAGCTCCTTGGCCAGGTAGCGGGTGAGCACCTCGACCGCGCCCTTCGCCGCCGCGTAGGCCGCGTAGCCGGGAAACGAGGTCCGGGTCAGCCCGGAGGACAGGTTCACGATGCGGCCGCCGTCGGCGATGAGCGGGAGCAGCGCCTGGGTGAGGAAGTAGACGCCCTTGAAGTGGACGTCGACCAGGCCGTCGAACTGCGCCTCGGTCGTCTGCTCGATGAGAGCGTAGTCGCCGTGGCCGGCGTTGTTCACGAGGTGGTCGAAGGTGTCGCGCTGCCAGGTCTCGCGCAACGCGGCCCCGAGCTGCTCGGCGAACGGGGCGAAGGCGGCCACCTTGCCGGTGTCGAGCGGGAAGGCGACGGCCTTGCGCCCCAGGGCCTGGATTTCGGCGACCACGGCCTGCGCGTCTTCGGCGCGGCTCCGGTAGGTGAGGACGACGTCGCCGCCGCGGCGGGCGATGCTGAGGGCGGTGTTGCGGCCGAGGCCGCGGCTGGCGCCGGTGACGAGGGAGATTTTGGTCATGGATCGGACTTTGTTCCCGCCGCGGCGGCGCGTAAACCTCGTTGGAGAAACGGGCAAAAGACTTCGAGGATGCGGCAAGGCGCGCGACCCGGCGACGATTCAGACCGAGGCCTGCGTCCGCCGGGCTTCCGTGTCCTTGACGGGCGGCCGTCCGAACATCCGGCCATATTCCCGCGTGAAGTGCGGCACGCTCTCGTAGCCGACCGCGAAGGCCGCGCCGCTCGCCGACAGGCCCTCCGACAGCATCGCCCGGCGCGCCTCGATGAGGCGCAGCTGCTTCTGGAATTGCCGCGGCGTGAGCGAGGTCACGGCGCGGAAGTGATGGTGGAACGACGAGGGGCTCATCCCGGCCACGGCCGCCAGGCGATCCACCGGCAGCGGCCGCGCGAACTCGGCCCGCAGCACCGCGACCGCGCGCGCCACCCGTTGCGCGGGGCCGTCCGGCCAGCCGAGCCGGCGGATCGCCTCGCCGTGCCGGCCGGCCAGGAGCCAGTAGTGCAGCTCGCGCACCAGCGGCCCGTGCAGCACCGGGATGGAGGCCGGGCGATCGAGGAGCCGCATCAGCCGCAGGGCGGCATCGGCGACCTCGGCATGCGTCGGCTCGGCCCGCACGGGCGCGCCCTGGGCCGCCGGCGCCGCCCTCATTTCCACCGTCAGGTCGGCGATCACCGCCGGTTCCAGGTCCAGGACCAGCGAGAGATACGGCTCGGCGGCGGTCGCGCGCGTGATCTGGCTCACCGTCGGCACGTCGGCCGTGATCAGGAGCGAGTCGCCGGCGCGGAACGCGAGGGTTCGCTGCCCCGTCGCCACGTCCTTGCTTCCCTGCAGCACGAGACAGACGAGCGGCCGGGTGATCGCGTAGACCAGCTCGCTGGGCGCGTCGGCGCGGATCAGGGTCAGACCGGGAAGGGGAGTCCGGGAAACGCCGGCCGGGTCGGCACAACCCTCGACGTGACGGCGAACGGCGGCGAGCAGCTTTTCGTTCATTCCGTGAACCTCATCGGGGAGAGAACCATTCTCCGCGAAGGGGGACAAGCGGCAAGACGCCGGGTTCTTTCGCCGGGTCCGAGAAACGCTCGGCCGCCCGGGGCGTCTCCGTGGATCCCCGGCGGCTGGCCGACCAAGCAGGAGAGGGGGTGATCGAACGGACTGGTCAAGCAGGGGACGTTCCACTTGGATGAACGGATGGCCATAACCGACCTGGAGCCCGCATGAAGCCGAAGATCATCGCCGCGCCTTCCGCCGCGACCGCCGCCAATTTTGCCGCGACCTTCGCGGCCCGCCGGCGATGATCCCCCGCTGGGAGACGATCCAGGACGTCATCGTCGTCGGGGGCAGCTACGCCGGCCTTTCCGCCGCGATGCCGCTCGCACGCGCGCGCAAGCGCGTGCTGGTGATCGACGCCGGTCGCCCGCGCAATCGCTTCGCGCGCGAGGGGCACGGCTTCTTCGGCCAGGACGGCCGGCCGCCCTTCGAGATCCTGCGCGACGCGCGCGGCCAGCTCGCGGCCTATCCCACGGTCGCGTTCGCGGCGGGCGAGGCCGTGACGGCGCGCCGCACGGACGACGGCTTCGCGGTGACGCTGGCCGACGGCGGCGAGGCGCGCGCGCGCCGCCTCGTCCTCGCGATCGGCGTGCGCGACGAGCTGCCGCCGATTCCCGGCCTGCCGGAGCGCTGGGGCGTCAGCGTGCTGCATTGCCCCTACTGCCACGGCTACGAGGTCGCCGGCCGCGCGCTCGGCGTGCTCGCGACGCAGCCGACGTCGGTGCACCAGGCCAAGCTGATCCCGGACTGGGGACCGACCACCTACTTCACGCAGGCGACGTTCGAACCCGACGACGACGACGCGGCGCTGCTCACCGCGCGCGGCGTGGCGGTCGAGCGCAGCCCGGTCGTCGAACTCCTCGGCCCCGCGCCCGGGCTGGAGGCGGTGCGGCTCGCCGACGGGCGGACGGTGCCGCTCGCCGCGCTGTTCGTCGCGCCGCGCACGCACCTGGCAAGCCCGCTCGCGGAACAGCTCGGCTGCGCCTTCGACGAGGGCCCGGGCGGGCCCTACGTGCGGGTCGACGACTGGCGGCAGACCAGCGTCCCCGGCGTGTATGCCGCGGGCGACGCGGCGGCGGCGATGCACAGCGCCACGCTGGCCTCGGCGTCGGGTGCGATGGCGGGCGTCGGCGCGCACCAGTCGCTGATGCACGGCGCGCCGACGACCGGGGCGCGGCCGGTCCCCGGCTCGAGGCCGAGGTGAAATCGGAGCGTCGCCCGGATGGGTGGCGTCATCGCGGCGAGAACCATTCTCCGCGGGGCGGCATCAGCGGGATGACGCCCAGCGCCCGGCATTTTTCCGCGAAGCGCGCGGCGGGTCGCGGCGTCTCCGTGTATTCGGGCGGCCGGTTCAGCAGTTCGTAATGGATCGGCACGCCGACCCGGGCCCGCAGGATCTGGGCGGCGACGGCGGCTTCCTCCGGCTGCATCGCGGCGTGGAAGGGGTTGGGGGGCTGCACGTGCGGGATCTGGAGCGTCGGCCCGTTGATCGGCAGGAACGCCACGTCGATCGGGCCCACGGCGCGGGCGATGGCCCACCAATGGCCGTGGAACAAGGTGTCGCCGGCGTGCAGGATGCGGGCCCCGTCGCCCTCCACGACCCAGGTGCGTTGCGGGTCGCCGAAGCCGTCCACCGCCGGCACGGCGAGGATGCGAAACGGCCCGGCCCGGCGCTCCTCCCACGGCGGCACGATCTCGGGCGCGAGGCCGGCTTCGCGGAATTGCGCCTCCGCCGGCGCGGTCATGATGAGGTCGTCGCCCGACCCCGGGTTCGGCTCGGGGCGGAACACGGGGGCGCCCTTGGCGAGCGCGGCGGCGATCGTGAAAGGGTCGGCGTGGTCGGAATGGAGGTGCGTCACGAGGGCGGCCGCGGCCCGGCCCGGGCCGAGCGGGGAGACCAGGTTGTCGCCCGGGATGAGCCGGAAGGAATCCTTCAGGACGTCGATGAGCAGGGTCTGGCCATCGTGGTCGATCTCGACCCCGGCCCATCCGAGATGGCGCAGTCTCATCCGGGTCAGGTCGCGAGGTGTTCCTGCAGGAATTCCCGGAGCGCCACCGGCCGCGCGCCCGTCAGCCGCTCGACCGTGGGTGTGACCAGGGCATGGTAGCCCTGCGCGGCCTCGACGTCGAAATCCACCACGACCTTCACGAGGAAGGGCGGCAACCCGGCGTGGGACAAGCCTTCGGCCAGGCCGGACGGCGGCACGTCGACGTGCGCGACGGGCCGGCCGGTCAGTTCGCCGAGCAGCGCCGCCAGCTCGTCCTGCGTGACCGCGGCGGGTCCGGTGACGTCGAGGATTTCCGAGCCTTGCGCCTGGACCAGGGCCCCGGCGATGGCGCGCGCGCAATCCTCGCGGCTGACGTAGGCGCGGCCCCGGCCGCCGGTCGCGGAGAAGAGCTGGCCGCTCTCGAGCGCGGGCCCCACCTTCATGGGGATCAGCTCCATGTAGAGATGGTTGCGCAGGATCGTCCAGGTGAGCGGCGCGGCGAACAGGGCGGCCTCGGTCCAGAAGTGGTCGTCGATGAGCGAACCTTCCGCGGTCGGATGGGGCGCCGGCGCCGAGGTGTAGACGACGTGCTTGACGCCGCTTTCCACGGCGGCGGCGACCGCGGCCCGGTGCTGGGCCAGCCTTTTGCCGGGCACCTCCAGGTTATCGGTGCTGATGATGACCAGGCGATCCACGCCGGCGAAAGCGCTCCGCAGCGTTTCGGGATGGTCGAAGTCGGCGGCGCGCACCTCCACGCCGCGCGCTTTCAAGTCGGCGAGCTTGTCGGGGGCGCGGGTGGCCGCCACGACGTGTCCGGCTCCGAGGCGCAGCAGTTCCTCGACGACGGCGCGGCCGAGCTGGCCGTTGGCTCCGGTGACCAGGAGACGGTCATTGATGTGGTTCATTCTGGTTTTGTTCCTTTGTGGTTTTATTATGAGACTGGTCTAGATTAAAGACTTATAAGACATGGCGCAAGGAGGCAGCTTTTTGTGCCCGGTTACCTGAAGGGAACCACTCCTTTTTCAATATGCCCACCTCCCAACTCCGATCCCGTCTCCTGCTCGCGACCGAGCGCATCGCCGAGGAGGGCGACGATCCCGGGAAGTGTCCCGTGCGGGATGTGCTGGATCATCTCAGCGGCAAGTGGAGCACGCTGGTGCTGCTCTGCCTCGAGGACGGGCCGCGCCGCTTTGGCGCGCTGCGGCGCGGGGTCCCGCAAATTTCCAAGCGGATGCTCACCCAGACGCTGCGAGATCTCGAGCGCGACGGCTTTCTCGAGCGCCGCGTGTTTCCCACCAAGCTTCCGGGCGTCGAATACCGTCTCTCGGCCATGGGGGAATCCTTCCTCGTGCCGCTTCGCGTCCTTCTGGTCTGGGTGGAAAAGCAGCACCCTCAGATCCGAAAGGCGAGGCGCGGCTACGATGCTTTGCAGAAATAGAGCGCGAGCAGACGTTCTAGAGCGTTTTCCATCTTTGTGGCCGCAAGAAAATGGGCCGGCTCGGAGGCAAGCCCTACCGATCAGAGGTAAGGTGACTCTCCGAGCCGCCCGTCGCTCTCCGGCCGCGACAGCTCGACCCGAAGACGCTTTCGCATCGATCGAGGCAGATCGGCAGGCCGGGAGAATGGAGTGAAGCAGATGAAAGGAACCATGCATCTTGCTCGGCGGGAGTCGGAACGCCCGCGACGTCGCGGGCGGGAGGAAGGAGGCGACGGTCGATCATCATAGCGACCCTCTTTGTAGGCCTGGAAGGCTTGGTTCCTGAAGGGTCGCCGGAGCGCAAGTCGGACCGGCTTCCTTTTCTGCGACCGGCCATCACGGTGTCGGGATGAGTCCGAAAGAAGTCCGGCGCCTCGCTTTGGAGTCGACCCCGTCGACTTGGATTCCACTAAGCGCGGCCGGCCATCGGAGCCAGTTTCGGGTCTTCTTCCTCGGGGACGTGAGTCACGCCAGAACCAACCAGCCGATCGAAAACGGGGGACGCCATCAGAGTCGTGACGACGGCCATGATGACGAGCACGGCAAAGAGTCCTTCCGAGATGATCCCCCGCTGCAACCCAATGTTGATGATGATCAATTCCATCAGGCCGCGGGCGTTCATCAGCGTCCCGATGCCGAGAGCCTCGCGATTCGGCAGGCCGGTGGCCCGTGCCGCCAACCAGCAGGCGACCCCCTTGCCAAGGATGGCCGCGATCAGCACGGCGCCGCAAATCAACCAAAGGAAACCGGTGTTAAGCAGGGTGATCTTCGTGTTGAGCCCGGAAAAGGTGAAAAACAACGGCAGCAACAGCGCGACGGTAAGGGGCTGAACGCGGCCAATCAAGTCCCGCGAAACCACGCCGCGTGGCATGGCGGCACCCATGACGAATGCGCCGAAGACCGCGTGCAAACCGATCAGGTCCGTGAACCAGGCCCCCAGGGCGAGCAATGACAAACCGACGACCAATCCCGCCTCGGTGAGCGTGCCCTCCTTCACGAACCAGGGCTTCGCCTTCGCGAGGAGTGGCCGGACGATCCCCAGCGTGACGGCCACGTAGGCGGCGCCGCCTCCGATATTCTGCCACGCGTGCGCCCAATTCTGATCGAAACTCGCCAGCACCACCGCAAGCAGGCACCACGCCGTCGCGTCGTCGATCGCCCCCGCCCCGAGCGCGACCGTGCCCATCGTGGTGCCCGTGAGCTTCTTGAAATGAATGATGCGCGCGAGCATCGGGAACGCGGTGATACACATCGCCGCGCCCAGAAAAAGCATCGCTTCCATGAGCGACGTGCGTTCGGGAAAAAGCTTCGTGTAATGGAACAGCATCCACCCGAGGGCGGCGCCCAGCCCGAATGGCACCACCATTCCGGCAATGGACACGGCGACCGAACTCTTGAGCCGCTTGTTGACGATGTCCATGCGGAACTCCATCCCGACGACGAACATGTAAAGAGCCAGCCCGAGTTGCGCGAGCGGGAAGAGATAGCTCTGCGTATCCCGCAGCTTTTGCGTCGGATCCCAAGGGAAGATGGCATGCTGCGCGTCCGGCCAAATCAACCCGAAAAGCGAAGGTCCGAGCATCACGCCGGCGATCATTTCCGCCACCACCTGCGGCTGCCCGAAGCGCTTCGCCACTGCTCCGACAAGCCGGCAGAACAAAAGAATGACCGCAAGTTGGAGAAAGAGCTGAACGGCGAGGTGCAGATTATTCATGCGAGGATTCTGGATTCCGATTGAATCCAAGGCCCGTCCTGGCGTCCAGCCAGATCACCGGCAAAGAAACGATCGCCCCTCGTCGGCTCGGCTCGGCGTGGAACGAGGAGAAACAAAACCGCTTCGTCGGCTGCGTTGGTGACCGGCCAGGGCGAGCGCGGTGCCCGGGCTCCTCGTTACCTTCGCATCTCGTCAGTAAGTTACGGACTTGGCCTGGAAGGAAAAATTCGAATCGGGAAGTGAGGAATCCAGGAAAGTTCCTCCGGATCGGCGGAGATCTGCGGAATCCGCGAGTGAGATGAGTCGAAGCCGAAGGCGCTACAGGAGCCCATTTTCCTTGAAGCTGAAGTAGGGGGCGCGGCCTTCCTCGGGCGCGCCGATGATGATGTGGTCCACGAGCCGGAGCTGCAGCAGGTCCGCCGCTTCCTGGATGCGGCGGGTCAGGCGCTTGTCGGCGGTGCTGGGCGACGGGTCGCCGGAGGGATGATTGTGCGCGAGGACGAAGCCGTAGGCCGAATGGATGAGGGCGGGCCGGAGAATCTCGCGGGGGTGGGCGATGCTTTCGTTCAGCGAGCCGACCGAGACGAGCTCGGTCCAGATCAGTTGGTGGCGCGTGTTGACGAGGAGGACGTAGAGCCGCTCCCGGTCGAGCGTCTCGCATTCCGCGGCGAGCAGGTCATGCACGGACTGGGGCGTGTCGAGCTTCGGACGGATGCCGGGTCCGCGCGCGAGGCGCTTGCCCACCTCGAAGACGGCGGCGAGCTCCGCGGCCTTGGCCGGGCCGATGCCTTTCGCGGCGTTCCGCAGCTCCTGCACCGACGCCCGCGCAAGGGCGTGCAATCCGCCCCGCGCCGCGAGCACGTCGCGGGCGACCTCGATGACGTTGCGGTCGCGGGTGCCGGTGCGCAGGAAGATCGCGATGAGCTCGGCGTCGGTGAGGCTGCCGGCGCCGCGGGCGGTCAATTTTTCGCGCGGACGGTCGGGTTCGGGAATTTCGCGGATGCGGGGCGCTCGCATGGCGGAAGCTAGCGGGGGAGGTAATCGCGGGGAAAGGCGAAAGAGGTTTTGCTTGAGCGCGAACGTCGCGTCGGGCAGCATCCGACATGGGATTCTACTCCGACGCCGACGCCTTTTTCCCGGCCAGCCTTCCGTTCGGTCTCACGTTCGACGATCTCTCGCTGGCGACGCGTTATTCCGAGGTGCTGCCGCGCGACACGAATCTCGCCGTGTCGTTGTCCGAGCGGCTGAGCCTGCAGATTCCCGTGATCTCGTCGGACATGGACACCGTCACGGAGTCCAAGATGGCGATCCAGATGGCGCTGAACGGCGGCCTGGGCCTGATCCATTACAACATGGGCGACGCCGCGCAGGTGAAGGAGGTGGCCCGGGTCAAGAATCACATCCACGGCTTCATTCAGGACCCGATCAAGGCCTCGCCCGCGCAGAAGATCGCCGAGGTCCTTGACCTGATCGCCAAGCGCGATTTCCGGTTCAGCACGTTCCCCGTCGTCGACGAGAACGATCGCCTGCTCGGCCTGCTCTCCGGCTCGGTCGTGCGCGAGCGCTACCGCGAGCGGACCGTCGCCGAGGCCATGACCCCGCGCGCCGCGGTCTTCACGCTGCGCGAGAACGAGATCCGGCGAAATCCCATCGCCACGGCGGATCGTTTTTTCACCGAGCACATGGGCATCCACAAATTACTGGTCGTGGACGACGCCGACCGCCTGCGCGGGCTTTTCACGCTCAGCGACATCGAGCGCATCGGCGAGGAATCCCGCCGCGCGGTGAAGCCCGCCCGCGACGCCAAGCTCCGCCTCGTCTGCGGCGCGGCCATTTCCCCGCACCGCCACCCCGACGGATCGCTCGACCGCGACCGGATCGCGTCGCACGTCGGCCGGTTGCTCGACGAGGGCATCGACGCCATCGCGGTCTCCACGGCCCACGGATTCTCCAAGGGAGTGGGCGACGCGGTGCGGCTGCTGCGCGAGGCGTTTCCCGATCTCACGCTCATCGCCGGCAACGTGACCTGCGGCGAAGGCGTGGAATTTCTCGCTCACGCCGGGGCAGACGCCGTGAAGATCGGCCAGGGCCCCGGCTCGATCTGCACCACCCGCATCGTCGCGGGCGTCGGCATCCCGCAAATGACCGCGCTCTACGCCGCCTCGCGCGCGGCCGCCAAGGCCGGCGTCACGATCCTCGCGGATGGCGGCATCACGAAATCCGGCGACATCGTGAAGGCGCTCACGCTGGCCGACGCGGTGATCTGCGGCGGTTTGCTCGCGGGCTGCAACGAGGCTCCCGGCCGCATCATCGAAATCGGCGGAAAGCTCTACAAGCAATACCGCGGCATGGGCAGCCGCGACGCGATGAAGGAAGGCTCCGCCGCGCGCTACGGCCACGAGCGCCAGGACGCGACCACCAAGGCCGCGCCGGAGGGCATCGAGGCGCTCAAGGAAGCCGCCGGACCGCTCGACGAGGTGCTGCGAGAGTTGATCGGCGGCGTGCAGGCCGGCATGGGTTACCTGGGGGCCCTCGATCTCTCGACGTTGCGGCGAAGCGCGCTCTTCGTGCGCGTCACGCCGGCGGGTCAGCGGGAATCCGCGCCGCACGATGTGCTGACGGTTACGACCTCGAAGGAGTCCGCGAACGCGGCGCGCGACTAGGGCGGGGTTCGCCCTCGAGCGAAGACGAGGAGAAGGAAGCGGGAAAGGCCGGGCCGCCGGAGATCCCGTCGATCCGGGATGACGGCACCTTCATGGTGAGTCGCGGGCCGGCGGCGGCGTTTCTCCCCGGCGATTGATCGACCCGCGCCGGGGTCGGCGGGGCGAAAGATCCGGCTCGTCCGGGGGTGATGGAACTTCGGACGAATCGGCGCGGTAAAGGCCTCGTTGTAGCCGCCCCGCTCCGTCGGGGCGCCGGGGGGCGGGTAATTTCACGGGGGCGCGTGATCTCGCGCGGCGCGGCGACGGAGCGCCGGGGCGACAAAGACTTGCCGGGGCGTGTATCCACGAAGAAGGCTCCGGCGGTGGGGAGCAGACGGGACGAAGGGCCGGACGCCCGGATCAAGAGAGTCGAAAGGTCCCCCTTGTCGCCGCCCCGCTCCGTCGGGGCGCCGGGGGCGGGTGATTTCACGGGGGGCGCGTGATCTCGCGCGGCGCGGCGACGGAGCGCAGGGGCGACAAAATCGACGGGCGTTAGAACGCGGGCGCGGCGGTCGCGTCGCCCGGGGTGGCCGTTCCCGCATCGGTCGCCGGGGTTGGCGGGGGCTGCGGCGGGGCGATGACGGGCGGGGTCGGCAGGCTCGCGGGCCGCGTCGCCTCCAACTGGGCCTCGGGCAGCGGACGATAGGCGACCATGCCGGTCGTGCGGGGCGGAATGATGAGGCTGTCGCGGATGAAATCGGGATTGATGCGAGCGATGAGGCTATAACCGCCCTTGCCATCGGGAAGCATGGGCGTGCCCCATATGGTCCGGCAGACCACCTGGCTCGCGGGGATCGCCTCGCCGCGAAGCGTGTGGTTGTCGACATCGGGCCACTCGGTGGTTTGGGACGTGGCGGCCACGGAAACTCCGCCGGCAATGAGGAGGGAAATCATGGGTTCGCATTGAGCCGAAGCTGGCCCGGCGTTGTCAATCCCGAACGCAAGGAAATCAACCTTGCCTCGGCTCCCGCGAATCCGCTCAACTTCGGTCGGCATGAAAGCGTGGCTCCCCCTACTCGCGGTCGCGGCGACGGCCTTCGTCATTGGTTTCGGCTTTGCGCGACTCGCTTCGTCGCCGGGGCCGAACGGAGCCGCGGGAACGGCCGTCGGCAACCTCTTCGGCGGCGGAGAATCCGGCCCCGCGGCTTCGTCTTCGGCGGCTCGCGCGGCTTCGCGCTCCGGCTTGGCCGGCGGTTCCGTCCCGACCGGCAGCGCGGATCTCGCGGCGTCGATCACGGAGGCGATGAAGGATCCCGACATGATGTCGCGCGCCGGGCACATCTGGTGGCTTTCGCATAACGGCATCACCCGGGAGAACGCCCACGCCGTCGCCGAGGCCATCCGCGCGACGGGCAACGGGCCCGATCAGACGGGCGGCCTCGCGCTCGTGCTTGGTTCATGGGCCCGCCTCGATCCCGCGGCGGCCATCGATTACGCGCAAAAACTTTCCTCCTTGTCGCTCCGGCGCCAGGGGGTGATTTCAGCGCTCGCCGGCTGGGCGGCGACGGATTACGGGGCGGCCGAGCGGTGGTCGAACGCGCTGCCCGAGGGCGAGCTGAAGCGCTCCGCCCAGCGCGCCCTCGTTGCGGCCCTCGCGGAAACCGATCCCGAGCGGGCGCTGCAATCCGCGTTGTCCTCGAAAAATTCCCGCCGCGGGTTCGAGGTGGCCTATCCGATTTTTTCCCGTTTGGTCCGCCGCGATCCGGCGGAAGCCGCGGATCGGGCCGCCGCGCTCCCGCCGGGGCAGCTGCGGACGAGCGCGCTCTCCATCGTCGCCGGCGCCTGGGGCGCGGAGGATCGCGAGGCGGCGGTCGCGTGGGCGCGGTCCCTGCCGGACCGTCGGGCGCGCGACCAGGCCCTGTCCACCACGATGCAGGGCTGGGTGCAGCAGGATTTCGAGGGCGCCTACGCGTGGCTGGAAAAGATGCCATCCGGGCCGGACCGCACCAACCTCGTGCGCGATCTCGCCTACTCCGCCGCGAATGAAAATCCGATGAACGCCGTCGCGCTCGTCGATCTTGCCGCGTCCCTCCGTGACCAGGACCAGATGCTGCGCAACATCGCCTCGAACTGGGCGCGGCAGGATTCCGCCGGCGCCCAGAAATGGCTCGAGTCGCAGACCGATCCCGCCGTGCGTCGCGCGATCTCGCAGGGACTCGTCAACGGCCTCGCCGCGGACGATCCGTCGGCCGCCGCGAAGATGGCTGCCGCGATGCCCCCGGGAGACGCCCAGCGGAACGCCGTCGCGAACACCGCGAGCAACTGGTCGCGCAGCGACCCCGCCGCCGCCGCCGCCTGGGCCGCCACGCTTCCGGCCGGCGCGGCGCAGAACAACGCCGTGGACTACGTGGCGGGCAACTGGGCCGAGATCGATCCCGCCGCCGCCTCGAAATGGGCCATGAAGCTGCCCGAAGGCGAAGCGCGGAACAACGCGTTGGAAAGCGTCGCCGGCAATTGGGCCGAGACCGATCCCGCCGCGGCCGCCACGTGGGCGCTCGGACTTCCCCTCTCGACCTCTCGCGACGAAGCCCTTTCCCGGGTCGCGAGCAATTGGGCGGAGTCCGATCCGAACGCCGCCGCGCGCTGGGCGCTCGCGCAGTTGCCGGCCAGCGCCCAGCGAGACGCCTTGAGCAACATCGCCAACCGCTGGGCGGACGCCGACCCCGCCGCCGCGGCGCGCTGGACCGCCACCCTTCCCGAGGGCGAGACCCGCGCCTCCGTCGTGAGCGCGGTGATGTCGGACTGGGTGCGCCAGGATTCGTCCCAGGCCCTCACGTGGTTCTCCGCCATGCCGGCGGGGAAGGGTCGCGACGAGGTCATTGGAAATTTCACGTATTCGCTCGCGCAAAACGACCCCAAGCTCGCGGCCCAGTGGGCGGGAACGATCAGCGATCCCTCCCGACGCAACGACCAGCTTCAGACCATCGCCACGAACTGGCTCCACCGCGACCCCGCCGCCGCCCGGGCCTGGATCGGCCAATCCAGCCTTTCCGCCGAGGCGAAGCAGCGCCTCCTCTCGCGCGCGGGCCAATGAGCGCCGGAACGCGGCCTAAGGGGCGAGTTGCCCGAAAAATTTCCGAAAAAATTCGACCCCGTCCGCCAGGTCCGCCACGGCGAGGAATTCGTCCTTCGTGTGCGCCTGCGCGATGGAGCCCGGCCCGATGGCCACCGCCGGCACGCCCGCCTCGCCGAACATGGCCGCGTCGCAAAACCACGGCGCCCCCACGCACGCCGCGCCGCAATTTTCCAACCGTCGGATCATCGGGTGCTCCGCGGCGGTGAACATCGGTTTCGCCTCCCAGATCGAGATTTCCAGATCCGGGCAAATCTCCCGCAGCTCCGCCAGCACCGGGCCGATGTCCTGCCCGGGAATCGTGCGCAGGTCCACGCTCATCTCGCAGGCGTCGGGCACGATGTTCGATTTCGTCCCCCCGCGGATCGTGCCGGCGCTGATCGTCGGTGAGCCCAGGATCGGATCGCGTTGCCCGGCCAGAGCCGGCGCGATCGTGTCGCGGATGCCGCGCAGCACGTCGGCCATCTTGTAGAGCGCGTTTTCCCCCTGCTCCGGCATCGAGGCGTGCACGGCGCGGCCCGTCGTGCGCAGCGTGAGCCAGGCGGAGCCCTTGGTGGCATTGACGACCTGCAGACTCGTCGGCTCGCCCACGATCACGAAATCGAATTTTTCCCTTGCGGCCAGATCCCGCGACCCGTGCAACCCCGCCTCCTCCCCCATCAACCCCGCGAACCAGATCTCGTGCGAGAGGCCCGCCAGCGCGGCCCGCGATTCCTTCAGCGCCCACAGCATGGCCGCGAGCGAGCCCTTCGTATCGGAGGCGCCGCGCCCCTGGATCCGTCCCTCGCGCAACTCCCCGCCGAACGGCTCGATCGTCATGCCGCCGACGCTCACCGTGTCGGTGTGCGGCGCGAGGAGCAGCCTCGGCCGGCCCGGGGAATCGGCCCGAAACCGGGCGACGACGTTCGGCCTTCCGGGCAGCACTTCGTGAAGCTCGACCTCCGCGCCGATCCCCCGCAAAAAATCCGCCAGATATTCCGCGATTCTTTTTTCTCCGACGTGCGGCGTGCCCGGGTCGCCCTCCGGGTTCACGCTCGGAATGCGGATCAGCTCCTGCAGCAGCGAGGTCGCGTCGGCGGGCATACGATCAACTTCGCAGGCTGCGATACCACGCCACGAACTTCGGAATGCCGTCGGCGATCCGCGTGCGGGGATCGTAACCCAGCAGGCGTCGGGCCTTGGTGATGTCGGCGCTCGTGCGCGGCATGTCGCCCTTCTGCTCGGGGAGGGATTGAATCTCGGCCCGCTTTCCGAGCGCCGACTCGAGGGCCGCGATCAGTTCGTTGAGGGTCGTCGTCTCGCTTTCGCCGAGATTGAAGATGTCGAACGTCTCGATGCCGCTGCGCGCGTACTCGATCGCTCCGAGCACGCCCTGGACGATGTCGTCGATGTACGTGTAGTCGCGCCGCGTGTTCCCGTCGCCGAACTTCGGGATCGGCCGGCCGTGTTCGATCATGTCGGTGAACTTGTGGATCGCGAGGTCCGGCCGCTGTCCCGGCCCGTAGACCGTGAAAAACCTCAGGCAGACCACCCGCATGCCATGAAGGTTGGCAAAATTCCCGCCCAGCTGCTCGCCCGCCAGCTTCGTCGCGGCGTAGGGGCTGAGCGTCTGCGGCAACGGCAGGTCCTCGGAAAACGGCACCGTCTTCGCGAGACCATAGACCGACGAGCTGGACGCGAAGACGAAGTGCCTCGCGCCCGCGGCCCGCGCCCCTTCCAACAGGTTGTAGGTCCCCGTGATGTTCGTCTCGATGTAGGCCCGGGGATCCTCGATCGAGGGCCGGACGCCGGCGCGCGCCGCCAGATGCACGACCACGTCGAACTTTCCCCCGGCGAGGATCTTCCGGACCACCTCCGGTTCCGTGATGTCCGCCTCGAAGATCCGCGCGCGCTCGCCGAAGCTCGCGACGTTGGCGCGCTTGATCGCCGGATCGTAGAAATCCGAAAAATTATCGATCACCGCGACCTCGTGGCCGTCGTCCAGCAGACGGCGGGTGACGTGCGACCCGATGAACCCGGCCCCGCCGGTGACGACAACTTTCATCGCAGCACCCTACCGGGCGACGAAAAAATGCCGCAAGGCTTTTCCCGGACACGGCGGCTCGAGACCGCGGCGCATCGGAATCCGGGTTGCCGCCCCGAAGTGGCGCGGGCATCCTGCCCGTGATCGTGGGGGATCATCGGCGGGAAGCCGCCGCCCCTCGGGCGACGCGCTTTGCTTCGATGAGAGCTTGTCGCCCGAGTGCTCCGTCGCCGTGCGGGGCACGGGTGAAGACGCGCGGGCGCCCCGGCGGAGCGGGCGGCGACGAAATGTCGTTTCGGCCCTAAAACGAGTACCAGCCGTAGTCGAGTGCGCCCCACGCGCCGAAGTCGGTGGCCTGATCGAGGCGCGCGGTCTCGACCTGCTCGGCGGCCAGCTTCCGCCGGGCGCGCAGCTTTTGATACGCGGCGAGCTCCGAAGGGTTCCCCGCGTAAAGCCGGTTGTTTTTCGGGTCCGGGAATACGAAGTAGGTGCGCCTCTTGATCGTGACCGGCGAGATCCGGTCGGGCGGCAGGTTTTTGAGCAGGGCGAGTTCCGACGGTTTTTTCGCGGTGAAGGACCGGAAGCCGGCCTGGGTCAGCAGGTCCTCCTTTTTCCAGGCGCCGGTGGCGCAACCGGCCAGGACGAGGAGCGCCGCGAGAAGCTTGAAGGAGTGTCGGATGGGATTCATTTCGCAGGCATTTTGTAACCGGCCGGCGCGACCGCCGCAAGCGCGGGCGGGACGCCGGCTTGTCTCACCGGAAAAAAACCGCCAGCATCGCGCCGTGAAAAAAATCCCCGCCCCCCTCGTGCTTTGCGTCGCCTCCGGGCTCGCCCTGCTTTTCTTCGCCGGCTGCCTCACCTCGAAGGTCGCGGATTCCGGCGGCGTGAGCGCCCTCACCGCGTCCAATACCAACGTGAACGCGATCATCGACGCGGCGAACTCCGTCTTCCCGCAATCCGGCTACTCGGTCGGCCCCGTGGATTATCCGAACTCGATCAGCTTCGACAAACCCGCGGGCGGCTTCGGAAAACTGATGTATGGCAGCTATGGCGTGACGACCACCATCCGCGTGAAGATGATCATGACGCCGATCGGCGACTCGAACGACTACCGCCTCAGCGTCAAGGTCACGCGCGTGAGCGACGCCGGCGAATCGGGCTTCGAAGACAGCTCGCGGATGATGGGCCTCTGGGCCGGAGAATTCAAACCGCTCCTGCGCCAGATCGCGGCCAAGTCCGGCGGCGCGGGCCCGATGTGACCAAAAATTCGCCGCGCGGCGGTGGGGCGCGCACCGCGCTCGGGTTGACGGCATGCGCCGCGCTGCTGATCGTCTTCGGCGCGTCGACCGTGCGTTACGTCGCCGTGGACCTGCCGTCCCAGATCGCCCGGCGCGTCACGCGAAGCGCGGCGGATTCCGCCCGCGAGATCGCGGCCCAGGTGGCGGCCGCGTTCCAGGTGCGGCCGCGCGTCGTCGTCGGCCGCACCACGGTCGTCGAGCAGCGCACCGAGGTGCTGAGGCTCGTCACGCTCGAGCAGACGCTCACCGAGCGGCAGCGCGTCGAGGAATCCTGGCTGCTCAGCACGAAGACGCTCGAAATCGAGGCGGACTTCGTCGTGCGCGCCGGCTTCGATCTCGCCCAGCCGTTCGTGATCGAGATCGACCCGTCGTCCGGCGCGCTGCGCGTGACGCTGCCGCCGGCGAAAATTCTCTCCGTCGACGGGCAGGCCGTGCGGTTCCTGAAGGACGAAAGCGGCCTGTGGAACCCCCTTACCGGCGAGGATCGCGAGCGCGCCCTCCGCGAGCTGCGGCTGCGCGTCGCCATCCGCGCGCACGGCGGGGACCTGCTCGCGCAAGCCCGCACCAGCGCCGAGCGGCGGCTCACGGCGCTGCTCGCCCGTGATGGACGGGCCGTGCTTTTCACCGGCGAAAAACCCCCGCTCCCGTAGAAAAGAATGGGAAGCGACGATGCGCTTCCCTCCAATGGGGGCATGAAAGTCCACGCCTTCCAGCACGACGACGTCGAAGGCCCCGGCATCATCGCCGATTGGGCGCTCGCCCGGGGGCATGTCGTCGACGTCACGCTTTTCCATCGCGGCGAAGCTCCGCCCCCCGCGGGCGCCGTCGATCTTCTCGTCGTCATGGGCGGTCCGATGAACATCTACCAGGATCGCGATTTTCCGTGGCTGCGCGGCGAACGCGCCTTCGTCGGGGCGCACGTCGCGGCCGGCCGGCCCGCGGTCGGCATCTGCCTCGGCGCGCAATTCCTGGCCGACGCCCTCGGCGCGCGGATCACGCAAAATCCCGAGATCGAAATCGGCTGGTTCCCCGTCGACTTCGCGCCCGAGGCGGGCGGGCGTCTCCCGTTTCTGCCGCCGGGGCTCGAGGTGCTTCACTGGCATGGCGACACCTTCGAATTACCGCCCGGCGCCCTCCGCCTCGCGTCCAGCCGCGCGTGCGCGAACCAGGGATTTCTTTTTGATGGTCGCGTTCTCGCGCTCCAGTTCCACCCGGAAATGACGCGCGACTCGGCCGACGCCCTGGTCGCGGCCGGCGAGCCGCTGCCGGCGGGAACTTACGTCCAGGCCGCCGGTGAGATCACCGGTCGATCCGCGGCGACCTTCGCCGCCCCGAACGCGCTTCTCTTCGAAATGCTCGATGCGCTGCCCACGGCGTGATCAGCTCCGGGCCGCGGCCTGGGCGGCGAGGTAGACTTCGCGCACGCTGCCGCCGTCGGCCTCGGCGGCGCGCCGGCAGGATTCGAACTCCGGCACCGCCTGCACGAGCGTGTCGCCGAGCCACCCGTGCTTGACTTGGATCGCGCCGAAGGGCGTCTCCACGGTCGCGATTTCCCGGCGCAATTTCAGCCGGCGGCAGTCGTGCATGCGCACGCCGAAGGCCGTGGTCTGGGTCAGGATCAGGCGGGCGAATTCCCCGGCCCGCGCCGGCTCCGTCAGCACCGTGAGGCGGAAGGCCGGCCGGCTTTTTTTCATCTGGATCGGCGTCACGAACACGTCGAGCGCCCCGGCGGCCAGCAGCCGCTCGGCCGCCGCCGCGAGCAGTTCCGGCGAGAGGTCGTCCAGGTTGCTCTCGATCTCGGTGACGACGTCGTCTCCGGTCTCTCCCGCCGTTTCGCCGAGCACGGCGCGCAGGACGTTCGGGCGTCCCGGCGTGTCGCGCGTGCCGACGCCGTAGCCGATGCGGTCGGCGGCGAGGGGGGGCATGGGGCCGAATTTCTCGGCGAACTCCGCGAGCAGGGCCGCGCCCGTGGGAGTGATGAATTCCATCGGCTCCTCGATCTGGCGGAGCGGGATGCCCGCGAGGATCTCCAGCGTGGCCGGGGCGGGGAGAGGGAAATGCCCGTGCGCGCAATGGATGAAGCCCGTGCCTTCGAACAACGACGATGCGACCACGCGCGGAGCGCCGAGCGCCTCGAGGGCGACGCAGAAGCCGACGATGTCCACGATGGAGTCGACGGCGCCGACCTCGTGGAAATGAACCTCCGCCGGCGGCATGCCATGGATCTTGCCCTCCGCCACGGCGATGCGCCCGAAGACGGAGAGGGCGCGGGTTTTCACGAAGTCCGAGAGCGCGCTCGCCTCGAGCAGCGCGCGAATGTCGGCGAAGCTGCGCCCGTGGACGTGCGTCTCCTCGTTGTGATGGTGGTGATGATCCCCGGGCGCGTGGGCGTGCCCGTGAAGATGGACGTCGAACTTCACGCCCTCGATGTGGCGGCGGGTCTGGCGGGAAAAGTGAAGGTGGAACTCGTCGCGGAGGCCGAGTTTCCCGAGTTCGCCGGAGAGGGCGGCTTGATCGACGCCGAGGTCGCAGAGCGCGCCGACGGCCATGTCGCCGCTGATCCCGGAAAAGCAGTCGAGAAACAAAATGCGCATGGCGCGAATGTGTCCTACTAATCCGGGCATGTCATACCGGATTTTTGCGCGGAGCGCGCTGTTGCTCGCGGCCTGGATCCTCGCGGCGCGGGCGGAGGAGCCGGACTTTCACGCGCTCGACCGGGCCTTCGGCGTTCCGCTGTGGGTGGACGACGACCTCTGGGACGACGGGGACGGCGCGGTGGCGCGGCGGCTCCAGTGGTCCCCCGAGTCCCGGACGACCGACGACGCGAGCTTCCGGCGTTATGCCGGCCCGGCGGAACGGGTGCTCGGGGCGCGGCCGTTTTCCCTCGCGCTCTACGGGAAGGGCGGAATGCCCAGCCAGCTGTCCATGGTTTTCGCCAACAAGGGCGACTCGGCGGAAACCAAGGCCGGCCGCGTCCTGCCCGGCTACAAGAAACAGATCGCCGAGGACGGGCGAAGCATCGCCGCGGCATTGACGGGCGTGCTCGGCCCGCCGGAAGCGGCGAACTTCGGCCAGGGCGCCCGGACCCGCGAACACGTCGACCGCTGGAACTGGAAGGGCCACGCCATCCTGCTCGCGGCGCCGCGGGGCGAATACGTGGCCGTCCGCGTGATGCCGGTCGCGATGGCCGACGGCGAGGCGGCCGAGCGGGTGACGGATCAGGACCTGCGGGCGAGGCTGGCTTCGCGGGTGGAACGGCGGCCCAACGGCGACGTGATCCTGCGGGACATCCCGATGGTGGACCAGGGTCCGAAGGGGTATTGCGTGCCAGCCACCTGGGAGCGGGCGCTTCGTTACCTCGGCATCCCCGCCGACATGTATGTGCTCGCGATGGCGGCCCAGACCGACGCGGGCGGCGGCACCTCGGTCGCCGCCATGATTGCCGGGGCGGGCGAAGTCGTGCGGCGCAACGGCCGGCGACTGGTCACGACCGGCGGCCGGCTGACCACGCAGGCGGTGGCGGGATTCATCGACGCGGGCCTGCCGGTCCTCTGGGGTTTGATCGTCATTCCCTCGCTGGACGAAAACATCACGAACCGCTCCCGCCAGCGCCGGGAAGCGAGCGATTGGTCGGCCTATCGGGAGATGTTGAAACCATGGCGCAAGAACGCTGCGCGGTTGCGGACCGACCCGAAGAACGGCCACATGTGCATGATCATCGGCTACAACGTCGCGACGGCCGAGGTGGCCATTTCGGACTCCTGGGGTCCGGGCTACGCCGAGCGGTGGATCACGGTCGAGGAGGCGAATGCCGTGAGCCAGGGGCAATTCACCGTCGTCAACTGGTAGGAGGCGGATCGAAGAAATTCCCGGCGGGCCGAACGGCCACCCGGGCATTGCGGAACGTTTTTTTACCTGCGATCAATGGACGAGATGTTGCAATTGCTGGGCAGGCAGACGCTGCGGACGATCTCCGCGTTCGGCGATTTCGCGCTCTTCACCGGCGCGTCGTTCCGTTCCGCGGCGAAGTCCCGGCGGCTCGGGCGGCGGATCGTCCGCGCGGTCTACGAGCAGGGCGCGCTCTGTCTTCCGGTCATTCTGATCGTGGGCATGTTCACCGGGCTGGTGCTGGGGTTGCAGGGTTACTACGTGCTGAATCGCTTCGGATCGCAAGGCCTGCTGGGCGCGCTCGTCTCGCTGAGCCTGGTGCGGGAAATGGCGCCGGTGCTCGCCGCCCTCATGCTCGTCGGGCAGGCGGGTTCCGCCCTCGCGGCCGAGCTCGGCATCCAGCGGAACTCCGAGCAAATCGTCGCGCTCGAGACGATGGGGGTGAGCAGCCACGGGTATCTCGTGGCTCCCCGCGTGATCGGGGCGCTGTTCGTTTTTCCGCTTCAGACGGCGCTCTTCGTCGCGGTCGGCCTGTGGGGCGGGAGCCTGTCCGGCTCGCTTCTGCTCGGCGTGGAGCCGGGCGTCTACTGGTCGGCGGTGGAGCGGGCGGTGGGCCCGGCGGACGTGCGCGAGTGCTTCCTGAAAGCGGCCACCTTCGGCCTGCTGACGGTCAGCCTTTGCGCCTACCACGGCTTCAACGCGCATCGTTGCCGCTCCGCCACCGGCGCCCGGGCGGTGAGCGCCTCCACCACGCGGGCGGTCGTGCATTCCTCCATCGTCGTCCTGGTGGCCGACTACGCCATCACCTCGTTCCTGGTCTGACTCATGGACGACGGCCACGATCTCCTTCTCCGCGTGGAAGGGCTGCACAAGGGCTTCGATGGACGGGTCGTGCTCGCGGGGGTCGGGCTCGACGTGCGGCGCGGCAGCGTTTTCACCGTGCTGGGTCCCAGCGGGGCGGGCAAATCGGTCTTCCTGAAATGCCTGGCCGGCGTCCTCACCGCGGATGCGGGCCAGATCCACTTCGATGGGCGACTTCTCGCCGCGGGCGATTCCGCCGCCCGCGCGGACTTCCACCGGCGCTGCAGTTTCCTCTTTCAAAGCAACGCCCTGTTCGATTCGTTGACGGCCTTGGAAAACGTCGCCCTTCCGCTCGAGCAGACCACGGATCTCTCCGACCGGGAAATCCGCGAACGCGCGCGCGAAGCCCTGCGCCAGCTCGAGATCGACAACCACGAGGATCGCTACCCGGGCCAGCTTTCCGGCGGCATGCAGAAACGGCTCGCGCTGGCCCGGGCGATCGTCACGCGCCCCGAACTCGTGTTTTTCGACGAACCCACCGCCGGCCTCGATCCGCTGCGGCGCAACGCCGTTTTTGCGATGATCGCCAAATACCAGCGCCAGTTCGGCTTCACCGCGCTCGTCGTGACCCATGACGTGACGGAGGCGTTGATCGCCAGCGACCGCGTGGCTCTGCTCGACCAGGGGCGAATCTGCTTCCAGGGCGCGCCGGCCGCATTTTCCGCGTCCGCGCACCCGGTGGTGGCGGGATTTCGCGACAGCGCCGACGCCCTTGGCCGGTCTCTTGCGAACATCCGCCGGGCGGCCGACCTTCATCCGACGAACTCATGAAACAATCCAGACTCGAGCTTTCCGTGGGGATCTTTGTGCTGCTGGGGATCGCGGCGGTGGCCTACCTCGCGATCAAGCTCGGCGCGAGCTCGCTCGCGGGCGGCGACACCTATCTCGTCGAGACCCGCTTCACGAACGCCGGGGGCCTGCACGGCGGCAGCAGCGTGCAGGTGGCCGGCGTGAGCGTGGGCCGGGTGGAGGAGGTCCGCATCGACCCGGCGGACTACAGCGCGATCGCGACGCTGCGCCTCTCGGGCCGGCTTCGGCTTCCCACGGATTCGATGGCCTCGATCAAGACCGCCGGGCTCATCGGCGACAAATATGTGGCCCTGTCCCCTGGGGCCGATGAGACTTATCTCGCGCCCGGAACCAGGATCACGATGACGGAATCCTCCGTGGACCTCGAGTCCCTGATCGGTAAGATGGCCTTCGGCAGCGTCGACAACAAGGAAACGGAAACCGACAAAAAAACCGACCCATGAATCTCCGCCCGCTCCTTCTCCTCGCAACCTTCGTCCTTCTGCACGGCGCCGCCGTCGCCTCCACCGAAGAGGCGGAAAGCCGCCTGAAGGTCGCCATAAACGAAGTCCTCGCCGCGGCCGATCGCTCGGCCAACGGCAGCGCGCTGGCGACGAACCTGCGGCCCATCCTGGAAAAGCGCCTGAGCTTCGAGGCCATGACGCGCCGGGCCGTCGGCCCGGGCTGGCGTCAGTTCACGCCGGACCAGCAAAAGAAGGCGACCCAGCTTTTCGCCACGCTGATCATCCGCACCTACAGCAGCAAGTTCACCCCCGGCGAGCATCCGGTCATCACCTTCAAGGCGGCGACGACGCCCGCCCCCGGCCGCGTGGAGATCGCCACCACGTTGCTTTATCACGGCAGCCGCTACAACGTGACCTACCGCCTGGAGGAGGCCGAGGGCTGGCGCATCACCGACGTGCTGAGCGAGGGCGTGAGCCTCATCGCCAACTACCGCGCCCAATTCGACGCCCAGTTCAAAAAAGGCGGCGCGAAGGCGGTCCTCGCCGCATTGATCCAATCCGCCGCCGCTTCCAAATGAAAATCCCTTCCCGCCTCCTGACTCTTCTCCTCGGGGCGGCCTTGGTTCCGTTTCTCCTGACCGGCTGCGCGTCCTCGGCCCGGAAACAACCGGAACCCACGGCCGCGACCAGCGGCGGAAAACCCGATGGCAAGACCGTCCAGGCCCCGGAAGACGACCTGGACGAATACGCGACGACGGTCGGCGACCCGTTGGAGCGGCTGAATCGCGCCACCTTCTGGATCAACGACGGCATCTACACCGTCGTGCTTCGCCCCGTCTCCAAGGGATATGAAACGGTCGTGCCCAAGCCCGTTCGCACGGGCGTCTACAATGCGTTCGAGAACGTCAAATTTCCCGTGCGGCTGGTGAATCATCTTCTCCAGGGGAACTTCAAGCGCGCCGGCCTGGAGACCGAAAAGTTCGTCGTGAACTCGGTCGCCGGAGTCGCGGGCCTCGGTCGTCCGTCCGACCACATCCCGGCGCTGGCCGACGTCCCCTCCGCGGACACCGGCCAGACCCTCGCGAAATGGAGGATCGCGAGCGGTCCCTACATCGTTTTGCCCCTGCTCGGGCCGAGCACCTTGCGCGACACCGCCGGGCTGGCCGGCGACTACGCCTTGAACCCGATCACCTGGGTCAGCTTCGTCTATGGCGACCTCGACTGGATCATCGCCATTCCCGCCACGAACACCCTGCGCGCCTTCCCCGGCCAGATCGCCCTCTACGACACGATCACCAAAAATTCCCTGGACCGCTACCTCGCCGCGCGCAGCGCCTACATCCAATACCGGGAAGAAGTCGCCCGGAGATAGATCCGGGCGGATGGCCGGCCGAAGCGAAAAAGCGATGCGGTGGGGCCGCCGGGTAGTCCCGCGAGGCGCTTGGCCCCGGCCTTCGATGCGTAAAAAGCCGGCCTACCGGGGCTCCGCCTTCGATCAAGGGGTCCTATGAAGTTTTCCCCGTGGACGCGAAGAGTCCTGTGGCTCGGGCTCTTCGCCGTGGCGGCAGCGGTTGTTCTCGGCGTTTTGTTCTTGAACCGGTCGGCGGGGGCCGCCGTGGAACGCATGGAGCGGCAAAGGCAAGCCGAGCGTCGAGAGCATCTGCGCGATCTGAAGAAAACCCTCGCCGAGGGACCGGATCCGTTTGCCCGGCAGATCGGCATTTTCATTTCGACGGACGTGATCAACGAGGCCTTATCCGTCTTCGAGGGCTTCGAACAGGAGTTCCCCAAGCGGCCGGATCTCGCGTTGAAGATCAACTCCGTCCGATGCGAGTTCGTCGACGCCACCCCGGAGATTGCGCTCGGCGCGACGCTCCGCGAGAAACGGCGGGGCCTGTCGGTCGAGGTGGCGGGGCGAGCCTATCTCCATCTGACGACGGACGGGAACGATGGCGGGGCTTTGAAGGTCGAGGTGAGGGTGGTCGATCTCGTTTCCAAGGCGAGATGGAGCTGGTTGCAGTTCGGCCTCGGCGGGTTGCTGGAGGAATACCTTAAGATCGAGGCCGCCGACCGGCTCCTGGATCTGCCATCCATCGAGCTGCCGCTGACCCGCTCGATCGCGACGGAGGTCCCCGCTTCGAAGCGGATCATCAAGATTCCCGCCGAAGGCCGGCTGGAGGCCGCGCTGAGCTTCCCGCGCGCGGCGGTGGCCTTCAACCTGCGGCTGACGAACACCCTGATCCTCAACAACGGCGCGTATCTGGCCTTCGACTTGAAATGATCCGCTGGCTGCTGTTCCTGTTCTTGTTCGCGGGGAATTCGCCCGCCCAGCCGGAAGACGACGGGTCCGCGCTGCGGAAAGAACTTGGCCCGATCCTGGACCGGTTCCGAAGCGAGGCGGGAATCCGGGTGGAGGTCCGGGCGGAATTCTTCGAGCGGCTGCCGGAGTTCCTTCCGGCCTCGTATCAGGTCAAGTTGCAGTCGACCCGCGCGGAGGGGTTCATCACCTCGGGGAAAAAGGAAATTCCCATTCTACCGGACCCGACCTATGCGGTGGCGCTGCAGAGGCCGGACGCCCTGCGAGGCTCCATCGGAATGAGCGGACTCAAGTCGCGGTGGATTCCTTCCACGGGACCGGAGATTTCGGGCCGACTGGCGGCCCGGGCGGCAGGCGACCTGGTGGTGCACATCGATCCGGGGCCCGGCAAGGGCTTCGACGCGAAAATCGGGATCTCGGGTGGATCGACCAGCGAATTCACCGCCCGCATCATCTGCACGACTTCGCCGCGAGCATTGCTCGGCTACACCGTGGTGCTGACGAGCCCGCGGGCGGTGCCCCTCGGTTTCCTGGTCGATGTCGGCAAGCTCGGCCGGCTCCCCTTCAACACCCAGGTGGCCATCCCGAAAGATGAACTTTGTTCCGGGGTCGTCGCTCCTCCGAATCGTTACGCGGGCGAAGTCGATCTTCTCGGCCGGAAAAAGCGCCTGGAAGTCTCGATCCAGGACGCGAGCGTCCTCCCGAAGGATCGCAGCATCCTGGCGTCCGCGCGACCTCGGCTCAAATGGACCGAGGGCGGGGAACCTCGAGCCCGTGAGTCGCCGCCGGCGAGGTGATGCCTTGGGGGATGGCGCAAGTCATCGCCCGAAAAAAGGGGAAGTTTATTTTCCGATCAATGCGAATCCCGCGTGGAACGCAAGCCCGACCAGGCCACCGATGACGGTGCCGTTGAGGCGGATGAATTGGAGATCCCGGCCGACCGTCGCCTCCAGTCGGAGGGCCATCTCGTCGCCGTCCCAGCCCTGCACCGTCGTCACGACCAGGTCTCGCACCATGGGCCGGGCGGACAAAATGCTCGCGAGCACGTGGGTGCCGACGAAGTCGTTGATTTCCTTCCGGGTTTCCGCCCTTTCCGCCAGATGCGCGATGAGGTCGTCGAGGGCTTCCCGGAGATTTACGCGCACCAGGGAATGTTCCGCGACGCAATCGTGGAGGAGAAAGGTTTTTACCTCCTGCCAGGCTTTCAGCGCAAAATCGTCGATGGCCGTGCTGGCGACCATCGCGGCCTGGAGATTTCGAATGCGGTCCGCCATCTGCGGTGAGGATTTCAAATCCGCGACGAGCACCTTCAGCTTTTCCGCGAATGTCGTTTGGATCGGGTGCCGGGGGTCCCGTTGAGCTTCTGAGAGCACATCGCGAACTTTTTCGATCGTCCGTTTGGCCACCGCGAACGCCAGCGCATCCTTGAGTTGGTCGAGGACCGGCTCGAGACGATGAAATCCCGGGACGTTGCGCAGGAACTCCATCGGCAAGGGAATTTCTTCGCGGATTTTCGCCTCGATGAGATCGCGATGCGAGAGGATGAAATCTTCGGTCGATTTCAGGACGCTCCGGAAAATCTGCCGATCGCGGCCGTTCCGGGAGAGGGCGTCCAGGCCGCCGCCCAGAAGCGGGCCCAAGGAGACGCGGTCCACGAGCTTCCGGCCGCGTTCGGCGAGAAGCCCGGCGATTTTTTCGTCGGAAATTCCCGCGAGGATCCGGGGCGTGTAACCCGCGGCGCAATCCACGAGAAAATCGGCGTTCTCGCGAAGCCAGCGGGAGAGGTATTCCGCATAATTCAATTCCCGGATGCGCGGGCCGAGTTGTTTCTCGGTCAGGAAATTGGAAATGACGAATTCAGCGAGCGATTCGGCGACGCGGTCTTTGTTGTTGGGCAGGATGGCGGTATGGGGATTGGGAATGCCCAGCGGGTGGCGGAAGAGGGCGACCACCGCGAACCAGTCCGCCAACGCGCCGACCGTGGCCGCCTCGCAGAACGCGCGGAGGTACCCGAAAGCGGGGTGATTCGCTTCCAGGAGCCGAAACGCCACCATGCCGGTGAAGACCGCCAGCAGCGCTCCCCCGGCGATGCGCCGCATGCGCTCGAGACCGCGGGCGGGATCACTCATGCCGCATCCCTCGATTTTTCAAGGAGGGAGGAAACGTCAGGCTTCGGCCGGACTCGTGGTGTCGAAGCCGGCTTGCCGAAGAACACTCTCGATGTGCTCGCGGACTTCCTGGCGCCGCTTTTTGGTGAGCAACATCGCCGCCCAACGAGGGCCCGTGCCGAAGACCTCGACTTTTTGTCGGTGAAAGCGCGCGACCCACGTCACGGGCTTCGTGATCAGGCGCAGAATGGGTTCGGCCTCGTCGTGCCAGGTGTGCTCGATCTGCATCGGAAACCGATGAGCGTTTTCCGCGAGGAATTTGCTGATGGCCTCTCGCTTGGTCTTCGTGAGGGGAGAATCGATCGGGATGTCGTAAAGTTTCTCGGTCATGCCCCCTGACAATCAGCGCGATTCAGGCCGGTGACAAGGCTGGCCGGCTCGAGAATCGGCGGACTCTGACGACGGCTTGCGGCGGAAGGGCGCGAGGCGCCTTGATCGTCACCGCGCGGGTCACCCGGGCGCGTTTGGCGCGCGCGCGCGGGGCGGAAAGCTGGCGCTCGAGGGCGGCCCGCTCCTTTGCTTCCGGGTCCCAGAGCATGAAGAGGAGATCGCTTGCATCGAAGCCAAGCTTTTCCAGAAGTAATCCGAGAATGTGAGTGGAATGTGGCCAACGAGCACCCACGGCGATTCCCGCGGCAAACGCTACCACCCCGGTCGATATAACGAGACTCTTCGACATGGGCAAAACATCGCCGAAGCCATTCCCAAAATCAAGTAATATCGACTAAATAGATCGTATATGACCCATTTTCCGACCTTGACCTTGGAGGCGGCCTGCGCCACGGTGCGCGGGTCATGAGCTCGCCGGTCGCCAAAGTTTCCCCTTCCGTTCGGTCTTCGCGCGGCTCGACGAGGACGCCATCTTCCCGGGCGGGCGCAAAGGCGCCGAAGCCGACGAAGGAACGACCGGCCACGACCGCTCCGGGAAAGACGGTCGCGAAATCGCGGGTGGGGAGCGTGCCCGTGCCGGCGGCCATCGTCCCCCTTTCCCGATCCCCCCGGGTTCGAAAAACCGCCCGGGCGTCATCGCCGCCGATCCGCACGTCGCAGCGTCTGCGCAATCTCCTGGCGGACAGTCCCGATCGGGAGAGCTTCACGGTTCATGACATCGTGAAGTCGCTCGGCGAGGAATCCTTCGGCACCTCGCTGATGTTTTTCGCGATCCCGGAAGTCCTGCCGATTCCCATTCCCGCGATCTCCGCCTTGGTCGTGCTGCCGACGGCGGCGATCTCCACGCAGATGGTGGCGGGCAGGAAGCAGGTCAAGCTTCCGAATTACATCTTGAAACGGTCGGTGCCGCGCAAGGCGCTCGCGGCGGCCATTTACGCGGTCCTGCCCATCCTCGAGCGAGCGGAGAAGCGTTCCCGCCGCCGCTTGGAATGGGCGACCGATCCGGCCGCTCAGCGCTTGCTCGGGGCTTTCATCTTTCTGCTCTCCATGGCCATTGCCGTGCCGATTCCCGGGTTCAATATGCCGCAGGCGATCGCGATTTTCGTGATCGGACTCGGACTCGTGGAGAAGGATGGATTGATCGTCGCGGCGGGTGTCGTGATCGGACTTTTGTCGCTGCTCCTGCTGGGCGGCGTGCTGTTTGGGCTTTTTTCCTTCTTCGGAATCAGCGGCTGGTAGGTCGAGTCGAGCGGGTCCGCGGCCTCGCCCGGCCGAAATCAGCGTGGGGCGGATTTCAGCGCGAGGCGGGCACGCCGGCGGGTATTTTGACCGGGGTTTCGGGAGCCGCGGAAGCGGGGATGAAAAAGAAAAGCGTCGCGAGGATGCCGTAGAGAGCGAGGAGCTGCGCCCCTTCCACCCAGTTGCACTCACCGTCCCCGCTGATCATCACCATCAAGCCCACGGAAAGGGCGATCGCGGCGATCTCCGGAAGGGAGAGCTGGAGCGTCATCGGGTGGCCAAGGAAGTAGGACGCAAAAACGAGGACGGGCGTGATGAGCAGAGCGATCTGGACGCTCGAGCCGATGGCGATTCCGAGGCAGAGATCCATCTTGTTCTTGAGCGCGACGCCGATCGCGGTGGAGTGCTCGCCGGCGTTGCCGACGATGGCGACGATGATGACGCCCACGAACATCTCCGTGAGGCCCAGCGCCCGACACGCGGCTTCCACGGAGGCGGCCAGGAATTCGCTGAGGATGGCGACGAAGCCGGTCGCGGTCGCGAGGATCGTCACGGCCTTGCGCACCGGCCACGCCTGCGAACGGTCCACGTCCGGCGCCGCGCTGGTTTCTTCGGCGAAGAGCGTGCGATGGGTGTAGGCGGAAAAAAGCAGCCACAGCACGTAGGTCGCGAAGAGGATGATCGCGATGACGAGGGAAAGGTCGTGCTCGAGGCGCGGGTTCCATTCCAAGGACTGCCGCGTCACCGCCTCGTGAAAAATCGTCGGGATGGTGAGCCCGATGACCGCGAGGGCGAGGGAGGTGGCCGCCACGCGCGTGCCGGTTTGATTGTAGCGCTGATGCGGATAGCGCATGCCGCCGACGAAGATCGAGGTGCCGAGCACGAGCAGAATGTTGCCGATGATCGAGCCGGTGATCGAGGCTTTGACGACTTCCGTGAGTCCCTTGGAAAGCGCCATCAGGCCGATCAGCAGCTCCGGGGCGTTTCCGAATGTCGCGTTCAGCAGGGCGCCGATGCCGGGCCCGACCCGGTCTCCGAGTTGGTCGGTGGCGCGTCCCATCCAGGCCGCGAGGGGGATGATGCTCAGCGCCGCGGCGAAAAACAGCAGGGTCTCATCTTTCCAGGCGGGAACGAAGCGGAGCGCGAAGGCGCCCGGCACGGCGAGGAGCAGCCAGTCGAGAGGCCGGATCCGGCGAATGGAAAACGAGCTCATGGATTGTCCGTCTGGAAGGGCCGCGGCGCGGGATTGTCATCTGCGGCCGGCAGCGGTCGGGGGGCGGTCGTTGCTCTCGAATCTCCCGCCATGCGCCTCGAAGGCGGGAGCGTGATCGCGTGCGCCCGGGCGGTCACGAGCCTCGCCGTTTTTTCGGGGCGGATTCCGACCTCGCGCGGGCCTTGCGCGGTTTTTTTGTGACCTGGCCCGCGGCTTTGCGTTTCGGACGGGACGGCATCTGGGCGCCCGCGGCCGACCGCTCGGGGTGCTGCTGCGCTTCGACCTTCCGCTTGAGTCCGGAGAGGGTCTTTTCCGCGAGACGCCAGGCGAGGGGCGCCGCCAGAATTTTGTCGGCCACGAACCTTCCCGCGAACGGCCAGGCCACGGCCAGCTCGTGCGTGATGATCACGTCCACCCCGCCATCTGCGTTCTCCTGGATTTTCCAGATGACCTCCGTTCCGCGAGAGACGCCGAGAGGCGACCGGAGATGAGTGAAGCGAAGCTCGTGCCGCTCGGGATCGATCTCGAATCGGGAGGTCCAACTCCACCGCAGGCCGGCGTGGACGCACGACATCTTCACGACCCCTCCGGAGGGCGTCTGGGAAAGGAACCGGTTGTGCCGATAGTGCGGGAGAAATTCCGGCCAGCGGGTAAGGTCCGCCGCGGCGAGGAACACTTTGTTCAACGGCGCGTGGATCGTGATGCGATTCGAGCGATTCATGGGCGAGCAAGGGGCATTTAGAATCGCGGCTCGATGATTGACACGCTCAAATATATACGATTGGTTCAGTCGTATAATGGCGCAGGCAAAGGAAAAGACATCTCGGCGAGATGGTCGGCAACGAGGAACCCCTCTCCCGGCGGACGTCCGATGATCAACGCGGAACAGCCTCACGTCGCGCTGAAGCGCAATTGCCTTTCGTATTCGGAGGTCATCGCGCAATCGATCTCGGTCATCGCGCCGGCGACGGTTCCGGCGGCCTTGATCGGCCTTTTTTTTGCCAGCGCCGGGAACGGCACCTGGCTGAGCATTCTGCTGTGCATGACCGGGCTCATTTTCGTGAGCTTGAACATCAACCAATTCGCGCGCCGCTCGGCCTCGCCCGGTTCGCTCTACGCCTACATCGTAAAGGGACTGGGGCCCGCGGCTGGTTTCCTGAGCGGATGGAGTCTCCTGCTGGGTTACGCGTTCACGGGCATGTCCACGCTTTGCGGCTTTGCCATCTTCGCCCAGGTGCTCCTCGGGCATGTGGGCATTCACAGTCCGATCGTGCCGTTGTTCGTGGTGGGCACGGTGATCGCCGGCTTCGTCGCGTGGCGGGACATTCAGCTTTCGGCGAATATGATGCTGCTCTTCGAAGGGCTGTCGGTTCTCGCGATGCTGATCCTGGGCGTAATCATCTGGGCCCACAAGGGATTTGCCCTCGATACGGCGCAGTTCACCCTCCAGGGGAGCACGCCGGGCGGAGTGCTTGCCGCCATCGTCCTCGTCGTCTTCGCATTTTCCGGGTTCGAGAGTTCCACCTCCCTTGGGGACGAGGCAAAGGATCCGCTGCGCACGATTCCGCGGTCTCTCGTCCATAGCACGCTGATTTCGGGCTTGTTCTTCATCTTCATGGGCTACGTGATCATTCTCGGTTTCCAGGGCTCCGGGGCGGAGCTGGCGAAGACCGAGGCGCCGCTGGATTTTCTGGCGCCACGCACCGGTCTTGGCTTCATGGGGGAGATCATCAACGTCGGCGCGCTGCTGAGCTTCTTCTCGTGCACGCTGGCCTGCATGAATTCCTCGGCCCGGCTCGTGTTCTCGATGGCGAACCACGGGATTTTCCACAACGCCTTCGGGATCACGCACGCCAAGAACGAGACACCGCATGTCGCCGTGGTGCTCTCCGCGTCGGTGACTTTTCTGGTGCCCACGGCGGTTTATCTTTCCGGGGTCCATGTCTTCGAGGCGCAGGGATACTTTGGCGCCGCGGCAAGCTTCGGGTTTCTTTTTGTCTACATCCTCGTCTCGATCGCCGCGCCGATGTATCTGCGCGACCTCGGAAAATTGAACGTGCGCGCGGTCGCCTGCTCCGTCGTGGCGGTGGGATTCATGCTGCTTCCCGTTGCAAGCACGATCGGCATCCCCGGCAGTTCGATCCTGCCGCCCCCCGCTTTCCCCTCGAACCTGCTGCCGTGGGCTTTCATCGCCTACATGCTTGCCGGGTTTGCCTGGTTGCGTTACCAGCACTTCCGCTCACCGGCGCTGACCCGAAACATGCGGGAGGCGGTGGATGAGATTCACCTGAAGTTCCAGGAAGCGGAAGTCGAGGAAATCCGCTGAGGCGGATCAGGCGGAGAGAACGAGGCGTTCGGCGCTCAGGCGATCCTTCTCCTGCTGCAGTTCCGCGGCTTTTCGCAATGGCAGCAGGCCGTTGGCCAGCGCGACGACGGCCCCGATCTGGTTGAAGACCATCGAGTGCATCACGCCGAAACCGCCGAAGAAAGCGCCCGCGACGCAGATGGCGTTCGGCACGATGATGAGCCCCCAGCTGCGATCGATGTTGCGTTGGAGCTCGTGGGAGACGTCGCTCAGACGCAAAATCTTCGCGAGGCTTTCCTCCATGAAGACGACCTGCGCGGTGTCCGTCGCGATCGTGGAAGCACCGCGGAGCGAGATGGAGACGTTTGCCTTCTTGAGCGCGATGGAGTCGTTGATGCCGTCGCCGATGAAGCAAACGGTGCGGCCTTCTTTTTGCAGGAGTTCCACGTATTTCGCCTTGTCCTGGGGAAGCACCTCCGCGAAGTAGCGGTCCATGCCGAGCTTCTCGGCGAGCTTGCGGGTGGGGCGGTCGTGGTCGCCGGAGATGATGGCGAGATGCTTCGCGCCGCGCGCGCGGAGGCCGGCGATCACGTCGACGGCCTCGGGGCGGTTCGCGGCGCACATTTCGATCGCCCCGCCGAGCGCGTCGTCCACCGAGACCAGGATGAGGGAATTCCCATCGCCGTGGACATTTTCCATTTCCGCGTGCAGCGCGTCCGGCAGGCGGATGCCTTCGTGTTTCATGAACCGGGCGCTGCCGACGCGCACCGTGTGCCCGTCGACGCTCACGGTGATGCCGTAGCCGACGTGGTATTTCGACTCGTCGGTCGAGACCATGGGGAGCCCGAGCGACTCGGCCTTGCTGAGGATCGCCTTCGCGATCGGGTGGCTGAACTTGTTTTCCGCGGCGGCGGCCCATTGGAGGATGCGCTCCTCGGAATGGCCGCCGTAGGCCAGGATGCGGCCGACCTCGGGGCGTTCGCGCGTGAGCGTGCCCGTCTTGTCGAAAAGGAAAGTATCCACCTTGCGCATCAGCTCGAGCGCGCGGCCGTCTTTGACGAGGATGCCGTCCTGCGCGCACAGCGTGAGCGAGGTGAGCATGCCGAGCGGCGCGGCCATGCGGATGCCGGTGCCGAGGTCGCAGTTCACGATCGCGGCGGCGCCGTCGAGGCCGATCGTGCCGAGGCCGAGCATGGCGGTGGCGAGCGTGGGCACGACGGCTTTGTCCGCGAGTTCCTCGCCCTGGGATTGCGAGCGCAGCTTGTAGCCGGCGGTGTCGTTGAGGATGCGCGCGAGCTTCGCGGAGGTCGTCTCGCTGCCGGCGCTGGTGACGGAAACCTGGATCTTGCCCGCGAGCATCGTCGTGGAGGCGAAGACCTTGTCGCCCTTGGCCTTCTCGGCCGGCGCGGATTCGCCGGTGAGGGCGTGCTGGTCGATCATCGCCATGCCGTCGATGATCTCGCCGTCCACGGGCACGACTTCGCCGGTATTGACGACGATCACGTCGTTCATCTTGAGCTTCTCGAGCGGCGTCTCCACCTCCACGCCGTTGCGGAGCAGCCAGACGAAACGAGGCTGCTTTCCGAAGACGTTGAGCAGCATTTTCTTCGAGTCGTCCTCGGTCTTCTTGAGCAGCTTGCGGCCGAAGCTCAGGCACCACGCGAGCACGGAGCCGGCGAAGATTTGTCCGGTGGCCAGGCAGACCATGACCACGATGGAATCGAGCACGTCCACGCCGAGGCGCTTCTCCTTGAAGAGGACCTGGTGCGCGCTTTGGAAGCTGGGCACGACCGAATAGACGAACAGCGCGGCGCTCACCGGCAGGGCGATCGGCGCGAGGAACTGCGTGGCGGCCGCAACCCCGAGCGAGGCCGTGCAGACGGGGAAGTCGAGGTCGACCGGCGTGATCTCCGCCTTTCCGGCCTCGTGCAGCGCGGCGTCGAGGATCTCGACGATCTGGTGCTTGAGGATCTTCTTCGCGTCGTAGGTCAGGAGCACGGTCGCCGTGAGATCGCTCGTCCGATACGTGTCGATGCCGGGCACGCTCATCAATTCGCGCTCGATCGCCAGGCAGACGTCGCGCTTGCGGCGCAGCGCGGGATGGTGAAAACGGATGCGCTCCGGCGTCTCGTGTTTGATGCGCCAGGTGGAAAGGACGTTGCCGTGCCGATAAAGGCGCACGGCTTTCTCCTCGCACTCCGGCAGCGCCGGAGGCAAGACCAGCGCCGTCGGCCCGGCGCTTTCCGTCAGGAGCTTGGAAATCTTGCGCGCGATTTCCCGGCCGCCGGTGCCGTTGACGTGGAACGAGATTTCCGCCTGGCCGAGACGGCCTTCGATCCCGACTTCCCGCACCTCGTCGGCGAGAAAAGCCCGCTCGAAAAAATGTCGACCCGCGGCGCCATGCGGATCCGAGAACAAGGTCCGGCTAAGGAACCGGATGCGGCCCGGGGAAGGAAAGGCGATTTCGAGGTCGCCCCGGGAAGCGGGAGCGGTGTCGGGCAGGACGGCCATTGATTCAGCCCTCGGAAGATTTTTCCGCTTGTTTCTTTGCGCGGTGTTCGGCCCGGCGATCCTCGAAGGCTTCTTTTTGCTCCGTCACGACCTGGGCCGCCGAGGCGTAGAGGTCCCCGAGTTTCTCGCCGGCGACCTTCAGGAACGGCGTCACGGTGTCCCGGACCTTCGGCCACCGCTCGACCACCGGGCGCGTCAGTCTCTCGACGTCCGCGGAGGTCCACAGCAGATCCTCGGTTTCCGTTGAAGGGAGTTTTTTTCGGCGGGCTCGATCAAACATGAAATTGCGTTTAAAGGTGGTGGGGAGATCAAAAAAGGATCGCCTTTCAAACGCAAGTATCGAAAATACGACCACTTAAGTCAATATTAGGAACGTCGAAATCATGCTTTCTCGAATCGCGGGTGAAAAAATCGAGGCTCCCCTCCGCGTTTCGTCCGACAGGAACGGTCTGACGATCTGGAGTTCCGAGTTCTTTTCGGAGCCCGCGGGCGCGAATGCCCGGGAGTTTCTGGCGCGGGTTTTTCGACTGCCCGGGGTCTCGGCGGTCGAGATCGATCCCCGGCAGGCTTCGGGCCGGCTTTGGTTCTCCGCGGTTTCACCCGGGCCGGACATTTTCCGCCAGCTTCGACGGGTCCTTCTTCCGGCCGACCCGAAAGCGCTGGCCGTTCCCTCCTCCGCCGACGCGCTGTATCTGGACGCGCCGCCGGGCCGGCCGATTCGCGTGACCCGGGTCGGATCCGGGCTCTCGACGTGGCAGGTCCGACGGACGGGGGGGAACCGCGTGCGCCTCGTGCATCCGCTTCTCCGGAATCGCAAGGACGTCGCGTTCCGCCTCGAGGAGGAGCTGACCACGATCCTTGGCGTGCGGGAATTCCGCACAAACGTCCTTTCGTCGAGCGTGGTGATCCGGTTCGACGCGCGGCTGTTGGACGTGCCGCATCTCGTCCAGCACCTGGAAGGCGCGTGGCCTCGATTGATCGACGGGACCAAGAAGCCTCCGTCGAAGAAACGTTTCTTCGCGTCCACGAGCATGCTGGCGCTGTCGTTCACCGGCCAATTCCTGGTGCCCGCGGTGAGTCCGTTCGCGCTGGCCGCGGTGGCGATCTACGGATTCCCCAACGTCGTGAACACACTCAAGCTCCTGCGCCACGGCAAGATCGCGCTGCCGGCCCTCTACACCGGGACCCTGGCGTTCACTCTGCTCAGCGGCATGCCTTTCTCGGCCGCGATGATGGCGACGCTCATGCAGGTCTGGCCGCAGCTCGCCCATCGCCGGTTGATCCGAAATCAGCGACGCCTGTTCGCGGCGCACCGCCAGCGACCGATGTGGGCGCGAGTCGCCGGCGGGGACGGCGTCGAGATCGAAGTTGCCGTCCGCTCCTTGAAGGCGGGCAGCGTCGTGCTCGTGGCGGAGAACGAGATCATTCCCGTCGACGGCGTGATCGTCCACGGGCTCGCCGCCATCGACGAGGAGGCGCTCATCGGCCGCAAGGGCGCGTTCGACAAGGCGCCGGGCGATCCCGTCTATGCCTCGACTTTCGTGAAGGCCGGCCGGATCGCGGTGCGCGTGCAAAAGGTCGGTGAAGAGACGCTGGCCGGCCACATCGGCGCGCAATTGCCTTACGGTGAAATCGAGCGGCTTCCGTCCGCGGCGGAGGCGGAAAAGATCGCCAACGGAATGGTCGCACCCGCGCTGGCCTTGTCGGGTTTGAACCTCCTGCTCACCGGCAACATATTGCCCTCGCAGGCGACCATCCGCCCGGATTACGCGACCGCGCCGCGCCTGGGCGCGCAACTTACGGCGCTGTATGGCATCGGCGATGCCCTGCGACGTGGCATCCTGCTGCGAGACCCGTCCGTGCTCGATCGTTTGCCGGCGACGAACACCTACGTTTTCGACGACAGCCTTGCGCTCGAGCGGCGTCGCATCTCGCTCGGCGCGGTTCTGGTGGGTGAAGGATCATCGCGGAGCGAGGTGCTCGGCTACGCGTGCGCGGCCTTCCCCATGTTCCAAAATGAACGCGCTCGCTCGCTTCTGGATGCCTGCGTGCGGGAGCGCGTGCCGGTGCCGGAGATCAGCCGCCGCGTGCGCGACGCGGGCGTCATCCGCTACCGGGACGAGGCGGGACGCGCGGTCGAGGTGGCGACGCCCGGTTACCTGGCCGCAACCGGGCTCGAGGTTCCCTCGTCCCTTTCCGGCGATGTGACGAAGCAGGTCGCGCGGGCGCGTCGATCCATGGTGGTGCGGCATCAGCCGGAATTTCCCGACGAGCCGCAGCTGCGCCCGCTGTGGGTCATCCGCGCCGAAAAAATCCTCGGAGCAGTGACCTTCCAGCGATCGGGCGAACTCGAGGCCATCGAGGTGATCGAGACCCTGCGCGCCCGCAATCGCCGCGCGAGTTTTGTCCACGTCACCGATCGGCCGCAGGCGGAGGCCGAGGCATTCGGCCGGGAGCTGGGGATCACGGCCTGCCACGGCGAACTCGACCCGGAAGAGAAGGCGCGTCTTCTGAAGAAGCTGGGGCACCGCACGATGTGGATCGGCGACGGCAGCCGGCCCGAGGCCGCGGCCACGATCGGCGCCAGCGAGATCAGCATCTCCGTCGCGGGAGCGCGGACGCTTACGAAGGACGCCGCCGCGGTGGCGTTCCTCCAACCGACGATCCGCAGCCTGGTTCCGCTGCGCCACCTGGGCCGGCGCCATCGCGCCATGCTCATGGAGGACTACCGCGCCATTTTCGCGGCGAATCTCTTCTGCGTCGGGGGCGCCTTCCTCGGCGGCTTTAACACGCTGGCCGTCGCGATCGTTTCCAACTTCGGCACCGGTGTCGTTTATACCTCGAAACGAGCTTCCCTGGACGGCCTCGTCGCGCGCATGGAGCGCAAGATGGCGCCCGATCTCCTGGGAGAATTCGACGAAGAGGATCCGTTTGCCGGGACCTCCGACTCGGGCCGCTTCGAGCAGGAAAGGCTCGTGCGCTACCACGCCGCCGACTTCGACGTGCCCGCGCCTCCGGCTCATCCCGTCTAAGAACGTCGCGAGGGGCCCCTGCCTTGCCCTTCGCGATTCGCACCGCCGGCCGAGATCACATCCGCGTTTCCACCGCCGCCAGGCGCAGAAGCGCGCCGGAGCGCAGGTAATTGGCGAGGGTTCCGAGGTTCGTCAAAAGCACGGAAGCCCAGACCGGGCCGCCCAGGAGAAATGCCCCGCCGACGGCCGCAACGTTCGGCGCCAAAGCCAGCCGAAACGCCGTGCGCGCTTCATTCGCGGTTTCGACGGCGAGCGCGTGGAGTTGCAGGAAGCGGGAAAGGTCGGCTGCGAGCAGCGCGACGGGCGCCGCGCTCCGTTCACGATACGGTGGCTCGATGACGTCGATTGCAAGGTCGGCCTGGCGCGCGGGGGCGTTTTCCGCCGCGCAGTTCCCGACATACGCCACGCGATGGCCGAGATGCTGGCGCTGAGCGATGAATTCCCGTTTCGCGGCGCTGGTGGCGCCGCCGGCGAACTTCTGGAATCCGAGCTGCACCGCGCGGTGTGAGGTCTCCGCCTTCGAGCCTCGACCGAAGAAAACGATTTCTGCGAGGCCCTGCCGGGCCGCGTCCCCCGAGAAATCGGCGGCTCGGGACCGGGCGTTTTTCCAATCGACGCTGTCGTCGAAGACCACGCAATCCGCGGCGAGGATCTGCTCCAGGACGTCACCCCGATGGATGAGAATGCCTTCGTGGGCGGCGCGCATGGCGGTGGCCAGGCCGACCATGCGCCCGGAAATCGCCGGGCCGGTAAAATAGTCCGGGCGAAGCGCGGCCTTCGCGGCGTCGAGGCCGCCGGCGAGCACGCTGGCGGCGCCGGCGAGGATCGCGGGGAAGACGGTTTGCTCGGCTTTCCTCCGGACGCGTTCGTTCGACCCGGACGCCTCGAGCGCACGATCGATCCAGCCCGCGAGCCTCGCGCCGGCGGTATCGTCGCCAAGCGCGTCGATTTTCATGCGCACGCTTCCCTCGACGATGCGCGTCGCCGCGTAAACAAAGTCGCCTTGCCCGCGGACCGAAGCCGTCGCGGCGCCGGTGAGCAGCCGCTCGTCGACTTGGGCGGATCCGCCGACGATCCGGCCGTCGCCGGGAATCACGTCGCCGGTGGAGAGCGTGACGACGTTGGCTGGTCGCAGGTCCTCGACCCTCGTTTCCATCGACAGACCGTCGCGTTCGATCCACACCCGACGCGGCCGGTAGCGATAACGCGCGAGAAAATCCGCCTTGTGCGAGTCGCAGAGAAGGCCCGAGCGGCGCGGCCAGAACTTCATCATCCAGTACATCGACGCCGAGGGCAGGAACTGCCAGGTGAGGACCGTCAGCCCCGCAATCACGAGGTAAAGGAATTCGAGCGTGAATTTGCCGCCCTTCAGCGCGGAGAGGGCATGCGAGGTGAGTCCGCGGTTGAGCAACCAGGTCAAACCGACGTTGAGGAGGCCGGCGGGAGGAAAAAGGAAATCGGCGGCGGGAGCGAGCGCGAGGTTCGCATCGACGAGGAGTTCGTCGCGGGCGGTCGCCCGGTGCGCGGGGCCGGCGGCGAGGCAGCGCGTGAGGATGGGGTCGAGCACTTCCGCAAACAGACCGGACTCGACGCGGTGAGGGCGCGCGAAGACGACGATCGCCTCGCGGCCGGGCAGGGGCAACGCAATGGAGCGTTGCACCAGGTCCGACAGCGTGCCGAGCTCGGCGAGCACCTGCCCGCGGATGAACTCCGACCGCAGCGACGGATGGGCGATGTGAAAGACGCGGGGCGATGGCGAGTGGATTCGCCAGAGCGTGAGGCCCTTCCCCGCGCGGTGGATCTCGAACACGCGCGGCGCCTTGCGACCGAGCAACGTCTCTTCGTGCGGCAGATCGATCGGCTCCGGCTTGCCCCCGCGCAGAACTGCCGCGACGGCCAGGATCCGGTCGCGGTGCGTCTGCCCATTCTCCTCGAACTCCAGCCGCACCTCTCCGCGCCGCAGGCTGACCCGCATGCGTTGAAGGGAAGGAATGGCGAAGAGCCGCTGAATCAACTCACGCCGGGCGGGAAGGCGGATCGTCGTCCGAATGATCTCGCCGGAGATCGCGAGGGTGGGGTCCCGTCCTTTGCTGCTGATGCGCAGACCGGGAAATTCGAGCACGGGCGGAAACGGGGCGGTCATGGGTGGGAGGAATATCGCGCGAGCAACTTGGCGGAGGCCTCCTGATCGTGCGTGCGATGGCGGCGCACTTCCTGTCGCAGCGGCAGCAGGCCATTCGACAAGGCGGCGATGGCGGAGAGATTGTTGAAGGCGACCGAATGCCAGATGTTGAAGCCGAAGAGAAAGACGCCGGCCACGCAAAGACCGTTCGGGATGGCGATGAGATTCCAGCTCCGGTTCACGTTGCGCTGCAGTTCGTGGGAATAATCGAAGAGATCACAGACGCGCGCGAGGCTGTCCTCCATGAAGACGATCTGCGCCGTGTCCGTCGCGATGGTGGACGCACCGCGAAGCGAGATGGAGACGTTCGCCTTTTTGAGGGCGATGGAATCGTTGATGCCGTCGCCGATGAAGCAAACGGTGCGGCCTTCGGCCTGGAGCAACTCGACATACCGCGCCTTGTCCGCAGGAAGGACCTCCGCGAAGTGACGATCCACGCCGAGATGCTCCGCCAGCCGGCGGGTGGGTTGTTCGTGATCGCCGGAAATGATGGCGACATGGTCGACCCCGCGCGCACGCAAGCCCGTGATGATTTCCTCCGCCTCGGGACGATGAGACGTGCGCAGCTCGAGGACCCCCGCCAGTTCATCGCCCGCGGCGACGCACACGAACGAATGGCCCCGGGCATGCAGCTCCCGCATCTGGCGGTCGAGGGCGGGGGGCACGCGCACCTTTTCCTGCTGGAGAAAACGCCGGCTTCCGACGCGCACGAGGCGGCCGCCGATCTCGACGGAAATGCCGTAGCCGATCCTGTATTTCGAGGAGTCGAGCGCGGGCAGCATCCGGCCGCTCCGCGAGAAACGCTCGAGGATCGCGCGCGCGATGGGATGGCTGAACCGCTGCTCCGCCGCCGCGGCCCAGGTCAGGATTTCTTCCTCCGCGAAACCGTCGCCGCAGAAAATGCGGTGCACCTCCGGCTTCTCGCGCGTGAGCGTTCCCGTCTTGTCGAAGAGCACGGTGTCGACCTTTCGCATGTTTTCGAGCGCGCGACCGTCCTTCACCAAGATGCCGTTTCGCGCGCAGCGCGTGATGGACGTGAGCATGCCGAGAGGAGCGGCCATGCGAATGCCCGTGCCGACCTCCGAGTTGATCACCGCTAGGGCGGAGCTGGGGCCCGCCGTCACGGCCGCCACGGCGGCGAGACCCAGCGTCGGGATCACGGCGCGGTCGGCCATTTCCTCGCCGCGAGATTGGGCGCGGAGCTTGTAGGCGACGGTATTGGTGAGAATCTCGCCGATCTGGCTGGCCGTGGTTTCCTTCCCCGTGCGTTCGACTTCGACGACGATGGTTCCCGCCAGGAGCAGGGTCGAAGCGAGAACGTGGTCGCCGATCGTTTTCTCCACCGGGACCGATTCCCCCGTGAGCGCGTGCTGGTCGAGGATGGCATCACCCTGCCGAATGACGCCATCCACCGGAACGGCCTCGCCGGTGTGGACCTCGATGCGGTCCCCGTGCTCGATCTGCTCGATCGGGATCTCGACCGCCGAACCGTTCCTCCGCACGCGGGCGAGCGCCGCCTGCTTTCCAAACACCTCGAGCAGAACCTTCGTCGATTCCGCCTGCGTTTGCAGCAGGAGCTTGCGTCCGAAGCTCAGGAACCACGCCGTCATCGCGCCCGCAAAAATTTGGCCGGTGAAAAGGCACGCGACGAAAATGATGCTGTCGAGCACATCGACGCCGAGGCGCCGTTCGTCGACGATCGTGTGCCCGGCCCGGCGGAAGCTGGGCCCCGCGGTATAAAGCATCAGCAATGCTCCGACCGGCAACAGCACCGGAGTGACGAAGCTTGCCGCCGCCACGCCCAGGGAGACGCTGGCGATCGCAAGCGAGTTGTCAGGCTGGTCGGCGACGGCTTCCTCGCCCGTCGCGCGGGCCAGAGCGGCGTCGAGATGGCTGACGATCTGCTCGGGGTGAATGACCTCGGGCCGAAACTCGATCGTCACCGCGCCCAGGGCGGGATGAAACCGATGGCCCTCGATGCCGAGCAGCCCGACCAGTTCCCGCTCGAGGCGGCGGACGAGATGTTCCTTGTTCAGGATGAGCGGGTTTCCCAGTCGCACCCGCCCCGGTCGCTCGGCGCGCGGTTCCCAGGTGCTGATGGTATTCCCGTGGCGGAAGGTGCGCAGCCTCGGATGGGTGGAGGGGATCGCCTCGAAAACGTCGCCGGGAAAAGCTGCCCCCTGGTCCGGCGCGTCGAGCCCGCGAAAGACGCGCGCCAGTTTCCGAAGGACGGCTTTTGCGTTTTCCGTGCCTTCGTAACGCACGCGAGCCTCCCCGAAAAAAGGATCGACCTCGACGGAGCAGACGGCGCCGACCCCGAAGCTCGTTTCCACAAACTGCCGGACCCAGGAAGTCTTCCATGTCCTGAAACGAGACCGGCTGCGAAAGCAGATCGCGCCATCCGACGAGCACGAGATCCCGAGGTCGTCCCCCCCGGATGGCGGAGGGCTTGCGGGCACGACCGCGAGCCCGCGGGATGTCGCCAGACCGGAAACGACGGATCGTTCGACTCGAGCTTTGGCGGGGACAGGCATGGCGTGCGCGAGCGCCGGGGCGTCCGCGGTGGCGATCGAGGCGAGAAGCCGAGCGGGGGAATCCGCTATTTCGTCCGGGGCTTGGCTTTCGCCTTGGGCTTCGCTTTGGCGGTCGGGATTTCGATCGCGGGCTCGGCATGCACCTTCCCCTGGGCTTCGAGGGCGGCGTCGGCGCCCTCCTCGAGACCGCGGCGAAGCGTGCTGTTCTCGGGAAGCAACTCGGTCAGGAACACCGTGCTATAAACCACGCCGTAAGAGGCCCAATAAGCCGCGTTGTAGACTCCGACGCCGAAGCCTCGCTTTACGTTGGTGGCGGCGAGCGTCGCCGATTGCCGGGCATTCGCCGCGCCTTCTTCGAATCGCTCCGCCGCCGTCTCCAGGGCTTCGCTCAGCGCGGAGAAAGCAGCGGGATCCGCCGTTTTTGATTTTGTCGTCATGATTAGTCGTTATTTGGATGGTTGTGCCTTGCGTCGAGACGCGAAAGTATAGAGTCCGAACCCTTCGAAAAGAATAAAAAATGCCGGCGAGGGATGCATTTGGGTCCGGCTGGCGGGACTTCACTGTAGATCCGCCGAAAATCTCCGCCGGACGAGAGTCGGGAAGGAGCTCTTGCCCGGGACGGATCGAGGCCGGTTCGGTCATCGCAAGAGGCCCGCGCTCGCGTCATGACGATCGGTGGGGTCGTATTATCCATCGAAACTTTCCGTTCCGGACGACCGGGCACCTCTTCCGCGATCTCCTGCCGTCCGCTTCAAAGGCGGTTGAGGGCGCGGCGGAGGATTGCGTCCTTCCGGAGCCGTCGATTTTCTTAATATACGATTGAATTGGTCGTATATGAAGGTCAACGTGATCCTCGTATGACATCGAGCATTCTTCAGGAGTTTGTAGAAAACCTCCGTCGTCGGCTGCGGGTCCGGCAATTTTCTCACCTGCGTTTGCAGAATGAGCGGCGCCTGCAGGCTCGGATTGGCCGCCTGATGACGCACGAGCTTTGGGTGGCTCCTGATCGGCGCACCGATCTTTTCGGGCGCGATAGGAAATGAAATCGAATCCTTTCGCCCAAGAGCTGGCGCTTCTGAAAAGGGTCGAACCGGAGGCAACGGCCGCGGACATTCGCGATCGTCAGAAGCAAATGCGACGTTTGCACCTCACCGCGTTTCGTCGCGCGCTGCGGAGGCTCCGGCCATCCGCCGCCAAAAGCGCGTGAGGGGGGTCGGGCGACGCGAAAGATCTAGTGTTCTGCCATCGACGCGACGCGATCTCGCCGCGCTCAATGCATAAAAAAATACGACTGATAAAGTCGTGATTATTGGATGTCCCATCCGTGCGGAGATCCGACCGCGGCCTTGGTTCTAACGCGAATCGGATTCGAGTAAATGCCCTGGAACTATCGGTGAGGCATACGGGAAACGGGCGAGATCAAGGGAAAACGAGCGGGAACGAGCGCGACGGATCGCCGGGACACCTCCGGGTGAGGGGAGCCGGAGAAGATGAAAATCGCCCGAGGCTGGAGCGGCATATTCTTGATCCGGGCTGGCGCCATCGTGTTGGCGAGCCTTCGCGGTCGGCGAGTTCGAACGAGTCTCCGCGGCCGGGGGAGTTTGGCGGCAGACGGCCGGTATTTCCGCGCAACGACCACGTTTGAAGATGACGTGACCGGGTGGCCACCCGCGGGAAGATGGCTCCTGAGGTAGGACTCGAACCTACGACCAATCGGTTAACAGCCGATCGCTCTACCACTGAGCTACTCAGGAATTCCGTCTCTCGCGAGCCCGCTACGGAATCACCACCGGCGTTTCGTTTCAAGCCTGAAGATGCAATCCGCCGGGAGTTTTTTCCGCGGGCGTTTCGAATCCCGCGGAAGGCTCGCGTCGGCGCTTGCGCAACGGGTCGTTCGCTGCGATTTCCATTCTCATGATCGATTTGGAAGCACTCCGCCTCGCGTTGCGGACCCGGATGGAGGTGGTGGCGAACCGGTCCCTTTACGAACGCGATCCCGCGCGGCACCTCCACGACCTGATGGCTGCTTCGGCCCTCGTCGACGAATTGGCCGGCCAGTTGCCGATGAATGCCGATCCCATGCTTCGCCATTACCTCGAACGCCAAAGCTACGTGAAGGCCCTCGACTGGCTCGACGCCCAAACGGCATGACCCCCGAAACCATCGATCTCGCTCCTGGTCATCCCGCGCCCGATTTCGCGGCGACGGCGGTGGGGGGGAACTATGGATCCGAGGGCGCCCTCGTTCGTCTCGGCGATCTTCGCGGCACTCCCGTCGTGCTCTATTTTTATCCGAAGGACGACACGCCGGGCTGCACGGCCCAGGCCTGCGGGCTGCGGGATCGCTGGTCGCAACTACGTCGGCCGGAAGCCGCGTTCTTCGGCGTCAGCGTGGACCCGCCCGGGTCCCACCGGCGATTCATCGAGAAATACGAGCTGCCCTTTCCGTTGATCAGCGACGAATCGAAGGCCATCGTCACGGCCTACGGCGTGTGGGTGGAAAAAAGCATGGCGGGAAAAAAATTCATGGGCACGGAGCGGACCACATTCGTCATTCGTCCCGACGGACGCATCAAATCGGTGTATCGTCGCGTCAGCCCCGCGGACCACGCGGACATCCTTCTCGAAGATCTTGCAAATTTTGAACCGTGACAGCGTGTTGAAGCTCTACGGGCGGCTCTCGTCGCTCGTGGAGAAACTACCGGACGGCATGCAAAAGCCGATCCTCCGCGAACTGGTTCCGCTGCGGGAATTATTCCTCGAGCAGCGGCCGGCCCGTATTCTTGTCGTGGGTGGCGCGGCCTCGGAGAGCATGCCTTCACTGCTGCAACTTCTGGCGGGGGTGCCGGTCGAGACCGGGGACAGCGCGCGCGGCTGGCGAACTTACCGCGTGTCGGAGCGCGGGGGAATCCAGGTGCTGGATGCCCGGGCGGAGACTCCGCCGGACGTGGTCGCCGACGGCCTGGCGGCGCAGTCTCCCGACGTGATCGTCTTCCTGCGCGGGAGCTCCGACGCGACGGCGGAATTCGACGCCGCGTTTTCGCGGGCGGTCGAACGGGTGGCGGCGGTGGACGGATCGGAAAGCGCGCGGACGCCCGTGATCGCGATCGCCTTCGGCGAAGAGGGCGAGGCGGGCCGGGAACGGCTGAGCGCGTTGCTGCATTCGCGACGGGAACTCGGCCAGCGGGCGCTGCGCGTTTTTTCGGCGGCGACGGCGAACGCGGAGGCCGTGGCCGAGGCGATTTGCGCGGGTTTGCCAAATGCGGCGAAGCTGGAGTTCGCCCGGCTCACCCGGGCGAGGGCCGCGCAGGCGGAGATCGCCGGGTCGCTTTTGAAATCCTTCACCGCGGTGTGCGGCGTGATCGGCGTGCAGCCGATCCCGCTCGCGGACATGCCCGTGCTCACGACGTTGCAGTCCCTTCTGGTCGGATCGATCATTTACGTGAGCGGCCGGCCGGCGAGCGCCCGGCTCGTCGCGGAGTTTGCCGGGGCGCTCGGCGTGAGCGTCGGCGTGGGGTTCGCGTTCCGCGAGGGAGCGCGCGCCTTGCTGAAGGTTTTTCCGGTCTGGGGGAACGCGATTTCCGGGATCGTGGCCGGGGCGGGCACGTATGCGGTGGGACGGGCCGCCATCGCCTATTTCATCGAGGACCTGCCGCTGCAGGAGACGCGGAAACTGTTCCGGCGTCTGCAGCCGGGGCTCGGCTCGTTCCGCGCCCGCGCGCTTCCGGGACTTCCGCGTCGCGACGCGGAAGGGGAGTAGGCATCGAAGTGGCCTGGCCACTGCGGCCTTGATCGTTCGGGATCACGGTCGGTCGCGGAGCTCGCGGAAGGTTTCCCCAAGCCGGCCGATGACCTCGCGGGCCACCAGGGATTCCGGCGAGCCGCTCGGGCCGAAAACGTACCGCTCGGCGGCGCGACCGCAAATCCAGGAGCCGAGCATCGCGGCCTCGCGCGGCGACCGGCCCTGCGCCAGGGAGGCCGCGCAGACGCCGGTGAGCACGTCGCCCATTCCGCCCGTGCCCATGCCGGGATTGCCGGTGGTGTTGAACGCGGTGGGCCGGCCGGGGGCGGCGATCACGGTGCGGGCGCCCTTGAGGAGGACCGTGAGCTGATGCCGGGCGGCGAATTTCTCCGCGGTCTCGCGGCGGGACCAATCCCTGGCTTCCGGAAAAAGGCGCGCCATTTCTCCGGGGTGCGGCGTGAAAAGCCGAGGGCCGGCCATTTCGCGCCAGGAATCGGGATGGCGGGAAAAGTCGTTGAGGGCGTCGGCGTCGACCACCATGGGCCCGGCAAACCGGACGACGAGTTCGCGCACGTCGGCATCCGCGCTTTCGCCGAGGCCGGGCCCGACGGCGATGGCGTCGAGGTGGTCGTCGGCCGCGGAGGCGAAGCTCGCGACGGGCTTCGCCATGATCTCGGGCGGCATCGCGACCGCCAGAAGTTCGTAGGAGTCGGGCCGCGCGTAGAGCGTGACCAAACCTGCGCCGGCGCGCAGGGCGGCCTCGGCGCAGAGCCGCGCGGCGCCGAGGTAGCCGCGCGATCCGGCGATGACGCCGACCCGGCCCCAGCGGCCCTTGTGCGAGTCGAACGGCCGCGGCGCGAGCAGCGGCCGGAGCAGTTCCGGCGTGATGAGCTCGGCGGGGTCGCCGGCGGTCGGGGCCAGTTCCTCGAGCGGCGCGAAGGCGAGGCGGCCGACGAAATTCACGGCGGCATCGGCGAGCAGGCCGGTTTTCGGCTGGCCGATCGTGACGGTCAGATCCGCCTCGACGCAGGGATCCGCGGGCTTCCCGGTGTCCGCGTCCAGGCCGCTCGGACCGTCGACGGCGACGACGAACGCGCCTTGTCGCCGGCGCTCGTCGAGGCCGCGAATCGCCGCGGCGACGGGCTCGCGCGGCTCACCCTTCGCGCCGATGCCGAGGAGGCCGTCGAGGAGGATTTGCGATTTTCGGGTTTCGATTTTCAACCGGGGAAGGGCGCGGAGTTCCGCGAGCTTCTTCGCCGCGAGAGAGACGAGTTCTTTTTCCGGGAAGGACAGTTCGACGGTCGTGCTCCAGCCGGCTTCGGCGAGGTGGCGCGCCGCCACGAGCGCGTCGCCGGCGTTGTGGCCCTTGCCGCAGATCGCGACAACGTGGCGGGGATCGGGAAAAAAATCCCGCACCGCGCGGGCGATGGCCGCGCCGGCTTTTTCCATGAGGGTTTCGGCGGTGACGCCGCGGGAGAACGCGGCTTTCTCGATCGCGGACATTTCCTCGCTCGTGACCAGCATGCGCTTTTTTTATGGTGACGGGATTGCGGTGACGAGACTTCAATCGCGCGTGCTTCTGGCGCTCAACAAGCCGTTCGGCGTGCTCAGTCAATTTACGCCGGAGTCGCCTGGGCAGCGGACGCTGGCGGACTTCGCGATGCCCGCGGGCGTGTATCCGGTCGGGCGCCTCGACGCGGATTCGGAGGGCTTGCTTTTGCTCACGGACGAGCCCGGCCTGAACCACCGGCTGTTGCATCCGACGCGCGGGCATTGGCGGCGTTATTGGGCGCAGTTGGAGGGAGCGCCGGACGTCGGGGCGCTCGAGCTTTTGCGGGAGGGGGTGGTCGTTCAGGGCAAACGGACCCGGCCGGCTCGCGCCTGGCGAATGGAACCTCCGGCCACGCCGCCGCGCGATCCACCGATCCGCGTGCGGAAGGCGATCCCCGACTTCTGGCTGACACTGGAGCTGCGCGAGGGACGTAATCGCCAGGTGCGACGGATGACCGCGGCCGTCGGCCATCCGACGCTGCGATTGATCCGCGCGAGGATCGGCGCGTTCGATCTGCCCGGCGAACTCGTGCCGGGAACGTGGCGGGAGTTGACCCGGAACGAGCGGGAGGCCGTGTTCGCTACGCCGTGAAGAAGTCCTTCAGCTTGTCGTAGAACGAGCGGTGCAGCGGCGTGTTGTCGTCGCCGCAAAGCTCGGCGAATTCCTCGAGCTTGGCGCGCTGGCCGGCGTCGAGCCTCGTCGGCACCTCGACCTGGACGCGCGTGAAAAGGTCGCCGTGGCCGCCGCCCTGCAGCGAGGGAAGGCCCTGGTTGCGGACGCGAAACACCGCCCCGCCCTGCGTGCCGGCGGGGATTTTCAGGTTGACCGCGCCCTTGAGCGTGGGGACGTGGATCTCCCCGCCGAGGGCGGCGGTGGTGAAGGCGATGGGAACGTCGCAGCGGAGGTCGGCGCCGTCGCGCTCGAAGATGGCGTGCTCCTTGACGTGGACGACGACGTAGAGGTCGCCCGCGCCGCCGTTGCGCAGGCCGGCCTCGCCGTTGCCGCTGGAGCGCAGGCGGGCGCCGTGCTCGATGCCGGCGGGGATTTTCAGCTTCACGCGGGAGGTTTTTTCCACGCGGCCTTCGCCGCCGCAGGAGCGGCAGGGCTTCTCGATGGTGCGGCCGGTGCCCTGGCAGTTCGGACACGTTTGCGCGACCTGGAAAAATCCGCGGGATACGACGACCTGGCCGCGACCGCGGCAGACGTCGCAGGTGACGGCCTTGGAGCCGGCCTGCGCGCCCGTGCCGGTGCAGTCGCCGCACACGTCGAGCTTACGGATCTCGATTTCCTTCTCGACGCCGTCGGCCGCTTCCTCGAGCGAGATTTGCAAGTCGTAGCGCAGGTCGGAGCCGCGCTGGCGCCCGTCCGAGCCGGCGGATTGACCGCCAAAAAAGTGATCGAAAATCCCGCCGCCGCCGCCACCGCCGCCGCCCTGCTGGCCGAAGACTTCGCGGAAAAGATCGAACGGATCATGGCCGCCGCCACCCGTGCCGCCGCCCGCGCCCTGCTGGAACGCGGCGTGACCGTAGCGGTCGTAGGCGGCGCGTTTATCGGGATCCATCAGCACGTCGTAGGCCGCGCCGAGCTCCTTGAAACGCTCCTCGGCCTCGTGGTCGCCGGGGTTTTTGTCCGGGTGATATTTGACCGCGAGCTTGCGGTAGGCCTTCTTGATGTCCTCGGGTGCGGTGCCGCGCTCGACGCCCAGAATCTCGTAATAATCGCGCTTGGTCTTCATTCGTTCCCCTTGGAAACGAGGACGGTCGCGGCCCGGAGCAGGCGGTCGCGCAACTTGTAGCCGCGCCGAAGCTGGCGGAGCACGATGCCGTCGGCGACCTCCGCGCTGGCCTCCTGGCCGATGGCCTCGTGAAAATTCGGATCGAACGGCGTGCCGACGGCGTCGATCGCGTCGACGCCGCTTTCCCGGAGGAAATCCTGGAGCTGCTTCTGCACCATGCCGAGGCCTTGGAGGATGTTTTCGCCGCCGCCGCTCTGGCGGGCGGCGGCGAGGCCGAGCTCGAAGTTATCGAGGATCGGCAGGAGCCGCTCGAGGAGGGCGGAGTTCGCGTATTTCCGGGCGTCCTCGGTCTCGCGGGCGGCGCGTTTGCGGTAGTTGTCGAGGTCGGCCTGGCTGCGCAGGTAGAGGTCGCGGAATTTCTCGGAGTCGTCGCGCCGGGCGGCGAGCTCGGGCGCGTCGGCGGAGGCGATTTCCGAGGCTTCGGCGGAAGCGGAGGTGTCTTCGTTGTCGGCCGGAGGAGTGGCGGGTTCGGTCATAGTTTGCGGATGGCGATCAAGGTGATGTCGTCGTATTGCGGAGAGGCGCCGACGAAGGTCTTGATGTCGTCGGTGATGCGGCGGATGACGCTGGCCGCATCGCCCGTGGCGCTGGCTTGAAGGCTGCGCACGAGCCGTTCCGCCCCGAATTCATCGCCCTCGGCGTCGAGCGCCTCGGTGGCGCCGTCGGTGTAGAGCAGGACGTAATCGCCCGGCTCGAGCGTGAATTCGAAGTCGGCGCAGATTCTATCGAAGACTTCCCCGCTGTCAATTCCCAGGGCCATGCCCTTGGGGTTGATGCTTTCGATCCGGCCGGTGGCGGCGCGGTAGACGTAGGGCGGGTCGTGGCCGGCGCGCGCCATGCGGACGACGCTCGAGTGGGCGTCGAGAATGAGGTAGACCATGCTGATGAACATGTCCTCCTTGATGTCGGGATAGAGCTGGCGGTTCACGCGGCTGAGGACCTCGGCGGCGGAAATCTTCGCCGGCGCCTGGCTGCGGATGACGCTGCGGGCCATGGCCATGATCAGCGACGCCGGCACGCCCTTGCCGGACACGTCCGCGACAGCGACGCCGGTGCGGTTGCCGTCGATCGCCAGGTAGTCGAAATAGTCGCCGCTCACCTGCCGGGCGGGAACGTTCAGGCCGGCGATCTCGTAGCCGGGGACCGGCGGCGGGTCGGAGGGAAGAAGGATGCTTTGGATCTCGCGGGCGATTTCCAGGTCGTGGTCGAGGCGTTTTTTTTCGTTGGCTTCGAGGTAGACGACCTCGTTGTAGAGCGCGAAGGCGGATTGCTCGCAGATCGTGTGGAAGACGTTCACGTCCGCTTCGGTGAAGGGCGTGGCGCCCGGCGCGGCCGTCGCGGCCAGCACGCCGAGGCATTTGCGCCGGTAGACCAGCGGCCCGACGAGCGCGGAGCCGAGCTGGAGCGAGCGGTCGCGGTGGAGGTTCAAATCCTCGAGCCCCGCGCTCACGAGCACGGGCTCGCCGCGCTGCCAGGCTTCGCCCACGAGGCCGTCGCCGCGCTTGACGGAATGGAGGCGCACGTAGCTGTCGACCGCGATGGGCGTGTTCACGCCCTGCTCGAGCACATGGCGGGGCACGTCGACGAGGGGAGGGCAGCCCTTCGACAGAAACGCCGGCGCCATCGAGGTGTCGGTGCGATCGACGAGGTAGAGCGCCCCGCCGTGGGCGTCGAGGATGCGCGTGGCGTTCTCCGCGATGAGGCGGTGAAGATCGGCCGACCGCACGCCTTCGGCGAAAGCCTCACCGAGGCTGTGGAGAAATTCGAAGACCCGGCCTTCCTCGACCTCGATGTCGTGCCGGGCCCGCTCCGAGCGGCGCATGCGGTCGCCCATCCAGATCGCGGTCGCGATGAGCGCGGCGGTGGAGCCGGCAAAAAGGACGAAAAAAAGCAGGGCCCAATTCATGCCACGCGGCGCGAGACGCCGCTTGCATCCCGACGAATCGGGCCTCCCGTGGTTCCCCCGAGGCGCATGGAATCAGGTGTCCACCGCGTTCGGCTGCGTCTCCTGCTTGAGCAGATCGAGCACGTCCTTGAAGCGTTCCTCGTTCTCGGGATCCGCCTCGACCAGGGCCTCGTGGGCCGACAGGATCGTCTCGTGCTGGACGGCGGCATCCGGGGCCGGGGCGGCGAGGGCCTCCTGGACGATCGGTTTGGGAGCCACGTCCGCGCCCGCGGGCAGGTGAAAGGAAAAAAGATGATCGAGACCGAGGTTCTCCAGCAGCGTGCGGTTGCGGACGTTCGGATTGAGCACCGTGAGGCTGCCGCTGCCGATCTCTCGCAGGCGCAGGGCGATGCCGGCGAGCGTGCCCATGAACGTCGAGTCCATCAACTCGCAGTCAGCCAGGTCGATGACGAATTCCCGATGGCCGCGCTGGACCATGCGTCGGGTGTATTCTTTCATCCCCGCGCTGGTCTGGAAGGAGCCGCGCCCTTTGACCCTCAGCCACACGGTGTGGTCGTAGAGGCCGGCAAGTATCGTGGATTTTGGACTCACGAGGCTTCGTTAACTATGACCGGCAACCGGGGACTGTCAATGCCGCCACGGTCGCTACTTCCACATGAACGATTGACGGAAGGCCACGATGCGGCCGTCCACGATGAGCAACGCGCGCCATTCGGTGACGCGGCCATGCTCGAGATATTCGTCGCCCGTCACGCGGAAGTCGGACTTATAAGAGCCTTCGGCGTCCGGGTAATAACGTTCCTGCGCCATCACGTAGTCGCCGAGCGCCGCCTGGCGGTATTCCAGCCGCATCGTCACGTCCGCGCGCTCGTGCGCCCACCAGAAGAAGGTGAAGAAATTCCCGGTGACGTCGTCGTAATCGCGCGGCGTGATCACGCCGTAGTTCAGGCGCAGGCGATAGAACTGCATCGAGTCGCTCAGCGTCGCGACGTAATGCCGCGGATCGTTGAAAAACGTATCCTGCTTCCGGAACTGGAACCGGGCGTTGAGCTGGAGCGGCAGCACGTTCGCCTTCTCCAGATAGATCGGCGGCTTCTCCGGTGCGGCGCACGCCGCGAGCAATACAAACGCCAGAATCGCGGCCAGGGTGCCTCTCATGCGCGCCGATGAAAGCGGCTTTGCCAGGGCGTGTCAAATGCCGCGGCTCCTCCCGCCGACGGCCCGCGCCTTGACTCGCGCCGCGCCTTCGTCGATACGAATGGCCGCGTTTCACCCGGTCCCCGCGGCCGTCCGCGCGCCTCCATCCATTTGCTCCCGTGACCGCCAACGCCATTTTTTCCGGCCTCACCTCCGCCGAGGTGCATGAACTTTTCGAATCCCTGCTCGCCGCGAACAAGCCGGCCTACAAGGCCTGCCTGCAGGTCACGGCCTCCCGCCGCCGGCTGCGTCCCGTCTTCCTCGAGCGGAAGCCGCGCGTCGAGCGGCACGAATGGATGCAGTCCGCGCTCGCCCAGCCCGCCAACGAGGACGTCGCCCTCGAGGTCCTGCAAAACTGGCTGCTCGGCACGCAGCGCCCGCTGCTCGGCGATTTCCTTTCCGCCTGCGGCTTCGCGCACGAGGACGGCCTCATCGACGAGATCCCCGCCCAGCCCGCGCGCGAGATCGTCGACGCCGCCCTCGAAGCGGTGGCCGCGAAGCACCCGCCGCTCGCGGTGAAAATATACCTGAATCTTTTTCAGCCCGAGGGAGCAGAAGCCTGGCCCGACCTCGACGCGTTGCTCGTCATCGACCCCCGCCTGGCCCTCGTTCGAAAATGACGCCCTTCAAAAGCTCGCTCAAGGACGCCGTCGACACCTTCCGCGCCCTCGCCGCCCACGAGACCGCGCTGCTCGCCGCCGCCGACGCGCTCGAGACGGCCTTCCTCGCCGGCCGCAAGCTCCTCATCTGCGGCAACGGCGGCAGCGCCTCCGACGCCGCCCACATCTCCGCCGAGTTCGTCTGCCGCTTCAAGGGCGACCGCCGCCCCTATCCCGCGCTCGCGCTGAATTCCGACGCCGGCCTGCTCACCGCCATCTCGAACGACTACGCCTACCAGGAAGCCTTCGCCCGCCAGGTGAAGGCCTTCGGACAACGCGGCGACGTGCTCCTCGTCATCTCCACCAGCGGCAAATCCCGCAACCTCCTCGACGCGATCGAGGAGGCCCGCCGCGCCGAAGTGCGCACCATCGCGCTGCTCGGCCGCCAGGGAGGCTTCACGAAAGGCGCCGCCGAGATCGAGATCATCGTCGAAGGGCCGGACACCGCGCGCATCCAGGAGGCGCAGAAATTCCTGCTCCACGTGATCTGCGAGCGGCTCGAGGAGCGGCTCCCCAAGGAGTGAACGGACACCCCGGCGTCCTCGCGATTTTCGCGTTCGTCCTCGGCGCGGTCGTCGGCTCGTTCCTGAACGCCTGCATCCACCGCCTTCCGCGCGGCCTTTCCCTCAACGAGCCGCGCCGCTCGTTCTGCCCCCGTTGCCACGCCCCGATCCCGTGGCGCCACAACCTGCCGATCCTGAGCTGGCTCTGGCTTCGCGGCCGCTGCGCGCAATGCGGCGGGCCGATCCCGCCGCGCTACCTGCTCGTGGAAATTCTGACCGCCGCCGCCTTCCTCGCGCTCTGGCTGAAGTTCGGCCTGCCCCTCGCGCCGGCCTACGCGCTGTTCGCCGCGCTGCTCATCGCCGCCACCTTCATCGACTTCGAGCACTACATCATTCCGGATGAAATCACGCTCGGCGGCGCCCTCGCCGGGATCGCGCTGAGCGCGGCGCTTCCTTCGCTGATGGGCGTCGCCGGGCATTGGCGGGCCGGCCTGCTCTCGCTCGGCGCGGCGGCTCTCGGCGCCGGCCTGCTCTGGCTCGTCGTCGAGGGCGGCAAGCTCGCTTTCGGCCGCAAGCGCGTCGTTCCCGCGCAGCCGGAGCCGTTCCGCTTCGAGCCCGACCCCGAGAATCCCCGGCTCGTCATCGGCGGGGAAATCTGGCCGTGGCCGGAAATCTTCAGCCGCGAGTCGGACGCGCTCGTGCTCGAGTGCGAGCAGGGCGTGCTGAACGGCGCCCCCTTTCGCGACGAAAAAATCCGGGTCCATCACAACCGCGTCGTGATGGGAAAAGCCGAAACCCCGCTCGCGGACGTGCTCGTCTTCACCGGCGTGCTGCGGGCCGTCGTCATCCCGCGGGAGGCAATGGGCTTCGGCGACGTCAAGTTCCTCGCCTGCATCGGCGCCTTCCTCGGGTGGCCGGCCGTGCTCTTCACCGTCGCGGTTTCCTCGGTGTGCGGCGCGATCATCGGCGGAGGCACGATGCTCGTCACGCGCGGCCGCCGGGGCGGCAAGATTCCCTTCGGCCCCTACCTCGCGCTCGGCGCCGCGCTCTGGCTGGCCGGCGGTCCGGCGCTCGTCGCCTGGTATCTCGCGCTGGTCCGGCCCGTCCAGCCGTGAACGTTTTTGTTTCTCCCGCTCCGCGCGTCGTCTACCCTTTCCGGCTAGCCAATGGCTGATCTCAAAAAGCAGAAAATCCCCTTTCCCGAACTCGTCCGCCGGCTCTGGAAACCCTATCTCGCGCTCGCGCAATACCTGCGGCCCTATCGCGCGCGGCTGACCCTCGGTCTCGTCTTCGGCGTGATCGCCGGCCTGCTCAACGGCATCTTTCCCCTGGTCGTGAAACTGGTCGGCGAAAAGGCTTTCCCCGGCGGCGGCGTGACGAACCTCAACCCGCTCGCGGCCCATTCCGCCTCGGGTCCCGGCGTGGCGCAATTCATCTGGATCATCATGCTGATCCCGGCCGCGATCATCGCGCGGGGCGTGTTTTCCTACCTGAACAACTATTTCATGGCGTGGGTCAGCTACCGCGTCCTCCACGATCTCCGCAGCCAGCTCTTCGCCCACCTCAACACGCAATCCCTCGATTTCTTCAACCGCGCGAAGTCCGGCAAACTGATCTCCCGCGTGCTCAACGACACCCGCATGGCCCAGAACGCGCTTACCTCCATCGCCGGCGACATGGTGAAGGACCCGATCGCCGTGATCACCGGCGTGGTCGCGCTCGCCGTCATCGACTGGCGCTTCAGCCTCACGACCCTCGTGCTGTTTCCCATCTGCATCCTGCCCATCGCGATCTTCGGGCGAAAGGTCCGCCAGGCGGGCAAGGCCGAGGAGAACGAGGCCGGCACGATGGCCGTCATCCTCCAGGAGACCTTCTCGGGCATCCGCGTCATCAAGTCCTTCGCCCGCGAGGGGTATCAGGTCGAGCAGTTCGAGAAATCCAGCGATCAACAATGCCGCAACGGCCTTCGCGTCCGCAAGAGCATCGACATCGTGCAGCCGATCATCGAATCCGTCTCGGCCGTCGGCGTCGTTCTCGCGCTCATTTACGTCGTCTATTTCAACATCCCCGTGATGCAGTTCCTCGCGCTCTGCGCCGGCATCTTCCTGCTCTACAACCCCGTGAAGTCGATCAGCAAGATCCCCCTGCAAATGCAGAAGTGCCTCGCGTCTTCGACCTACATCTTCGAGATCATGGCCACCCGGCCGACGATCCAGGACGCGCCGGGCGCCGTCTCCCTCGCGACCTCCCGGGGCGACATCGAATTCGACGGCGTCACCTTCGGCTACGGCCCCGACGCCATCGCCGTGCAGGACGTCTCGCTCCGGATCGAGGACGGCAAACAATACGCGCTCGTCGGCGCGAGCGGCGCCGGCAAGACCTCGATGCTCGCGTTGCTGCTGCGCTTCTACGACCCGCAGATCGGCTCCATCCGGCTCGACGGCCGCGACATCCGCGACATCACGCAGCAGTCCCTCCGCGAGCAGATCGGCATCGTCACCCAGGAAAGCTTCCTCTTTCACGACACGATCTACGAAAACATCCGCTACGGCCGCCTCGAGGCCACCCGGGCCGAGGTCGAAGCCGCCGCGAAGCTCGCCTACGCCCACGACTTCATCATGGCGCAGCCGAAGGGCTACGACACCGTCGTCGGCGACAAGGGCAGCCTGCTTTCCGGCGGCCAGCAGCAGCGCCTCGCCATCGCCCGCGCCTTGCTGAAGAACGCCCCCGTCCTGCTCCTCGACGAGGCCACCTCCGCGCTCGACTCCGAGAGCGAGCGCATCATCCAGGCCGCGCTCGAGCGCCTGGCGCAGGGCCGCACCGTCATCGCCATCGCCCACCGCCTTTCGACCATCCTGAAGTCCGACCAGATCGTGGTGATGGATCACGGCCGCATCGTCGAGGTCGGCACCCACCGCGAACTGCTCGAAAAAAGCGGCCTCTACCGGCGCCTCTACGAGATCCAGTTCCAGCACGAGGAAGCCGCCGTCGCGGCTTGAGAAAAATCCGGTCCGCCGATTCTCGCCGATTTTCACGGATTGATTTCTGGAACTTCAATCTGCGTAGATCGGCGAAACCTGCGGACCGCTTCCCCAACCGCCCATGAAAATCCACCGCGCCCTCATCTCCGTCTCCGATAAAACCGGGCTGCTCGACTTCGCGAAAGGCCTCGTCGCCCTCGGCGTGGAAATCATCTCCACCGGGGGCACCGCCAAGGCCCTGCAAAAAGCCGGCCTGCCCGTCGTGGAAATCTCCGACTACACCGGCTCGCCCGAGATACTCGACGGCCGCGTGAAGACGCTGCATCCGAAGGTGCACGGCGGCCTGCTCTACCTTCGCGAGAACGCCGGGCACGCCGCCACCGCGAAGGAGCACGCCATCGAGCCGATCGACCTCGTCGTCGTGAATCTCTATCCCTTCGAAGCCACCGTCGCGAAGGCGGGCGTCACCCTCGCCGAGGCCATCGAGAACATCGACATCGGCGGCCCGTCGATGATCCGGAGCGCGTCGAAAAACCACCAGTCCGTCACCGTCGTCACCGACCCCGCCGATTACGCCGAGGTGCTCGCCGAGATGCGCGAGGAGGCCGGCGCCACGACGCCGAAGCTCCGCGAGCAGCTTGCGATCAAGGCCTTCGCGACGACTTCCGCCTACGACCAGGCCATCGCGAACTACCTCGGCCGCGAGCGCCAGGCCGACGGCGTTTTTTCCGTCTCCCTCCCGCTCGAGCAGCGCCTGCGCTACGGCGAGAACCCGCATCAGAAGGCCGAGCTCTACGGCTCCTTCGGCGACTATTTCGAGAAGCTCCAGGGGAAGGAACTTTCCTACAACAACATCCTCGACATCACCGCGGCGACGAACCTCATCGCGGAATTCGCCAAGCCCACGGTGGCGATCCTCAAGCACACGAATCCCTGCGGCGTCGCCACCGACGCGGATCTGAAGGCCGCGTGGGACCGCGCCTTCGCGACCGACAAGCAGGCTCCCTTCGGCGGCATCATCATCACGAACCGCCCCGTCACCGCCGCCCTGGCCCGCGCCATCAGCGAAATCTTCAGCGAAGTCATCATCGCGCCCGACTTCGAGGCCGATGCGCGCACCGTCCTGCAAAAGAAAAAAAATCTTCGTCTCATGCGTTTGTTGCGAACGCCGGAGACCGACACCCGCGACGCGCGCGCCGTGCTGGGCGGCATGCTCGTGCAGGACAGCGACAGCGCCGACATCGAGGAGCTCGAGCACAAGGTCGTCTCCTCGCGCCCGCCGACGAAATCCGAGATCGCGGCGATGGAATTCGGCTGGAAGATCGTCAAGCACGTGAAGTCGAACGCCATCGTCTACGCCGGCCCCGACCGCACGCTCGGCATCGGCGCCGGGCAGATGTCGCGCGTCGATTCCTCCCGCATCGCGGTCTGGAAGGCGAAGGAGGCCGGCCTCTCGCTGAAGGGCAGCGCCGTGTGCAGCGACGCCTTTTTCCCGTTCCCCGACGGACTCGTCGCCGCGGGCGAAGCGGGCGCCACCGCCGCGATCCAGCCGGGCGGCAGCGTGCGCGACGAGGAGGTCATCCGGGCCGCGGACGAACATGGGATCGCCATGGTCTTCACCGGCATCCGCCACTTCCGGCACTGACTCAGCCTGGAGAGGGCCCGGCCAGGAACCTCACGTCGTCGCCGCCCCGCTTCCGTCGGGGCGTGCCCGGGCGCGGAGCGCTGGTCGCCTTTGCCCGCACGGCGACGGAGCGCCATGGCGACAAGGTTTGTCCCGCCGGGGCCTTGGTCGCCTTCCCCTCGAAAGGGACTGGAGCAAAGGGCCGGCAGCCCGGATACTCGTCCGGTCATGATTCAGCTCGGCGTCAATATCGACCATGTCGCAACCATCCGGCAGGCGCGGTATCGCGGCCTGCCGGACTCCCCCAACGCCGAGCCCGACCCGATCGCGGCGGCTCTCGCGGCCGAGCGCGGCGGGGCGGCGGGCATCACCGCGCATCTGCGGGCCGACCGACGTCACGTCCAGGACGCGGATATTCGCCGCCTGCGCGAGTCGATCACGACCAAGCTGAACTTCGAGATGGGCAACACGCCGGAGATCGTGGCCGTCGCGCTCGCGACCAAGGCCGAAGAGGCATGCCTCGTGCCGGAAAATCGCGCGGAAGTCACCACCGAGGGCGGGCTCGACTGCGTTTCGCAATTCGCCGCCCTTCGCGAGACCGTGACTGCGCTTCAGGGCATCGGCACGCGGGTCAGCCTCTTCATCGACCCGGAAGCCGCCCAGATCGAGGCCGCCGCCCGCCTCGGCGCGGAGTTTGTCGAGCTGCACACCGGGGCCTTCGCCAACGCCGCCGGCGGCGCGCAGGATGACGAGTTGTTCCGCCTCATCGCCGCGGCCGAGCTGGCCGACTCCGCGAATTTGCGCGTGAACGCGGGTCATGGCATCAACTACGAAAACGTCACGAAGATCCTGCGCATCCCGCATCTCGTGGAGTTGAACATCGGCCACGCGATCGTTTCGCGCGCTGCGTTCGTCGGCATCGAGCAGGCGACGCGCGAGATGGCCGCGATGCTGGAGGAGTGAGGATGGCCGCGAGAGGACGCAAAGAGCGCCGAAGGATCCCGCGGGTTCCTTGCGGTCCTTCGCGGCCATGAACCTCGGCCAGTGGCTCGGCGAACAGCTGGATGCGATCGAGGCGCAAAGCCTGCGCCGCCGCCTTCGCCGCATCGGGTCACCGCCGGGCGCCATCGTGATCGTGGACGGACGCGAGGCCGTGAATTTTTCCTCGAACGATTATCTCGGCCTCGCGGATGACCCCCGCCTGCGCGGGGCCGCCACCGCCGCGATCGAGAAATTCGGCGCCGGGGCGGGTTCATCCCGCCTGATCTCGGGATCGCAATCGCCGCACGTCGAACTCGAGGCGGCGCTCGCGCGTTTCAAGCGCACCGAGGCCGCCCTGACTTTCGCGACCGGCCACGCCGCGGCGCTGGGAACGATTCCCGCGCTCGTCGGACCCGACGACGTCGTGATCCTGGACAAGCTCAGTCACGCCTGCCTCGTGGACGCGGCGCGATTGAGCGGCGCGACGATCCGCGTCTTCCCCCACAATCACCTCGAGAAACTGGAGCGCCTGCTCGCGTGGGCCCGGGAAAAATACGCCAAGTCGAACGTGCTCGTCGTGACGGAGAGTGTGTTCAGCATGGATGGCGACCTCGCGCCACTGCGGGAGATCGTCGAGCTCAAGGAGCGCTTCGGCGCGTGGCTCCTGCTCGACGAGGCCCACGGAATGGGCGTGCGCGGGCCGAATGGCCGCGGTCTCGCGGCGGAACTCGAGGTCGCCGATCGGGTGGAGGTCCACATGGGCACGCTCGGCAAGGCGCTCGGCGCCTCGGGCGGCGTGATCGGCGGAAGCGCGCGGCTCATCGATCTCCTCGTCCATCGCGCGCGGAGTTTCATTTTTTCCACGGCGCCGGTTCCGGCGGCGGCGGCGGCGGCGGCCGAGGCGGTGCGCCTGCTCGAGGGCGGCGAGGCGGAGCCCCGGCGCGAACGGCTTTGGACGAACGTGCGGCGGTTTGCGGCCGATGCCGACAGCGCGATCGTTCCGCAGATGGTCGGCGACGAGGCCGGGGCGGTCGCTCTTTCCGAGCGCCTCGCCGCCGAGGGATTGCTGGCGCCGGCGGTGCGTTATCCGACCGTGGCCCGGGGCCAGGCGCGGCTGCGCGTCACGCTGAGCGCGGCGCATTCGGAAGCGCAGGTGGACCGGATGGCGGCGGCGCTGGCGCGGGCCCGCCTTTCTCCTGGATCAGCACCTTGAACGCGCCGCCGGCCCCGCTGTGGTCGGCAAGCTGGGCGTCGTGCAATCCCGAACGGACGGCTCCATGGGCGGCAAGGAACGCCGCCTGGGTGGTCAGCGACGTGGTCCGCCAGCCGCAGTGCTCGGTCCAGGCACGGAGGTCGGTGAAGTTGACGTCGCAGGTGATGTCCTGCCGGCCGAAGCGATGGTAAATTTCCGCGCCTTCGTAGCGTTGTTGGTGAAAGTAGGCGCGAAGGGTCCCGCGCGCGCGGCGGTGGTAGAGCGCGGGCATGGTGTCGCCGTAATCGATGGTGAGCAACCGCGCTTCGCGGATGTTCGGCGCCCAGGCGGCGAGCCATTCGGCCGCGGCGGCGTGAACCTCGACGCGCTGGCCGTCCGCAAAGGCGCCGGCGAAGGCGCTGCTCGGCGGGGGCGACCGATCGACGGCGTGTTCGCGGGGCCGGCCGTTCTCGATGCGGAGCCCGACTTCGATCCAGCCGTCGTCCCGGCGCTCGAAGACGCGGCAGGGAAAGGCGTCGACGAGTTCGTTGGAAAAGATGACCGCGCGGCCTTCGCAGGCGCAAAGGGCGGCGGACATGGACTCGTGCCACCGCACGCGGAATTGCGGGAGGCTCCGTCGCTGTTCCTCGCGGAGCACGGTCGACGTCTCGACGATATGATAAACGAGGCCGCGCCGACGCCAGGCGCCAAGCCGGCGGAGAATGGTGCGCGCGAGCTCGCCGGTGCCGGCGCCCGCTTCGATGACGTGCCATCGGGGGGAGAGTTCCAAACGCGGGAAAAGGGAAAAAGGGAAAAAGGATGAAGAGGAGGGCGGAAAAGCCGCGACGGGCGACGGAAACGGAGGCGCGGGACGCGAAGCGAGGTGACCCGGCGCATCGAAGATCCGGTCCCTTTCCCCTTTTCTCTTTTTCCCGCGCTCCGCTGCCTCCGCGGGAATTCGATTGATCCACAACCACCGGGCGAGGGCGGCGCCGAGGGCCTCGCCGAGGCTGGCCGAGGTCGAGAAGTCGCCGCGCCGACCCACGGTCCGGATGTTCCGCGCGTAGTAGCCGTGCTCCGGATGATAGAGCGCCTCCTGCATGTAGCGCTCGACGGGGATGACGCCGCCGCATTCCGCCTGCAGGCGCGCGAGGAAATCGAGGAGCGCGCTCAAGGCCGCGTCGCGCGAAGCAGGGCGGTGGCGCGGCCCGTGAGCTCCGCGGCGTTCAACAGGAACTCGCGGCCGAAGCCGGCCATCGTCACGCCGCGCGAGGCCACGATCAGGAAGACGGAGAGCACCGCGAGATTGAGCAGGTAAATGATGACGAGCGAATAAAAGGTGCCGCCATAGGTGAGGTCGCTCTGCCCGCGCGGGATCATCCAGACCGTGAAGGTGATGTGGAACGCCCACGTCGCGCCGACGAGCATGTAGAGCATGGGCCGAAATGGCGTCATGTCGCACAGCAGGCCGGCGAGTCCATACGCGACGATGACGAGCAGGCTGTAGATCGGAAAGAAATAGGGGGCGAGCGCGATCGCGGTGTTGATGCGGTCGGAGAGGATGTGGCCGCCCTGCGGCGTGATGCGGAACGCGCTCACCTTGCCGCCGTACAGGAGGACCCAGATGGCGTGGGTGAGCTCATGCCCGAAGACGTAGATCCACAGGGGACGCGGCAGCGAGAGGAACGCGACCAGCCACAAGGCGACGCCAAGACCGAAGAACCAGAATTCCTCCGTGGCCCAGAACGACTCGTTCAGCGTGGCGCGGGCGAAGATCGAAAAGAACGTCTCCGTCAGCACCCAGGCCGGAGGCAGCAGAAACAGGCCGACCAGGAATTTCACCCAGCGCGTGGGGACCGTGGCGGGCAGCGCCGGCGAGAGGGTGGCGCGCAGCCTGGTCTTCTTTCGGGATGGCCGCCGGGAGTTGGGCACGGTTGCGTTTACCAACCGGGCCGCGGCGGGGCGATGCGGAAGTGTCGCCGGCGGTCAGATAACGGCGGGAAAACGTCGCCGCTCCCCCTTTTCACGTGCGGCATTGGGTGCTAGGTTCCGCGCGTCTCATGACTATCCGCGCCATTTTGCTTCTTCTCGGCCTAACCCTCGCGAACGCCGGCGCGGACGCCGGCACCTACCAGCGGACGCAGGATTTCGCGGTGTTTCCAATGAACTGGCGCCAGTCGAACCCGCGGCAATACTTCGGCTACCAGCCGGGAGGCGTCACCGGAGGGCGCGGAGCGGCGGGTGGTTTGTTCCTCCCGCACGCGCATTTCAATTTCTACGCCGACGTTTTCCTCGGCGGCGCGCTGCCGAACATCCGGCCGATCTCGGCGCAGGGACGTCTCACCTTGAAGCGCGTGAGCGCCCAGCCGCCGTATGTGACCTCCGCCTACATCGGCCATTTCGGCGCGCCGGTCGGCGCCTACATCGACACCGTGGGAATCGCGCTGACCGGCACGGGCGAAGATTTTCTGACCGCGGCGGCGATCGTGGAGTTCTCGAACGGCGACGCCTACCGCGGCCGGCCGATCAACGTGCCGGTGGGAGCCGGGATCATGGATTGGAGCTACGCCTGGGACCCGGCGGGCGGAAGAAACGGCACGGGCTCGCTCCGGGTGCAGGTCGGCGGGCTCGTCTCCGGATTGGAGCTGCCCGAGGACGCGGCGGGATCCAGCTTCGCCGTGAATGCCTTCGGCCTGTTCCAGCCGCCCTTCGTCTCGCCGCGCTCGAACAGCTTCCTCTGGGCCTACGTCGGCAATCTCGCTTACACGGCGGGAGTTGGCGAGCCGCCGACGCTGCGGGTGAGCGGGCGGCGGAACTCCATCGTCCGGGCGCCGGACATTTTTTTCCATGGCTCGGCGTCCGTCAAAGCCCAGGGATACGAGCTGAGGAGCGTGCGTTATCGGACGGTTCACAACGGCGCGACCAGCGCCTTCCACCCCGCGCGCGGTCTTGAAAGGTGGTCGGTGGGGATCCACCTTCGCCCAGGCCTGACGCGGGTTCAATTCCTGGCGACGAGCAGCGGCGGCGCGACTCGATTGATCGAGCGCCAGGTGTTCAACCGCCGGCGGGCGAAGCCCTAGGCCCGGCCCATGTAGGCGCCGGTGCGCGTGTCGATGCGGACCTTCTCGCCCTCCTTGATGAAGAGCGGGACGTTGATGACCTTGCCGGTCTCGAGCTTGGCGGGCTTCTGGACGTTGTTCGCGGAGTCGCCCTTCACGCCGTCGGCGGACTCGGTGACGGTGAGCTCCACGGTGGCGGGAAGCTCCACCGACGCGGGGCGGCCCTCGATGCTGAGCACGGAGACCTTGAGGTTCTCGACGAGATAATCCTTCGCGTCGGCGAGCAGGTCGGCGTTCAGCGTGATCGTCTCGTAGGTCTCGGGGTCCATGAAGTGAAAGCCCTGCGGATCGGAGTAGCTGAACTCCAGTTCCTGATGGTTCGTCTCGACCAGATCGACCTTTTCGGTGGAGGAAAACCGCACGTCCGCGGATTTGCCGGTGCCGATGTAGCGGACGATGACCTGCACGAACGCGCGCAGGTTGCCGGGGGTGCGGTGTTGAACTTCGAGGACGACGGCGGGGTTTCCGTTGTAACGGATGGCCATGCCTTTGCGGAGATCGTTTGCGAGTGCCATTGGTGAGAAATAGGTGAGGGGTGATAGTTGATAAAGGAGAGGATGAGGGCTGGCAAGCGCGGGCCGGAGAGCTTACTTTCCTCGCATGAAGGCGCTGGTTGTCGTCACGTTGGGAATGGTCGCCGCCACCGCGTCGGCCCAGGACTTCTCGGTCTCGCAGGTTCATCAGGATGTGCCCGTCGTGCGCGCGCCGGAGGTGCGGCCCTCGGTCGAGGGAATCGTAAAGGAGATCTTCGACGAAAAAAAACCGTGGCAGCTCGTGAATCCCGCGGCCCCGAAATCCTACGGCGACGGCGAAAAGACGGTCTCCTACAGCGAGAAGGATCCCGGAAAGCCCAAGGGTTTCATTCTTTTCGCCGTTGAGTGGTAGGCCGCCGGTCGTCGCGTTTTTCTGCGCGACCTACCTGAAGCCGGAGATGCATCACATCCATCGGCAGATCCTCGCGGCCGATGGCTGGCGGCCGCTCGTGATCACGCAGAAGATCGAGAATCTCGCCACGTTTCCGGTCGAGACACTGGCGCTGGTGCCGCGGTCGCCGTGTCGGTTCGCCGCGCGGGCGGTGGAGAAAAACGTCACCTCCTCGCCGTGGCAGATCAGCCGCGCGGAAGCGGGGCGAATGCGGCGCGTGCTGCGGGATGGAGACGCCGCGGTGCTTCACGTTTTTTTTGGCAATGTCGCGGTGCATCTGCTCCCGCTGCTGGAAGGCGTCGGGATTCCGGTCGTCGTTTCGTTTCACGGCGCGGACGTCACGGGCGCCGTCGCGACGGCGGCTTACGCGCAGGCGCGGGAACGGATCTTCGCCCGGGCGGCGCGCGTCGCCTGCCGCAGCGAGGCGCTGGCGGAGTCCGTGCGGCGGCTGGGCTGCCCGGCGGAAAAGCTCACGGTCGTGCGGACGGCGCTTCCCGAGCTGGATTTCCGGGGGCGCACGTTGCCGGCCGATGGTTCGTTCCGGCTGCTGCAGGCCTGCCGGCTGGTGCCCAAGAAGGGCCTCGGAACGAGCCTCGCGGCCTTCGCGGCGCTGGCGGGGGATTTCCCGCGCATGACGCTCGAGATCGCGGGAACCGGTCCGCTGGAAGACGAGCTGCGGGCCGAGGCGGCCCGGCTCGGGATGGCGGATCGCGTGACGTTTCTCGGCTTTCTGAGCCAGTCCGCGTTGCGAGAGCGGTTTGCGGCCGCCCATGTCTTTCTGCATCCCAGCGAAACGGTGCGGGGCGACGTGGAAGGCGTTCCGAACGGCCTGCTCGAGGCGATGGCGACGGGTCTGCCGGTGGTGGCGACGAAGCACGGAGGAATCCCCGAGGCGGTCGAAGACGGCGTGAGCGGGCTGCTTTGCGACGAGGGTGACGCGGCCGCCGTCGCCGCGGCGGTGCGCCGCTTGATCGGCGATCCCGCGGAATATGCGCGGATCGCGGAAGCCGGCGCGGCGGCGGCGCGGGGAAAATTTTCCCGCGAGGCGATCGGGGCGCAACTCGGCGCGCTCTACCGCGGGATCGCCGGGATCTAAGGGGACCGCCCGCGGGAAGCGCGTGCTCCCCCGGGGAGAAATTACGGCTTCGCCGCCGAGCCCACCGGAACGACGAGCACGGGGACCTTGGCGCGCTTGAGCACGCCGGTCACCACGCTGCCGGCGAAGAGATGATACAGCGCGCCATGGCCATGCGAACCGAGCATGATGAGTCCGGCGCCACGTTGCTCCGCCTGGGCCACGATCTCGTCCGCGGCCAATCCGATGAGGGCCACGGTTTCCACGTTTTCCATTCCCGCCGCCAGGCGCTCGAGGTGTCCCCGCTGGGCGGCGAGGTCCTCCTCCATGATCGGCGGCGGCGCGGTCTCGATGACGTCCATCGCGGCCCCCACGGGCGCGTAGCTGGCGATCGGCTCCACGACATGGAGCAGGACGAGACGCGCGGCGAACGCGCGCGCGAACTCCGCCGCGCGGGCCACGATGAGGCGGGAGGCATCGCTGAAATCGACGGCGGCAAGGAGAACCTTCATGCAAAAAACATCGCACGCCCCGCGGCGCCTTGCGAGCCCTTAGCGGGCTGTCATAGTCGCGGCATGGAGGATCTGTTCGGCTCGGACGAGGACGGTGTCGCCCCCGCGTCGCCCGCGTCGGCTCCGCTGGCCGCGCGCATGCGCCCACGCATCCTCGACGAGGTCGTCGGGCAGCGGCACGTGATCGGCGAGGGGAAGCTGCTGCGGCGCGCCATCGAGGCGGACCGCGTGTCGTCGCTCTTGTTCTTCGGCCCTCCCGGGACGGGCAAGACGAGCCTGGCCCAGGTCATCGCGTCGACCACGCGCTCGCGGTTCGAGCGGCTGAACGCGGTGGAAAGCAGCGTGGCCGACCTGCGCCGCGTGATGGCTTCCGCCGCGGCGCGCGTCGAGCGGGGCGGGGCTTCGACGCTGCTGTTCATCGACGAGATCCATCGCTTCAACAAGGCGCAGCAGGACGTGCTGCTGCCCGACGTCGAGAGCGGGCGCGTGCGATTGATCGGGGCGACGACGCACAATCCGTTCTTTTACGTGAACTCCCCTCTCGTCTCGAGGTCCCAGGTTTTTCAGCTCGAGCCGCTCACGGAAGCCGACCTGCTGACCCTGATCGACCGGGCGCTGCACGACCGGGAACGTGGACTCGGCGGCCGCGGCGTCGAGCTGGATCCGGCCGCCGCGGCGCATCTCGCGACGATCAGCGACGGCGACGCGCGCAAATGCCTCAACGCCCTCGAGCTTGCCGCGCTCACCACGCCGGCGGACGCCACCGGCACGATCACCATCACGCTCGCGGTCGCGGAGGAAAGCATCCAGCGCAAGGCCGTGGTGTATGACGGCGACGGCGACGCGCATTACGACACGATCAGCGCCTTCATCAAGAGCATGCGGGGCAGCGACCCGGATGCGGCGGTTTATTGGCTCGCGAAGATGATTTACGCGGGGGAGGACCCGCGGTTCATCGCCCGCCGCGTGGTGATCTGCGCGAGCGAGGACGTCGGTCTGGCGGATTCCAACGCCCTGGTCGTAGCCAGCGCGGCGGCGACCGCCGTCGAGCTCGTCGGCCTGCCCGAGGCGCAGCTCAATCTCGCGCACGCCGTGATCTACCTCGCCACGGCGCCGAAGAGCAACCGCGCCACCCTGGCGATCGGCGCGGCCGGTCGGGACGTCCGCGAGGGCCGGACGCTGGCCGTGCCCGCGCACCTGCGCGACGCGCATTACAAGGCCTCGGAACGGCTCGGTCATGGCGTCGGCTACAAATACAGCCACGACTACGAGGGCGGATTCGTGCCGCAGGCGTATTTGCCGGAGGGCCGGCGTTATTACGAACCCAGCGAGCACGGCCTGGAAAAGCGGATCAAGGAGCGGCTGGATTTCTGGCGGTCGCAATTTCAGGCCGGCGAGGCGAAGTAGGCGTTTCCTGCTGGCCGCGCGAAAGGCAATCTGCTACCGAACAAAACCATGAGCGATCCGCTGCCGCCCGAACCCGCGCCCGAGTCACCCTTGCCGCCGCCGCCGCCGCCGGTTTCCGTGCCGCCGCCGGTCCCGCCGCCGCCGCTCGTTCCGGAGCCACCGCTCGTCCCGGAGCCACCGCTCGTCCCGCCGCCGCCGCTCGTCCCGCCGCCACCGCTCGTCCCGGAGCCACCCGTCGCTCCGGCGACCGTGATCCCGGCGCCGGGTTCCGTTCCTCCGCCGGCCGGGATGACGGAGGGAAACTGGGCGCTGGCCCTGCACCTGACCCCGCTCCTCGCCATTTTCTTTTGCTGCACGCCGGGCGTGGCGGTGCTCGGGCCGCTCATCATCTGGCTCATCAAGCGCCCGGAGAGCGCGACGCTCGACCTGATCGGAAAGCGCGTGCTGAATTTTCAGATTTCCTACGCGATCTATTCCCTCGCGGTGACGGTGGCCTCGCTCGTCCTGTCGTTCGTCGCGCTCAACTGGCTGATGATCCCCGTCGGTCTGGCGGTGGGCATCGGCTGGCTGGTGTTCACGATTCTTGGCGCCATCAAGCAGAGCAACGGCGAGGCGTATCGGCCGCCGTTCACGTTGGATTTGATCAAATAAAATGGTTGCGCCGGCGCGGGGAATCGCCGATGAGTTCGCGCGTTGGGAAACAACTGGGGGCGTATTGGTTTCGACTGATCGTTCAATGCCAGGCCCGCATGCCGAGGATGAATCGTTGGCCTCGTAAAAAATCGGTTCAAACAAAATAAACGCAGATTACGAAGATCTCGCTCTCGCGGCCTAAGTTGCCGTGACGTGTTTGCCCTGACGCCTGCTGGGGGTGAATGCGAATGCAGCAGGCTGGCCGGGGGGTGGGGCGACCGCTACTCCCGGTGAATTCGAAAAACGTGGCCGCTAGGTGGAATGTGGTGTGACGGTTCACAGCATTCTTCCGAACTTGAGAACCGCCTAAGCATGTAGAAGGTCGCGCAGAGCGCGTTCAGGACAGGGGTTCGAGTCCCCTCGCCTCCACCCTTTTTGCGGGGGCTCGTCTCCGGCGTTCCGGGTCGTCGGCGCTGTTCGTTCCGCCCGACGAGGCTCGCGGCGAATGGCCCCGCGAACCGCGTTCGGAGCAAACGTCCCGCCGACGACATCAAAGACCGCCGCTCCCGGCGATCAGCCAGCCGGCCTCGCCCGAAGCGAGGAAGGCCGCGACGGCGCCGAGGTCGCCGGGTCATCCAATGCGTCCGGGACAAATCTGGGCGACCAGGGCCGACGAAGCCGCACCCGCAAGGTTCCCGCGGCGCTACTTCTCCGAGGCCGCCCGCGTCGGCGGGATGCGAGATCGATTGATCTCGTCGAACGCGGCGGCGGCGAGTTCGAGCGAGCGGCGGCGGGCGGCGTGATCGAAGATCGGGGCGGTGGCCACGATTTCGTCGGCGCTCGTCGTGGCCAGGAGGCTTTCGATCTCTGCCTTAAGTTTGGCGGGACCGCCCACGGCCGAGCAGCGGGTCATGCGATGCACGTGGAGTTCCTCCCTTTCGCTCCACCGTCCGTTCATGGAATCGACCGGCGGGGGCATTTGCCGCGGCCGACCGCGGACCAGATTCAGGAACGATTGCTGAAGCGTGGTGAAGAGCCGGTCGGCGGCGTCGTCCGAATCGGCTGCGACGATGTTGACGCCGAGCATGACGTGCGGCCTGGCTCGAGCCGGCGAGGGCCGGAAATGGCTTCGATAGGTCTCCAATGCGTCCGCGAGGGAATCGGGGGCGAAATGCGCGGCAAAGGCAAAGGGCAGCCCGAGCTCGGCCGCCAGCCGGGCGCCGAAGGTGCTGGAGCCGAGCAGGTAGAGGGGAACGTTCGACCCCTGGCCCGGAAGGGCGCGAACCGTTTGTTCCGGACGGGTCGGGCCGAGGTATCCTTGCAACTCGCGGACGTCCTGCGGAAACGTGTCGCCGCTCGATCCGAGATGGCGGCGCAGCGCGCGGGCGGTCGCGTGATCGCCGCCGGGCGCGCGGCCCAGCCCCAGATCGATGCGTCCGGGATACAGCGATTCCAGGGTTCCGAATTGTTCCGCGATGACGAGAGGCGCATGATTCGGCAGCATGATCCCGCCCGATCCGACCCGGATGCGCGAGGTGCCGTTGGCGAGGAATCCGATCACGACGGAGGTCGCGGCGCTCGCCACGCCGGAAATATTATGGTGCTCGGCGACCCAATAGCGGTGAAAGCCGAGCTGCTCCGCCCGCCGGGCGAGGTCGAGCGCGTTTCGAATGGCCGTCGCCGCGGTGCCGCCTTCGCTGATCGGGCAGAGGTCGAGGACGGAAAAAATAACGGGAGCCATCGACGGCAACGTCGCACGATTCCCGGGGGGTGAAAGCGAATGTTGTTCGACGAAAGTAAAACGACTATCGGCCTTCGACGGCCGCGGCGAGGCGCTCGTAGTCGCCGATGGCGTTGTAGGCATGGGCCGAGACGCGAAACCAGCGCCGTCCATTCCAGCGAAAAAACGGCACCTCGATGGCATGCTCCTCGAGGAGCCACGTCTGGTCGGGATCGAAGCGGTCGGGCGGGGCGGGGGCGTCCTGAAAGCGCTCCGGGAGGGGCAGCGTGGCCATCGAGCCGAGCATCGCCTCCGGGCAGGGCGGCTCGACGGAGAGCCGTTCGCACAGGCGCCGGCGCGCGGCCACGGCGAGGTCGTGGTTGCGGCGCATGAGTTCGTCGAGCCCGCCCGGAAACAAGTTCGCGCACCAGCGGATCGCGTCGCCGGCGCACAGCCAGCCGGTCGGGTCGATCGTGCCGGGCCAGTCGAATTCATCGTGGAAGGCGCTGCGGCCCGGCCGACGGGTGTTCGCGCCGTGGCTGATGACGGCCGGTCGGAGGCCGGACCGCAGGTCCGCACGCACGTGAAGAAAGGCGGTGCCGCGGGGCGCGCAGAGCCATTTGTGGAGGTTGCCGGTGTAATAGCCGGCGCCGAGGGCGGTGAGATCGAGCGGTCGCATGCCGGGGGCGTGGGCTCCGTCCACGAGGGTCTCGACGCCGCGCGCGGCGAGTTCCCGGATGAGTTCCTCGAGCGGGAAGATGATCGCCGTGGGGCTGGTGACGTGGTCGAGCAGGGCGAGGCGGGTGCGCGGTGTCGCGGCGGCCAGCACGGCGGCGACGATCTGCGCGGGATCATCGATCGGAAACGGCACCGGGGCGGTGACGACCCGGGCGCCGGAGCGCCGGGCGACCTCGGCGAGCACGTTGTGGCAGGCGTTGTAATCGTGATTCGTTGTGAGCAGCTCGTCGCCCGGGGCGAGTTCGAGCGATCGCAGGACGGCATTTACGGCGCTGGTCGCGTTCGAGACGAAGGCGAGCGTTTCCGTCGGAGCGTTGACGAGCCGAGCGACCTCTTCGCGGGAGGCGTCGAGGGGCGCGTCGAGCTTGCGCCAAAGGAAGTCGAGAGGATCGCGCTCCATGCGTTCCCGCCACTCGCTCTGGCGTTCGACGACTTCGCGCGGGCAGGCGCCGAAGGCCCCGTGGTTGAGGTGGGTGACGACAGGATCGAGCAGCCACCGGTGGAGAAGTTCGCTGGGCATGAAAGGCCAATCCTGACAGATTGCCGGGCCGAAACAATCCCCCGAAGTCGCCGGTGGGGGCCGGCATTTCCGCGAGGTTTTCCGGGGCGGCCGGCGGGCGAATTTTCTTTGCAAGATTAGCTTGCAATCGGGGGAAGCTTTATCGATTGCTACCGACGTTCCCATTCCCCGGCCCGTCGCGAGACAGCCTGGCAGCGGGCACGAAACATCACGCACCTCAATCCATCGTTTCCATGGGCAACCGCCTTTACGTCGCCAATCTGTCGTATCAAACCTCCGAAGCCGAGCTGGAGGAAGTCTTTCAACAAGCCGGGACCGTGTCTTCCGTGCAGATCGTGATGGACCGGGAAACCAATCGTTCGCGCGGTTTCGGCTTCATTACCATGGGCAGCGATGCCGAGGCGCAAGCCGCCATCGAGCAGCTCAACGGCCAGGATCTTTCGGGCCGAGCGTTGCGCGTGAGCGAAGCCCGTCCGCGGGAAGACCGACCGCCGCAGAAGAAATCCTTCGGCGGTGGCGGTGGCGGTGGCGGAGACCGGGGCGATCGCGGGGGCCGCAATTTCGACCGTGGAGATCGCGGAGGCGATCGGGGCGACCGTCAGCGGCGCTACTGATTTCCTGGTTTTTTTTCGAGCGGCGGTCTCCCGGGCGGAGACCGCCGCTTTTTGTTGCGCTTGAATCTACCACCACGCGGCGGCGCAGCCGACCAGCACCAGGCCGTAGATGATGCCGGCGACCGCGGCTTCCCGATAGCGCGGGGGGCGGATCACCAGCCAGGCGATGAGGTCGCGCAGGATGTAGGGCATGCCGACGAGGAACAGCCCGCCGAAGATCCAGGCGTAAGCCAGGGTGACGAGCAGCAGACGGGAGATCTCCGGCCGGAAGTAGGCGGCGTCGAGAAGGACGTCCGCCGCGAGGAGAGCCAGAATGCCAAGCGCGCGCACGGCCAGGAATTCCTCGACGAAGCTCCAGGTCAGCACCGCGCCGATCGGGACCGCCATGACCATGTAGCCCCGCAGGCGGGAGAACTCGCCGAGATCCATGGTCTGGACCAGCCAGAGCGACCACAAGGCGGCGCCGGCGAGCAGCACCGTGCCGGCGACGCGGGATCGCGGGAACGCACGAAGAAGGGGTTTCACCGCGCCGGGGGCGGCGAGGGCGTAAGCGTGGGCCGCAATCAAAATAAGGCCGACGACGAGGCCCACGAGCTGGAGCGAAAAGGGATAGATCATGAAAGGGTGGGCGGACCGGAAAGGAGGCTCGGGATCGTGGCATGATCCCGGAGCAATTCAATGACGGGAACGAAGCGGGGGCGGAGGGGAGTCATTTCTTGGCCGCACGCCGCGGTTTGGCGGCGGTCGGTTTGGCGGCGGTCTCCCATTTGCGATCCGCCAGCGCCAGGTCGGCGGCCTCGACTTCCGCCTGCTTTTTGCTGCGGCCGGAGCCGCGGGCAAGCTCGATGGTTTCCCACACGACGCGACATTCGAAGCTTTTTTGGTGTTCGGGGCCGGACTGCGCGACGACTTCGTAAAGCGGGGCGCTCGGCGCGATGGACTGAAGGATTTCCTGGAGGCGGCCCTTGGGGTTGATTTCCTCGGGTTCGCTTGCCATGCGGTCGAAGTCCGGCGCGGCCTCGCGCAGGATGAAGTCCCGCGCGCTGTCGTAGCCACCGTCCAGATACATCGCGCCGACCAGGGACTCGAAGGCGTCGGCCAGCGTCGAGGCGCGCGTGCGGCCGCCGCTGGCATCCTCGCCGCGGCCCATCATGAGATGCCCGCCGAGGCCGATGGCGGCGGCGTGGCCCTTCAGGCCCGTGCGCGAGACCACGCGGGTGCGCAATTTCGTGAGCCGCCCCTCGCTGAAGTCGGGAAAGAGCCCGTAGAGGTGTTCGGTGACGACCAGCTGCAGGACGGCGTCGCCGAGGAACTCGAGGCGCTGGTTGTCGAAGGGATAATTCTTCCGCTCGAGCGAGATGCTGGAGTGCGTGAGGGCCTCGGCGAGGAGGAGGGAGTTCCGGAACTTGTAACCGATGCGCTCCTCGAGGGGATTCATCAGCGAGCGCGGGATCGGATTTTTCGGTAACATGGCGCCAGGCGCTCGAAAACCACGGGGGCCGTTTCGGACGAGAAATTTTTCCCCGCCACCAAACGGCTCGCGTGGATTGCGAGCCGGCGAGCCTATCGGCGCACCCGGAGGCTGACAAGCGCAGAGTCGCCCGCCGATTCTCGCGCCAGTCCGTCGCGGCCGCCACGATCGACGATCTGGCTCACGCGTTCGCCACCCCTGACGCGGAAGCGCGGCGGTGGGAACCGACTCGACGAAGCCCGGGAACTCTTCGAAAAAATTCTTTCGCATCTCAAAACCACGCCGGAACCCAGGGTTGGAGGGAGAACGCTCCAAGGCGCTCTATGGTTTGGCCTCCGTGCTTTTGCTGAAGATCGCTCCAGCCACATTTCCGGCAAAGGGAAGCCGCGGCGCGCTACTTCTTCGAATTCGAAGAAATCCTTGAACGCGATGGTCAGCCCTCCCGCAGCCGCGCCGCGTAGGCCCGCGCTTCCCGATTCCCCGATGCGCCCGGGAACCGCCGGTGGAAAAAAGAGGCGCGGGAAAAGCGGGCCGGCGGAAATTGATTTCCGATCGCGGTGGGCGTCTCGCGCGGTCCGAATGCTTTTGAAATGGAAAGCTGAACCCGGCGGCCTTATTCACAGGGGACGATCATGGGTAGTTTTCTCGGACATGTTTTTCGCATCGCGACCTGGGGGGAATCCCATGGCGGCGGCGTGGGCGTGGTGATCGAGGGATGTCCGTCCCGGCTGCCGCTGGGCGAGGGCGACGTTCAACCGGCCCTGGATCGCCGGCGGCCCGGGCAGAGCGACATCGTGACCCCGCGCAAGGAGAGCGACACGTGCCGGATCCTGAGCGGAGTCACCGGCGGGCTTACGACCGGCACGCCGATCTCGATCCTCATCCCGAACGAAGACCAGCGCTCCGAGGCCTACGCGGAAATGGAGACGACGTATCGCCCGTCGCACGCGGATTTTACCTACGACGCGAAGTATGGCGTGCGCGCGGTGGCCGGGGGCGGGCGGGCTTCGGCCCGGGAAACGATCGGGCGCGTCGCCGCCGGCGCGGTCGCCGCGAAAATTTTGGGGACGCTTTATCCGGGGCTGGAAATCGTCGCCTACGTCACGGCGATCCACGATCTGGAAGCCGACGTCGATCCGGTCAGGGTCACGCCGGCCGAAGTGGAAGCGAACGTCGTGCGTTGCCCGGATGCGGCCGCCGCGGAGAAAATGATCGCGCGCATCAAGGAGGTGCGGAGCGAAGGCGATTCCGTCGGCGGGGTGATCGAGTGCGTCGTCCGCGGCGTGCCCGTGGGGCTGGGCGATCCGGTTTTCGACAAGCTCGAGGCGGATCTGGCCAAGGCGATGCTCAGCCTGCCGGCGACGAAGGGCTTCGAAATCGGCTCCGGCTTCGCGGGCGCGCGGCGGCGCGGCTCGGAGCACAACGACGCCTTCGTGATGCGCGGGGGCCGGGTGGGCACGGCCACGAATCGCTCCGGTGGCGTGCAGGGCGGAATCAGCAACGGCGAGCCGATCGTCTTTCGCGTCGCGTTCAAGCCGACGGCCACGATTTCCCGCGCGCAGCAGACGGTGACGACGGCCGGCGAGCCCGCGGAGTTGAAGGCGAGGGGCCGCCACGATGCCTGCGTGCTGCCGCGCGCCGTGCCGATGGTCGAGGCGATGGCCGCGCTCGTCCTGTGCGATGCCGCGTTGCGCCAGCGCGCGCAGAACGTTTTGCCCTGAACCCCGACCGATGATGCCCGAAGCTTCGCCGTTCTGGCAAAACGCGTTCCTCGTCGGGATCGTCGTGGTGATGGGCTGGTCCATCTGGAGCGGCTGGCGGGCGGGAATCGTGCGCACGGCGGTCGCGCTCGGCGGGATGTTCGCCGGCGGGGCGGCGGGGATGGCCGTGGGCGGCTCGCTCGGGCCGTTGCTCGGAAAGGTCCTTCCGCTGCCGGGCCTCGTCCTCGGCGTGATCGTCGGCCTGGGCATCGGGATCGCCATCTACGCGGTGGTCCGATTCCTCGGCGCCCTGCTCTTCAAGCGCACGGCCCAGCAGAAGTCCCTGCCGTTGCGGCTGGTGTATGGCGGCGGCGGCGGGCTCGTCGGGGCGTTCGTCGGGCTCACCGTGATCTGGGGCGTGCTGCTTTTCGTGCGCGGCCTCGGGGGATTTTATCAAGGCGCCTTCGAGCCGACGGCGCGGCATTCGCCGCTTCCGCCCCCCAACGCGGCCGAGGCGGCGCTCGTGAAATTGAAGCGGTCCGTGGAGGCGGGAAGCACCGGCCGCAAGCTCGCGGCCATCGACGTGATGCCGGCGGAATATTACCGCATCTTCGACAAGCTCGGGCGCGTGACCGCGCAACCCGAGGCCGCGCGGCGGCTCATGGATTTTCCGGAAATCCGCGCGGTGATGAACGATCCGCTGATCCTGGCGATCACCGCCGACCCGGACGCCGCGGATGCCGCGCGGTTGCAAAATTACGGCGCGTTGATGAAAAACCAGACCCTCCTGCACGCGGCCAACGATCCCGCGTTGATCGCAAAGCTCCAAAAAATCGACATCGAAAAGGCGCTCGACTACGCCCTCGCCCCGCCGCCGCAACCGCGCCGGTGAGGAGGCGGGATCGCATTTTCCCGGATGAAGATTCGAGGGGTTCCTGCTTTCCTGATCTTCTCATGCCCCAAGATTACATCGCCACCATCGGCCTCGAGGTCCACGTGCAGCTCAAGACGCGCAGCAAGATGTTCTGCGGCTGCGCGGTCGAATACGGCGCCGAGCCGAACACGAACGTCTGCCCGGTCTGCCTGGGGATGCCCGGCGCGCTGCCGGTGATGAACGAGGAGGCGCTGCGCCTCACCGCGCTCGCGGGTCTGATGCTCGGCTGCGACATCGCGCCGCGGTGCAAGTTCGACCGGAAGAATTATTTCTATCCGGACATGCCGAAGAATTATCAGATTTCGCAATACGACCTGCCGCTCTGCCTGAACGGCGCCGTGCCGCTGCACGACCTCGCGTATCCGAAGGACGTCCAGAAAACCATCGCCACGCCGGACAAGAAAGTGCGGCTCACCCGCATCCATCTCGAGGAGGACGTCGCCAAGAGCTTCCACCTGGAGAGCGGCACGGGCATCGATT
>CAXTSM010000010.1:0-64048 GCA_964247025.1 uncultured Chthoniobacterales bacterium
GCAGAGAAGAAAAACCACGGATGGCACGGATAGCACGGATGGAATACTTCCGGATGTCTCCCTCTCCGCGACCTCCGCGGTCCCCTTGTATTCCCCATCCGTGCCATCCGCGTGATCCGTGGTCTCTTCCACCTTCCCGCCCCGGCATCACTTGCGGAACATCTTCTCGTGATTTTTCTCCGCGTCTCCGCGTCTCTGCGGTTAAATTCCCGCCCTTGACCTTCCTCGACCAGATCCTCGCCGACGTCGCGCACGAGCTTTCCTCGACGAAAGCCACCCGGCCTGCCGCGGACATTCGCGCCCGCCTCGCCGACGCGCCGCCGCCGCGCGACTTCCCCGCCGCGCTCGCCGCCGGCTTCGGCCTCATCGCGGAAATCAAGGAGCGCTCGCCCAGCGTCGGCCCGATGCGCGCGGAAAACGTCGCCGCCGCCCCTCGCGCCTACGAGGAGTCGCCCGTCGTCCGCGCCCTCTCGATCCTGACGAACGCCCATCACTTCGGCATGGACGTCACCCGCCTCGCCGCCATCCGCGCCCGAGTCTCCAAGCCCGTGCTGCGAAAGGACTTCTTCATCGACGAATACCAGGTCCGCGAAGCCCGCGCGTTCGGCGCCGACGCGATCCTGCTCATGGCCAACGTTCTCGACGCGCCCCGCCTCGCCGGCTTTCACGACCTCGCCCGCGAGCTCGGCATGGCGGCCTTGTTCGAGGTCCACGCCGAGGAGGAAATCGCGCTCCTTCCCGCCAACGCCCGCGTCGTCGGCATCAACAGCCGCAAGTTCAAATCCACGGCCGGCTTCGTCGGCGCGGCCGGCCGCTCGTCCACCGATTTCAGCCTCGCCTTCGACGCCTTCGATCTCGCGGAAAAGCTCCCCGCCGACGCGCTCCACGTCGCCGAGAGCGGCCTCGGCCCGGAAAATCTCCCGCTCGCCCGCGACCGCTTCGACGCCGTGCTCGTGGGCACTTCGCTCCTGCGCGACGAAGCCGGGGTCGAAGCTTGCCTCGCCAGATTCCAAGGTGCGCTCGCGGAACAATCTCCCGCGCAGGCGCGAAGCCGCGGAGAACATTAGAAATTCACCCTCCTCTCCGCGCCTCCGCGCCTCCGCGGGAAAGTCCTCATGAACCCCGAGCCCAACCTCACCGCCGAATCGCCCGACACGCCGTTCGACATCTCGCTGCGCCCGCCGCTCTTCGCGGAATTCTCCGGCCAGGAAAAAACCGTCGAGCGGCTCCAGCTCATGGTCGACGCCGCCCGGATGCGCGACGACGTGCTCCAGCACATCCTGCTCAGCGGGCCGCCGGGTCTGGGCAAGACCTCCCTCGCCTACATCATCGGCAACGCCGTGGGCGCCGAGGTGAAGACCACGAGCGGACCGATGGTCGAAAAGGCCGGCGACCTCGCGGGCCTGCTTACGAACCTCCAGCGCGGCGACATTCTTTTCGTCGACGAGATCCACCGCCTCGGCCCCGCGATCGAAGAATATCTCTACCCCGCGATGGAGGACTTCAAGGTCGACATCCTCATCGACCAGGGACCCAGCGCCCGCAGCATCCAGCTTCATCTCGCGAAATTCACGCTCATCGGCGCCACGACCCGCAGCGGCATGATCAGCGCTCCGCTCCGCTCGCGCTTCGGCATGAACTGCCGCCTCGACTACTACGACGCCGAGGCGCTCACGAAGATCGTCCTGCGTAGCGCCGGCCTCATCGGCATCGCGATCGACGCCCCCGGCGCCCACGAAATCGCGCGCCGGTCCCGCGGCACGCCGCGCATCGCGAACAACTACCTGCGCTGGGTCCGCGACTACGCCCAGGTCCGCGCCGCCGGCCGCATCGACCAGCCGATCGCCGCCGCCGCTCTCACGATGCTCGACGTCGACGAGGACGGCTTCGACGAAATGGACAAGCGCATCATCGAAAGCCTCATCCTCAAGTTCGACGGCGGCCCGGCCGGCGTGAACGCGATCGCCGTCGCCGCCGGCGAGGAACCCGGCACGCTGGAGGAAGTCCACGAGCCCTATCTCATCATGCAGGGCTACCTGAAACGCACGCCGCAGGGCCGCGTCGCCCTCACTCGCGCCTACCGCAAGCTCGGCCTCGACGCGCCGAAAAAAGCCCAGCACGAGCTCTTCGACACGTAGCCGCGCCGTCTCAACGCGGAGCCGCGCTCGTCAGAGCGGGGCCCAGCCCACCACCGTCTGCCGACGGCGGCTCTATCATGCCCGGCGAAAAGCTGACCCCTCCGCCCGGTGATTCTCATCCTGGCGCCCATGATCGATCGCGTCCCCGATCTTTTCCGGCCGCGACCGTTCCTGCCGCAGCTTGCTCTCCAGCCCCGGCTCCTCCAGCTGCTTTGCCTTCTCGCTCTCCAGCAAAGATTGCGGCTTCTCGTCATCGTTCTTCGTCGGCTCCTCCTCGGGCATCCCCGAACCCTCCTCCCACGCCGCCCGTTGTCAACGCCATTGCAAATCCATGGCACGCACGATGCTTGACGACCAGGTCCTCGAGCACGACGCGCTCGCTTCCGCGATCGCCGACTCCGCCGGCCGCCTTCGTGGAGGAGATCGATCACGCGCTTCAGGCCGCGATCCAATTCCGCCAGGGCCGGGCGCCGACGCGCGACGAGGATTACGCGCGCAATCTCGAGCTGCAAGCCGGCGTGGACACCTGCCTCGTGCTCGCTCTTTTCCTCGTTTTTTTTCGAAAGCCCAAAGCGCTCACGAAATTCGATCGCCGGTGGATTCGCTCGCATCTTTTCAACGCCCGCAATCCGCGGACCTACCGCGATGCCCGCCTGCGGGGGCGCTATGCCGAACCGTCCAGTTTGCCGAACGCTACAGGCGTTATCTCGAACTGCTGTCCTCCGTCCGGCGCGTCGCGCAAATCCGCTCCTTTCACCTTCTGTCTTACGGAGCGAAGCTGGCGCGGATCGAAGCTCTGCCGGGACCCATCCAGCGTCGCCGGCTCGATCTCGGCTTCCGCTGCTTATGTTCTGGACCCGTTCCGGCGGGCAGGCCTTTCTTTTCCGGTGAATTCCAGCCGCCGAAATCAACCCATCGCGGCCTTCTCCTCATGAGCGGGCGTCCGAGCCGGGAAACCGCTTCCAGCCTTTGTGATCTCGGCCGCATCCTGGCGATCACCGCCATCTTCTATTATCACGTCGGCATCTCCGCTGGTTATGCATTTTCCGCCTGGGGCGAATACGGGGTGTCCTGCTTCATCATCTTTTCCGCGTTCTCCTATTTTTATTTTTCCTCCGTCCGCCCACACGACGCCCCCTCTTATTGGAAATTCTTTTTTCGGCGCCTGCGCTCCATCTTCCCTTTGTTTTTGGTCGTCAACGTGGCGCTGTTCGGAGTGAGTTTTTTTTATCCCTCCGCCACCGGTGAGCGCTTCAGCTTGCTCGACTTTTTGCTCAGCACCTCGGGGCTGAGCCAGTATCTGGGATTCCGTTACCTCACGCGAACCATGTGGTTCATCCCCTTCATCGTGCAGGCCTACCTGCTTCTTCCCTGGCTCGACCGCGCGATCGACAAACTTCGCCCTTCGCTTGGCCTGGCTGCCGCCTATGCCCTCTCCGCCTCGCTTTCGATCGTCGTTTTCGTGCTTTGGCCGGCCCAAGCTTCGGAAATCTGCCGAAACTGGAGCCCCGTCTTTCGCCTTCCCGAGCTGGTTCTGGGGGCGATCATCGGCCAGGCCCTGGCGAATCAAATCACCAGGCGGGAAACGACGATCGCCGTATTGATCTACATCCTGGGAGCCGCGCTGGCCCGCTTCGGCCCGAGGTTTGCCGATCCGTCCGAAGAATACATTTCCAGTCTCACTTGGAACGGGCTCTGCGCGACCGCGGCCATTCTCGCGGTCGCCGGATCGATCCATTGGGCCTTGCGCCGGCTGGACCGGCGCCCCGATTTCAGAACGTGGGGCCAAGCCTCGTTCGGTTTTTTCCTGATCCACGGAGCCGGCATTCTTTTCGTCTATCGCCATTTTGGAGGGCAGCCTTTGCCCTGGATCGTCTACTATTTCGTCTGCTGGATCATCGCGCTCGCCTTGATGACCGGAACGAACTACCTCGACGGAAAAATCCCGAGATCTGGTCTCGCCTGACCCGTCCTCAGCTCAATTCGCCATCACATCTCCGCGTTGAAAAAACGCCATCCGGTCGAGCACCCGCTCCTGGAATCTTTCCATGTAGAAATAGAAGACCGGCGTGACGTAGAGCGTGAGCACCTGCGACACCAGCAGTCCGCCCACGATGCTGAGGCCCAGCGGCTGGCGGCTCGCGCCATCCGCGCCAAACCCGACGGCGATCGGGATCGCGCCGAACACCGCCGCGAACGTCGTCATCAGGATCGGCCGCAGGCGCTCCTCGCAGGCCTCGACGATGGCCTCCTCGAGTCCCCGCCCCTCGCGCTGCCGCTGGATCGCGAAGTCCACGACCATGATGCCATTTTTCTTCACGATCCCGATCAGCAGGAACAAGCCGATGAAGCCGTAGAGCGACAGGCTCATGCCGAAGAGCCAGAGCATCAGCAGCCCGCCCACGCCCGCCGTCGGCAGCGAGCTCAGCACGGTGATCGGGTGGATGTAACTCTCGTAGAGGATGCCGAGGATCACATACATCGCGAAGATGGCGATGATCAGGAACACCGTCATTCCCGCAATGGTCTGCTGGAACTGCTGCGCCTCGCCCGCGAGGCGGCCCTTGATGCCGGGCGGCAGGGTCGCGGCGGCGAGCGCGTCGAGCCGGTCCGTCGCCGTCCCCACCGGGAAGCCGGGCCGCAGGTTGAAGAAAATCGTGACCGACGTGATCTGGTTGATGTGGTTGATCGTTTCCGGCCCGGTCGTCGCCTTCCAACTCGCGACCGAGCGCAGCGGCACGAGGCCGGAGTTTCCTCGCACCCACAGGCGCTCGAGGCTGCGCGGCTGGCGGCGCATGTCGTTCTGCAGCTCGACGACGAGGTTGTATTGGTTGAGCGGCGTCATGAGCTGGCCGGCGCGGTTGCCGGAATACCCGAGCATGAGCGCCTGCTCGATGGTCGCCGCCGGGACGCCGTAGGTGTAGGCCTGGTCGCGCCGGATTTCGACGTCGAGAAACGGCACCTGGTGGCGCATGTCGCTCGAGACCTGGAAGAATCCCGGTTCGCCCTGGAGTTTCGTCATCAGTTTTCCCGCGGCGGCGTAGAGCGAATCGGGGTCCGCGCTCGTGAGCGTGTAGGCGAACTCGCCCTGTTGGTTCGACGTCGCGCCGGCGGAGATCTGGAGCGTGGGAATGGGCCGGATGAGCGGAAGCACCCCGGGGACCTCCTCGTAGATCTGCCCGCTGATCGCCTGATAGACGTCCTCGATCGGCGGCCGGCGACCTTCGGGCTTCAGCTCGCACCATGCCAGCCCCATCGAGCCGGGCAGGAAGCTCGTGCTCGTGACGGAGACGCATTTTTGAAGATACGGACTCGCCTCGAGAATCTTCATGATGCGGGACTGGTAATCCTGCATCTGCTCGGGCGAGGTGCCTTCGCGCGCCACGAACGGCCCCATCATCGTGCCGCTGTCGCCGACGGGCAGAAACGTCTTCGGCACCGCGAGATACAATCCCACCGAGCCGGCGAGCGTCGCGACCCACGCCAGGAGCGCGATCCATCTATGGCGCAACATCCAGCGCAGCGACCGGCCGTAGCCGCCATGCAGCGCCGCGAAGATGGCATTCACCTTGCGCTCGACCACGCTTCGGTCGCCGGAGGCACGCCGCCGGAGCAGACGCGCGCACATCATCGGCGAGAGCGTGATCGCCACGACGCCGGACATCAGGATCGCGAAGACGATCGTGAGCGCGAATTCATGGAACATCCGGCCAAGCAGGCCGGGCATGAACACGAGCGGGATGAACACCGCGGAAAGCGACAGGGTCATCGACAGCACCGTGAAGCTGATTTCCTTCGCGCCGTTCAACGCGGCCTGCGCGGGCGTCTCGCCCCTCTCGAGATGCCGCACCGTGTTCTCCAGCACGACGATCGCGTCGTCGACGAGGAAGCCGACGGCGAGGGTGAGCGCCATGAGCGAGAGGTTGTCGAGGCCGAAGCCGCAGACGCTCATCAGCGCGAAGGTCATGAACAGCGCGACGGGCAGGGCGAAGCTGGGAATGAGCGTCTCGCGGAGCCGGCCGAGGAAAAGAAAGATCACGAGGACGACCAGCGCGAACGCGAGGAGGATCGTGAACTTCACGTCCGCGATGGAATCGAGGATCTGCGTCGAGCGTTCGTAGATGATCTTCGCCTGCACGGAACCGGGCAGCGTCGGCCGGATTTCCTCGAGGGTGGCGCGCACGTCCCGGGCGACATCCACGGCGTTGCTGCCGGGGCCGGCGGTGATCGCGACGACGTTCGTCGAGGGGCGCTCGGGCTGTCCGGCGATCCACATGCGGAGCTTGAGGTATTCACTGGCCTGCGCCTCCTCGGCCGTGGCCACGTCGCGCACGCGAATGGGCGCGCCGTTTTCGTAGCGAACGATGACCTGCTTGTAGTCGTCGGCCGCAAGCAGCTGGCCGGCCGGGCTGATCGTGTAGGACGAGCGCGGGCCGTTGAGCGAGCCGGCGGGCTGGAAGACGTTCGCGTTTTGAATCGCGGCCGAAAGGTCGTTCAGCGTGATCCCGCGGGCCGCCAGCGCGTTCGGGTCGGCCTTGATGCGCACCGCGCGCGGCGAGCCGTAGACGGCGGCGGAGGAGACGCCGGGGATCGTCGACATGCGCTGGGCGATGAGGTTGTTCGCGTAGTCGTAGAGCGGGCCGAGCGGCAGGGTGTCGCTGGAGACGCCGATGTAGGAGATCGGCTTGTCGTTCGGATTCGTGAGCTGGAACGACGGCGGCGAGGGCAGCGCGGCGGGCAGGCTGCCCATGGCGCGCTGAATGGCGGCCTGCACGTCGGTCGCGGCGGATTCCATCGATTTGGCGAGCGCGAATTGCAGCACGATCGTCGAGCTGCCGGTCATGTTCTGCGAGGTGACGAGGGACAGGCCCTGGATTTGCATCATCTGCAGCTCGAGCGGCGTGGAGACATTGTCCGCCATGATTTGCGGGCTCGCGCCGGGATAGTTCGTCGAGACGGTGATGACCGGGTAGGCGGCGTTCGGCAGGTCGCTGTTCGGCAGGGTGAGGAACGCGGTGACGCCGAACGCGAGGGCCGACAACGCGGCGAGCGTCGTCATGACCGGACGGCGGACGAAAGGACCGGAGAGGTTCATTTCGCCGCGGGGGTGGCATCGGCATCCCGCCGGCGGGCGTCCGGTCCATCGGCTGGAAGCGGAGGCCACGTCCGCGGGGCGACGGTCATACCGTCGGCGAGCGCGATCTGTCCGCTCGTGACGACTTTCTCGCCGGCGACCAGGCCTTTTTCGATGACGTAACGGTCGCCCTCGCGTTCGCCTTTCTTCACCGGCCGCATCGCGATCCGGTTGCCCGCCTGGAGCGTGAAGACGTAGTCCCCGGTCTGCCCGACGAGCACCGCGGCGGCGGGCGCGAGCACGACGTTCTTCAAGGTCGTGAGGATCAACCGCACGTTGACGAAGCGGCCCGGGAGCAGGCGCCGGTCGGCATTCGGCAGCGTGGCCCGCATCTCGAGCGTGCCGGTGCCGGCGGCGACGGAGTTGTCGATGAATCGCAGCGTCCCCTTCCCCACGTAGTCGGCGTCGCCGGGAACGGTGATCTCGACCGCGAGTCCGTCGGCGTCGAGCCACGGGCGGAGCCGGGGAAGGTCGGACTCCGAGACGGTGTAGTCCACGTAGATCGGGCTTTGCGTCTGGATGTTGACGAGCTGGGATTGGTTCGCGGTGACGACGTTGCCGGTGTTGATGAGGTAGGGGCCCGTGTTGCCGTCGATCGGCGAGGCGATCGCGCAATAACCGAGATTGATCCGCGCGGTTTGCACCGCCGCCTCGCCGGAGAGCACGCTGCCTTGCGCGGCCTGCGCGGTGGCCTGGGCATCCTGAAACTCTTCGATGTCGTTGACCTTCGTCTCGTAGAGCTTCTGCTGACGGGCGAGCTGCTGCTGCGCATCGAGCAGGTTGGCGCGGGCGGTCTCGAGCGCACCCTGCGCCTGAGCGAGCGCCGCCTCGTAGGGACCCGGGTCGATCTCGAAGATGGGGGCGCCCTTCTTCACGGCCGCGCCTTCGGCGAACTTCGTCTCCGCGAGGATGCCCGTGACCTGCGGCACGATCGTCACGGATGCGACGGTCACGCATTTGCCGAACGTCTCCAGATAAAGCGGCGCGTCGCCCATCGTCGCCTCCCCGACCGTGACGGGCAGGGGCGGCGGCGCGGAGGACGCGGGTTTCCGGCAGGCGGAAAGGCTTAGTCCGACGGCGGCGAAAAGGAGGACGCGAACCGAAAGCATCCCGAAGGCAGTAAAGCGAACGGGCAGATCAGGAAAGCGGGAAAGCGGCTCGCGGGGGTGGGAATGCCGGCAAACTTCTGGTTTGCTTCCGGGCATGCATCTGGTCGCCGGTCTCACCTCGGTTTTCTGGGCCGGATTTCTTTATTTCATCAGTGCGATTCCGATCGGCGCCGGCTTGCATCTCCCCCTGTGGCTCGCGGTCCTGGCGGCATGGCTCGGTTACGCGAGCGGCGCGGCGGTCGTGATTTTCGCCGGGCAGAACCTTCGCGAATGGCTGACGCGGAAGCTGGGATTCGATGCGAATCCAGGAAAGCCGTCGTTCATCAGACGCGCGTGGGACCGTTTCGGCCTCGTCGCCCTGGGGCTGCTCGCCCCGGTGACGATCGGCCCGCAGATTGGCGCGCTGCTGGGACTTGCCCTCGGCGTGCCGCGATGGCGGCTGCTCCTCGCGCTGGCTCTCGGCGGGCTTCCGTGGGCGATCGGCTTCGCCCTCGCGTTCCATTTCGGCGTCAAGTTCGCGCGCTAAACTTCGCCAAACGCGCTGGATTCGCCGCCGGCCCGGGCCTAGATTCCCGCCATGAGCCGGTCCCCGTTTCCCGTCCTCCTGCTGGGAATCGTCCTCGCGACGGGGCTCCGGGCGGAACCCATCATTCGCGAGCCAGGCGCGATTTACCTGGCGGATTTCGGCGGGAAGCCGATGCAACTTCGCGTGCTCGCGCCGGCGCCGGCGTATTTCGATTTCGCCGGCCAGCGCTACGTCGGAACGCTGCGCCTCCCGCAGACGGTGGAAGTGCAGGCGATCGCCGATCAGGCCTACCGCGTCCGCGGGAAAGCGCAGCAGGGCCAGATCCTCGGCTGGGTGGACCCGAAATACCTCGCGCCCATCGCGTCGGAAACGCTGACCGCGCTGAAAAAGGCGGAGGAGCGCCGCAAGGTCGTCGCCGCCTTGCTCGCGCGCAACCAGATCGCCATGGGCCTCACCTCGGCCGAAGTGGAGGCCAGCATCGGCAAGCCCCAGAAGCGCACGTCCAAGGCGGCGAAGGACCAATCACCCGAGTTGATCTGGGAATACGTGAAATACGCGACCATCCCGCAAAACACGAATGTCATCGGCCCCGGCGGCCTGTTCTCGGTCGCGACGACTTACGTCAAGACGCCGATCGGCCACCTCACGGTGACCTTCAAGGACGACATCGTGGAGTCGATCGACCAATCGGAGGGCACGATCCTCACCGGCAACGAAACAACGATTGTCGCCCCGCCGATCATCGTGTATTGGTGACCGCTTCATTTCGATCCACGGACCGAAACAGGCAGATGGCGGGATAGCCAAGTGGTAAGGCAGAGCTCTGCAAAAGCTCCATCCGCCGGTTCGATTCCGGCTCCCGCCTCTCTCTTCGACTAATTCAGGTTGAGGGACTTGCGAAAGGTGGAAGCCCAACTGTCCGCAAAAGTGTCAGCAGATTGGAGCCCCGGCGCAGGCTCGCCAGGCGCTCATGAACCGCCGCCCAAGCGCGGTCGAGCGGAAAAAATCGTTGGGCTCTCTCCTCGAACCGAGGATCAGAACCAGGGCCTCGTTACCGCCTCTTTCGCCGGAGGGAAACTTGCCACCTCCACGCCGCCGAGACCGACGAGAAGTTGCTTTGCCGTTTCCTCGAGCTTCTTGTCGTTGTTGACGGCGGCCACGTCGTCTTGGATGGCGGCTTCGGTGCCGCTCGCCGGCACCATCTGATCAAATGCAACCCGATCGTCGATAGTTGCCCGGGTCGCATCGCTTTCATCCACATGCAGAGGAGACCGAGACGAAGAAACGTATCGGTCCCAAAGTTCTTGATCCTCCGATTTTTGCCGAACGACAAAAGAGCAACCGCTCCCGGGATGGAGATGAGGCGCCTCTGGGCTGAAAATAAAATCAGTTAGTTCCGCACAAACCCGAAAGTCGGTTTATGCTGGAGGCAAGATGATGCACGAATTCCTCAGCGTTCACCGTGAGGAACTCATTGGGCGTTGTGCCGCGAAGGTCGCCCGACGGCCCTCGCCAAAGGCGACGAGCTCGGAAATCGAGAACGGAATCCCGCGGTTTCTCGACCAGCTGATCAAGACCCTTCAGGTGGAGCAGACTTCTGAACCCCTGCTCAGTCGGAAGATTTCCGGGCCATCCGGAGGAGGGGCGCCGGGACTCTCGGAACTCGGCGAAACCGCGGCCCGCCATGGCCGTGAACTTTTGGATCGAGGTTTTACGGTGGAACAAGTCGTGCATGATTACGGCGACCTCTGCCAAGCCATTACCGATCTTGCCTTCGATTTGGAGGCGCCCATCGAAATCGACGAATTCCGCACCCTGAATCGCTGCCTCGACAATGGCATCGCCGTCGCCGTGACCGAGTTCACGTATCGGCGAGACTTCGCGGTCGCGGACCAGCGGACCGAGGCCCTCAATGAACGCCTTGGATTTTTCGCCCACGAGTTACGCAACTTTCTGAACTCGGCTACGCTTGCCCTGACCGCCATCAAAACCGGCAATCTGAGTGTCAGCGGGGCGACGGGTGGAGTGCTGGAGCGATCTCTGGTCGGGATGGATCGCCTCATTAATCGGTCTCTCAGCGAAGTGCGGATGACCGCGGGAATGCCGCTGCAAAATCAGCTCTTCTCCCTTGCCGATTTCATTGGCGAAGTGAAACTCTCGGCCTCGCTCGAGGCCGCGACGCGCAATTGCCCGCTCACGGTTTCGATCGTCGACCCGGAACTCGCGGTGGACGCAGACCGTGACCTGCTGGTCGCTGCGCTGGGGAATCTTCTACAAAACGCCTTCAAATTCACGCGTCCTGAAACGGGAGTGACGCTCAACGCTTACGCGCAAGCAGACCGCATTCTTCTCGATGTGGAAGATAACGGGGAGGGGCTGGCGCCCGGCACCGAGGAATCCATTTTCGAGCCGTTCGCGCAGAGCGGTGAGGATCGCACCGGTTTGGGCCTGGGACTTTCCATCGCCAAGCGCAGCGTCGAGGCGAACAACGGCCATTTGAGCGTGCGCAGTCAAACCGGCACCGGCTGCGTCTTCACCATCAGCCTTCCGCGACACCGGCTCCCAGCGGTGTTCGAGTCGGTGCCCGATGGAGACGGTTGAAGGGGATCGGCTCGATGCCCTCCGTCGCGAACCGCTGGCTGGCATGGCACTGGCTGCCGACGACCGGCACGAAGCCGTTTCCAGGCGGGTGAAACCCAGGATTCTTGGGAGGGAGGGCCACGAGGATTCCCAGAAAATCATCAGTTCGACGCCGCCGCAGGCCTTTTGCGACATTTCACCAAGCCAACTGAGTTTTCGACCATTCACGCGCCGTCCTGCAGTGATGGCGGAAGGCCGATGAATCCTGGTATTTACCCCGCTGCCTCCCGCTCCCCGGTGAGATGGGCCAGAAGCTCTTTGAGTCGGGGTAAGTCGATCGGCTTCGGCAAATGAGCCCGAAACCCCGCGGCAAGGCTGCGTTCAACATCGGCGTCGCTTGACAGCGCACTCACGGCGATTGCCGGAATCGGACGCCTCTCCAAAATGTGCCGCATCACGTCCAATCCCGAGCCGTCAGGAAGTCCCATATCGCTGACCACGGCGTCGAAGCAAGTCATGTCGAACAGGGCGATCGCCGACTTCACGCTCGTGGTCAGAACAACATCGTATCCTTCGTTTTGAAGCATCCGTCGAAAGATGGCGCCGGTGTCTCGATGGTCCTCGATCAAAAGCAATCTTCGGCGGCAATTGGCTTGGTTCTTTGACCTGGCAATCTTGTTCGCCGTGATGTTCTCGGCGAACTTCGCTTCCGCCGGGTGATCGCCATCGTTGCTCTGTTCGGCCGGTTCCGAGGAAGACCGCGGGCGTCGGGCTCTGCTGGGCGGAGGTGACAAAGTTACCATGTCTGGATGCCATGTTCAGTGGCGTAAGGCGTTTCGTTCGCGCCGTGGAGAGCGATCCTGCCCAAATACCCTGAGGTGCGGGTCAGGCGCCTTCCGGGCTTCCGGTGTGGGGGGGTGAGGACTCGGCAAGCTCTTGCGGTGAGCGGTAATGGAAAACCACGACCGCTGCGAGGCGCACCAGACCCGAAACAACGGGCCAGCGGCACTCGGCGAAGAAGGACCGTTCCGAAATGAATCTCTTATCCTCCAATTCTTGCGACCTTCGCACCCAGGGGCGGGCAAACTTTGTCGCCCGTCGAACGTGATGCCTAGCGTGCTTCCACCTATTTTGGCCGGGAGCACCGATGTGGATGCAGAAGGATGTCCGAGCCGGATGGCATCGGGTGAAGAGACTGCTCTCGGCTTCCTTTCCGATCAACTTGGGGGCCTGCTCTCCCGTCGGGCTAAGCGAATCACCTGGAATGAACGCGAGAAAGTGGTCCGGGACGTTTCCTCGATGACTTGGAAGCATGCGCGCGATTTCGGCGCCAAGCGCTCCAGCCCGAGGTCGGGGCTGACAATGCTCACGCGACGCAAGTCGATTGACCTCGGGCGGATGAGCCGGTGTCGTTTGCCGCCTGCGCCAGGCGCCTTCGAGGAATTCCGAGGGGTGGCGGACACGTCTTCCTCCGCGTCGACGAACGCGGACCGTTCCGAGACGGTGGTCGCAATCGCGGCGGACCTTCCGCCGAATCAACGCCAAGCAATGGAACCCGCGTTTTTCGATGGCCTGACTCGACCCGACGGTGCCGCCTTGCAGAATGAAACCGGCGGGACCGCGAAGGCTCGCGTAAGGCTCGGCTCGGAGAGGCGTCGAAGAAGCCCGATCTTCGAAGAATTTTCCGCCCCGCCACACGCGACGTCTCTCCCAAACCTTTCCGATTCTCCGTCCGGTGCGAATCCGGCTCGCCTTCCGCCCGTCACGATCGCCTCTCCGTTTGCCGTCAACGCCGAAGCGTCCTTCCCGCTCAACAAATCATGAACTCAACTTTAAAAACCCCGGTCACCCCTCCAACGTCGGGATCAACCCCGACCCCCGAAACATCCAGCGACTGGAGAGAGCTGGTTCGGAAATATCAGAAATCCTCCAACGCCCGGGCGGTCTGGCAGGTCGTGAACTCCGTGGGCTCCTACATCGTCATGTGGGCACTCATGTATTTGACCCTCTCCTTTTCGTATGGGCTGACCGCCTTGCTCGCACTGATCGCCGGAGGGCTTCTCGTTCGCGTTTTCATTATTTTTCACGACTGTGGACACGGCTCATTCGTCGCTTCGAAAAAAGCGAATGACGCCATCGGTTTTCTAACCGGCCTGCTCACGTTTACGCCTTATGTCATGTGGAAGCGGGAACATGCCGCCCATCATGCGACGGCGGGCGATCTCGACCAACGCGGGCACGGTGACGTTCCGACGATGACGGTGAAGGAATATCTCGCGGCACCTTTGATCCAGCGCATCGGGTATCGCATTGTCCGCAATCCCATCTTCCTTTTTGGGGTGAGTCCTCTCCTCGTCTTTTTCGGCCTCCATAGGTTTGCGCGGTCGGGTGATCCACGCGACCGCCGCTCCGTTCTTTGGACCAACCTCGCCCTTGCCGCGGCGGTCACGGGCATGGTGCTCCTCTTCGGTTTACTTCCCTACGTCATTCTTCAGGTGTTTGTGATGGCTGTGGCCGGCTCCATGGGGACCTGGCTGTTTTACGTACAGCACCAGTTCGAGGGCGTTCATTGGGAAAGAGGCGACCAATGGGACTTTGCGGACGCCGCTTTGAAAGGCAGCTCGTTCTACCGGTTGCCGCGGGTCTTGCAGTGGTTCTCCGGCAACATTGGTTATCACCACATCCACCATCTCAGCCCTCGTATTCCCAACTACAATCTTGAGCGCTGCCACGATGCCGAAACGCTTTTCAATGAGGTGCCTTCGGTCACGTTGTGGGAGAGTTTCAGGACTCTCCGATTCCGACTGTGGGACGAAGAGGGCCGCCGCCTGATCGGCTTTCGCGAACTGCGCGCCATGCGCGTTCCGGGCGCCCAATCGATCCGAGGCTGATAGGTTGGCGAATCCGAACGGCCGGGGACAATTGACGGGCGCGTTGTCATTCCTCAAACGCGGAACATCGGATCCAGTTCCGCCCCCACGGGTTGGTGGCTCGCGGAGAACGAAAGGCGGCTCGCCGTTGAACGAGCGCAATTTCAAAGGAAGAAAGCGCATTTCTGCCCTTGGAAAGTCCATCGCGAGAAGACCGGTTTCCCGGGTGGTGCGGGAACTCGCCGAGTGCGGATCATGCGCGGCAGGAATGTCACGCGGTCGGGGCGAGCACCAGGGCCGTCGCCGCCTCATAGCTTCGTAAACCGTTTGCCCGCCGATGAAAGACATGCCCTTCCGCCCCGAACTCCGTAAAGCGGACATCGGCTCCGCGGGAGGCCTCCTGAAGGTAAGTCCGCGCTTCCTCCGCGGAGCTTACCAGGTCCCACTCACCATGAAACGCCTCGATCGAAAGCCCTCGCCCATCGCGCGGGCGCGGTTTTTCCTCGGGCACTCGCAAGCTGACGAGCACGATTCCCGCCAATTCCTCCGGGGGGAACGTCAGCGCGCTCCTCAGCGAAAGCAGCGCGCCGAAACTATGCCCATGGAGAACCATCGGCGCTCCCGGCCACCTTTGCGCCAGCCAATGCGTGGCCGCCCGCAGATCGTCGACGGGATTTCCCGGTAATTCTTCCAGCGCCCGTCCGCCTCCCCCGGAACCGCGGAAATTGATCCTCAATACCGCGATCCCCTGTTCCAGCAAGTGGCGAATGCCCGGCGCATGGTAGGGCGTCGCCGCGACGTGCGGCGCGCCGTGCACCTCCACCATCGTTCCTTTGACTTGTTCCGGCTCCCACAGCCACCCGGGCATCGCTGCGCCATCGGATGAGGTCACGCGGATCGGGTTCGCGCGTCGTTCGTTCGCCCGGGCCCGGACCGGATACGCCACCGCTGTCCGATCCTTTCCCTCTTCGACCGCCACCACGCCGCTGGGCGAGACAAACTCCAGCCGCCAATTCCTTGCCTGGTATCCCGTATGGGGCAGGCCGGTGTCGGCCCCCGGGGTCGGCCCCCCGCCGCCCTCCGACGAGATCGAGCTCACGCCGCCCAGATGAGTTTCCCAGGCCATGCGCCCATCGCTCCACTCCGTCGGGCGACGCTTGTCGCCAGGCCCATCGCTCAGCCATTCGCATTTTCCGGATGGCTCGACTTTACCGACTTGATACCACTCGGCTCCCTCCGCCCGCCCGGTGACGAACAGTCCCCGCCGCGTCCAGCAAACGTCTCGAATGACCCCGCCCGGACAGACCGCGATCAGCGACTCCCGTTTTCCTCCCGGCCCTCGCACCTGCAGGTGGCCCGGCCGCAGCGCCCCGACCGCCGCAATGCGGTTCCCCTCCGGCGACCATGCGAAACCAGCCTGTCGCGCCGCCCCGCGAAAGCTCACGGCCAGGAACCCCGGCCCGGCCGAGTAGAGATTGCCCTCCGCCCAGTAGAGGAAGTGCCGTCCCTCCGGGTGCCACGCCGGCGCCAGCGAGGCGAAGGCCGTGCCGGGCGCCCCGCCGAGCGGCCGGGGATCTTCTCCGACGATCCAGATCCAAGGCCGAAAAAGCGGCCCATCGTGTCTCGCCAAAAAGCAAACCGCCCTTCCGTCGGGCCTCCATTGCAGACCCATCGGAGAATGCCTCACCTTGCCACGCGCCACCTCGCGATCCAGCGCCGGCCAAGGCTCGAGCGCCAACTCGAAGCCATCCTCCACCTCCCGCTTGATCAGCAACCGCGCGCCATCCGGAGAGCGCGCCACCGGCGTCTGTTCCGGCGCCCTCATCGCGCCATGCGGCGGCGGATATCCGCCGCCCGCGCGCGGATATGGAGGGTCGGCTCCAGCGGCGACCAGCGGCGCGGGTTGGCCAGCACCGCTCCGAGCAAGCTCGCCTCCCGCGCCGATAAAGTCGCCGCCGGCCTTCCGAAATAGAACTCAGCCGCCGCTTCCGCGCCGAAGATGCCGTCCCCCCACTCCGCGATATTCAAATAGATTTCCAGGATGCGGTCCTTGCCCAGCGTCGCTTCCAGCAGATAAGCCACCGGCACCTCGGCCACCTTCCGCGCATAGGACTTGCGCGGATGAAAATACAAGTTTTTCGCCACCTGCACGGTGATCGTGCTGCCCCCGCGGCACCTTTCGCCCATTCGACGATTCGCTTGCCACGCCTTCCGGATCGCGAGCCAATCCACCCCCCGGTGGGAGCGATATCTCCGATCCGTCGTCAGGATCACCGCCTGGCGCAAGGCTGGTGAGATCTCATCGAGCGGCACCCACCGATGCCGCAACCCCAGTGCCCGGCCGGCCGCCGCGGCCTCGCGGTTCCGCAGCCGCATCATGGCCGTGGTCGTAGGATTCCGTCGCTTCAGCGACCACACGCTCCAGCCTGCGGCGGCCAGGAAAGCCACCCCCGCGGCGGCCGCGGCTCCGGCCACCGCCCGATCGATCTTCACATGGCTTCCGGCTTGTCTGCGAAGCTGCCGCCGCCTCCCGCCACATGCGCGAGCTGGTCGTCGGACAACTCCTCCTCCTCGTCGAAATCCGCCGGCAGCGCGACCTTGCCATCCCGGTAGGCGGCACTGAGTTCCCCCACCGTGCAGGGATATCCCTTCTCCGCGGCCAGGGCGACGATCGACGGATAATCCTCCTGCATGGAAAGTCCCAGCACCTGCTTGCGCAGGCCTTCATCTTGGACGACCAGGGAGAGGAACGATTCGGCGTTGGTATTCATCTTGCCGCATCCTAGCCGCGCCCGCTAAGAGCCATCAAACCCGATTTGACGAGCGGTATGCTGTTCCGTGACGAATGGCTCTCCACCGTGGAAACCCAGCATCTCGCGCTGGTCTTCCCCGACATGAGGGCGGACCTCGCCCCCCGCGTGCGCTCGGGGGAGTGGCTCGCCGCCGTCGTCTCCCTCGCGGGCCGGCCCATCGGCTTGGCGGTGGCCGTCCGCCAGCCGCGACGCCTCGTCCTTGGCTCCGTCTTTGTCGTCCCGGCCTGGCGCCGGGCCGGCGTGGGCCGCAGACTCCTGCGCCGTATCTTGGGCGCCGCGGACCAGCCCATCGAGATCACCTATCGGACGAATCTCCCTTCGCGGCCGGCCTTGACCGCCCTCCTCGACGGCGCAAGCTTCTCCGCTCCCCGCCTCGTCAGCGTTTGTTGCGAATACCGGGTCGCCGATGTCGATTTCGCCCAGATCCGCCGCTGGCGCTGGCGTCCCGGCCTTTCCGTCCTCGACTGGCGTGCCCTTTCCTCCGCCCAGCGCGACCAACTGAATGCCGACTGGGTGCCAGCCGGCCTCGATCCCCGCCTCAGCGAGGCTGGCTGCGAGCCGGACCTAAGTCTCGCCCTTCTCCACCGCGGCGATGTGGCCGGCTGGTTCATCATTCACCGCATCGAGCCTGACCTCCTCCGCTGCACGACGGGATACGTCCAGCCTCTCCGGCTCCCCTCGGGCGGCTTCGCTCTCCTTTGCGCGGAGTTCCTCCAGCGTCAGCGACAAGCCTGCCCCCGCTCCCGCACCATCTGGACCGTCTCCGGCTCGCTCCCGGCCTTCGTGACCATGCTGCGCCGCCGGTTCCAGCCCGCCGGCGCCACCCTCACCGAATTCCACCGTCGCACCCACCGCCCCCGTCGCGTCGCCAACCTGGCCGGGGAGGAATGCTAAGTGACCGCCAGGGCCGCGGCGCGATTCGCATGGAGGTTGAGAATCTTGCCGAATCCGGATAGCGCGAGGACTTCGAGAACGCCTCGCTGAACCTCGCAGAGGTCCAACGTGCAGCCGGCAACCTTCGTTTTTTTCAGGACAACGAGGAGGCTGCGCAGGCCCGCGCTGCTGAGGTAATCCACGCCCGCGAAATCGAGCACGAGATGCTTGCCGCCGTTTTCGAGAAGAAGGGTGGTTCTTGCCTCCAGAATCCCGGCGGCGTTGTTGTCGAGCCGACCCTGACAGGCAAGCAGCTGCGCGGTTCCGTGGGCGGTCTCCGTAATGGTGAAGCTGGACATGAAGAGTGATTCTCGACGCGAAGGCTGGTGATGCAAGCGTTCGACGCCCGCGTCCGCGTGCCGCTTCCATCCCACGAATTCTCGGTGGAGTTCCACCTTGTCGTGACCGGCGGCGCCGCGAGCCCGGACCAACGGCGGATCAGGGAAGCTCGAGCATCGCCACCGAGGGCAGCGTCTCGTCCACCAACCTCAAGAACGTGTAGCCGATGCCCGTGGTGCCCTGGAAAAACGAGGGGGCGAACAGCCGCCCACGATCCGCGCCGTTGAGCGGAAAAAGTCCCCGGCTTCGTCGGGCGGCCAGCATTTGACCGGCTTGTCGCTCGGCCTCCGTCCGCGTTTCGCCGCCTCCCCGCGCGCGCGCGGCGCCGAGCAAAAACTCGATTCGCGCGACCTGCCCACAGCACAGGTGCGTCGCGTCCAATCTCGTTCCGGTCAGCGCATCGCGGAGCGCGCACTCGATTTCCGGGCGCGTTTCCGCGGTGTCCCCGCCGAATTGAGCCAATCGCGCCAATCCGATCCCCGGCTGCCCCGCGCACCACCCGTGCATGAACGACCGCGCGCCCGCCCCCCCGGCGCCGCGGCGGAAATCCGGCCAATTGTCCGCCTCCGCGTCGAAGACCGCCCGTTCGTAATCGAGCGCCTCGGCGGCGGCATGGATAAACGACGGCTCGTTTGCCGCCGCGCCCAGCCGGTGCAAGGCCAGGGCAAATCCCGCCGCGCCGTGGCCCAGGCCGGTGAGCGGCTGCGTCGCAAAATCGGGCCGCCAGACGCGGTGCCCCGTCGGGGCGGCGACCCGACTCGCGAGCAACCGTCCGCCAAGTTCCCCCGCGCGGACGACGGCGCTCTCGGTGCCGAGATGCAGCAACGCGATCACCGCCCCCGCCGCTCCGCCAAGCACGTCCCCGATGGGGTCCGCATCCGGAATTTGACCGGCAAAAAATCGCGCGTCGGCAAGATACGCCTCGTCTCCAAGCAACGCGCCCAGAAGCTGGCAGCCGTAGATGAGCGAGCCCAGGCCGGACCCCAGACCAAGCGGCATGTGGGCCAGGAAAGCCCGCACGCGCGTCTCTCGCATCTGGTCGAGTCGCGGGCGCGTGCAATCGCGCGCGAGCCGCTCCCACCGCGCGTCGCCGGTCACCCGGGCAAGCGCGGCGAGGAAAATCGCCACCCCCAGGGAGCCGCTGTAAAGATCGAGGCCCATGAGTCCGGCGGTCTGCATCTTGCGCACGGGATCGAACCCGAGCGAGAGCCACGAGACTCCGCCGGTATGAAGCGGGATCGCGCGCCCGGCGAGATCGTCCGCCATGGCGATCGCCGCGCCGAGCCAGTCCGTCGGCGGCGTGGTCGATGCGGCATATCGCAACTCCAGGCTCGAACGCACCAGGGCGGCTTGCTCCGCAATGATCGCCTCGTCGAGGCGGCGCAATTTTTCCTGCGCGATTCTCCATCCGGTTTTCCAAAAGTAGCCGCGCACCTCGACGCCGCCGTCGCCGTGGAGCGTCGTCTCGTCGTTTCGCGCGTGGAAGCTCGGGATGTCACCGTTCTCGAGGCCGCGTCGCTCCGCCTCGTAGCAATTGAAAACCTCGGGGCATGGAGCCGCGGGGTCCGGCGGGAAAAACGGTCGCGCCAGCTTCTCGAGTTCGATCGAGCGATCGACGGAGCTGCGCAGGAAGGCGGGTTGGCGCAGACGCACGCGCATGACGCCATAGATTTGGGTGTTGCGAACGAGAAACCGGATGCGCGCACCGCGGAACGATTCCAGCGGAAGTTCGTTGCGCGCGGCGAGGAGGGCGCGGGCCGCGGCGACGAATCCGGCCGACACTTCCGCCGCGAAGGGCGTGGCGGGGATGAGCCGCCCGCGCGCGTCGCGCGGGATGTTATGCGGCTGCCGGCCGGGCGCGGGGCGCATTTCCTCGCGCAGGTCGTCGGTGCCGACATTAACCCATTGCGGCTCGTGCCATGCCGCGCCCTCCCGCCGCGATCCGGTGAACCCGCTCAGATCGCGGGCCTCACCCCGCTCATCGATCTGCCAGACCGGGAGCAGGAGCGTGGAGAGAACATTCGTGCCGAAAATCTGCTCGTCGGCCACGGAGGCCAGTTCCTCGTCGGTCGCACCGAATGGACGCGCGGTCGGCGTGAAGAGCGTCTCGAGATCGACCAGCACCGGCCCGCGCGCGGTGGCGACGACGTTTTCTTCGTGAAAATCCGAGCCTCCGCACAACCAGGCGAGCGCCAGCAATTCACCCGCGCGGCGATAATACTCCGCCGGGTCCGGGGGGGAGCCGGGGGCCACGCATTCCACCCAGCCATAGTCGCCGTGATCGAGGGCGATGGGCGCGCGGAGGCGGCACGCGGGATCGCGCGCCCGCAACCACTCGATCAGGCCGTGCCACGCCACATCCATGCGCAGGCTGCGCGGCTTGTAGATGACTTTTCTTCCGCCCGCAAAAGTCACGCCCATGACGCCGCGCCCTCCCCGGTGCGCGTCGCCGAGCGTCTCAATCGTCCGGACATCCCCTTCCGCGCCGGGGAAAAGCTTCGTCAACGCCGGCCGATCGGCTTCGAGCCGGGCGGAAAACTCCCTCGCGCTTTCCTCGGCGTGACGCAGCTGGCACGCGAGGTCCCGCGCCAGGACCGGATAGCGGCGGAACACTCTTCGCAGCCCGCCGGCCCGCAAATCCTCGACGAAGCGGGCGTAACCGGGGGCGGCGTGCAATTCCGCGATCAATGCGTGGGCCGCGGTCTCGCCGAGAATCTTTCGAAGCTCCGCGCCGGAGGCGAAAGGCGCGAAGATCTCGCCGAACGGGATCTCGGCATCGGCCGGACCGAGCGGTCCGGATTCCAGCCGCCCGAGCCCGCGTTCCAAAAGCGCTTCCCCCGCCGGATCGGGTGCGGGCGGGAAGAGCTCCCCCGCACTCGCGCCGAGGCGCTCGAGCGCCTCGGCCTCGGACCAGCCGAGATGGCGCCAGCGTTGGCCGAGGCGCGCGGCGTCGGACGTCGGTGAAAGCGCGGCCCGCCAGGCCGCGGCTCGTCGTTGCGCTACTTCCGCGGACCTTGGCATTCGTCCACGCCGTCGCCGCCGCGATGACCGCACGCCGGCTGGATGGCGCGGCCGCCGGCGACGGAGAGGCGCTTCTGGAATTCAGCCCGGTTTTCCGTGCTCATGGGGATGGCGGAAGACCCGGAGGGGGAGCGGACGAGATTTTCGACGCTCATGGTTTCGGGAGGTGTCGCCGCCGCGTCAGATGCAGCGGGCGGCGTCTCCGCGGGAGGCCTGCGAGTCGATCGCGATCACGGCGCAGGCGATCCCGACAGAAATGATGCTCATGAACACCTTGAACTCGGTGGACACGCCCCGCCCGCCGGCGACGGCGTCGAGCTGCTCGTCGCTCAGCTCCTGGAGGCGGGAATTTGCCTGGGCCAAAAACTCGTCCGGGGTGAACGGCGCGCCGGTTTCCGCGGCCAAAGCGGCGATCTTCTCCGCGCTTTCGCGGGCCGCGGCCTGGTGGGCGGAGACGACCCGGCTTTGCAGTCCAGGATCGTTGGCGACGAGGGCTTGAAATTTGTTCAGGTTTTCGGTGCTCATTGTCTTTTGGTTTTCGGGGAATTGGCGACGCGGTGATTCAAAGAAATTTGCAGTTGGGATCTTCGTAGTAGCTGTTGGGTCCGGCGGGCGGGCCGCCGGGATTCCACACCCCGGGATTGAGACGGACGCCGCCCGCGACGGCGTCGAGTTGCTCGTCGGAAAGTTCCGGGGCGGCGAGGAGTTCCTCGACCGTCACGGGCAGGCCAACCTCGGCGGACAACGCGACGAGCTTTTCCGCCGCGACCGGCATCGGCTCCTTCCAGATGGCATGAACTTTCTCGGCCAGGGCGGGATTTTCCGCGACGGCGGATCGAAACTTCGAAAGATTTTCGGCGCTCATTTGCCTATTTACCCCACTTGGAGGGCTGGCAGTCGTCGGCTTTGTCGCCCTTGAACAATGCCGAGGCCGAGGCGATGAAGGCGCAGCCGATGCCGAGGGTGATGATGCTGGTCATCACATTGGCTTCCGAACTGTTCCACCATCCGCCGGAAACACTCTCGAGCTGTTCCTCGGAGAGTTCGCCGGTGCCTTGAACCGCACCGCGAAGAAACTCGTCGGCGGAAAACGGCGTGCCGGCTTCGGCGGAGAGGGCGGCGATTTTCTCCGCGGTGTCCCGGGCGACGTCCTGCTGGATGTCGCGTAATTTGGCTTGGAGATCGGGATCGGATGCGAGGACTTCGTTGAATTTTGTGATGTTTTCGGTGCTCATTTGGATGGGGAATCGATGGGTTGCGGAGGTGGGGCGGCGTGCGCTTCAGTTGAACGGGCAGTCGTCGGCATTTCCATGCCGGCGGATGGAATCAAGGGCCACCGTTTGGAGTGGCGCGCCGGAAATTTCGTCGATCTGGGTCATGACGCCGGAGGGGTTGTTGTTGGATGCTTCGAGGCGGATCGCGGAGGGCGAGGATTCTGTCCCCGCACCCCAAACGATCGCCCTCGCGGCTTCGGGTTCTTCCGTCAAATTCGGAATTCGTCGGGTTGGCAGTGATCGCGATTTTTGATGCCCTCGGACACGGTCACGACCAAGGCACAAAGCAAACCCAGGGTGAAGATGCTCGCCGTGATATTGCCTGCGCTCGGCCTCCAGGTTCCGCCGGCGACGGCTTCGAGCTGCTCGTCGGAGAGATCCTCCCGGGCGGCTTGCGCCGACGTGATGAAATCTTCGGCGGTGAGCGGTGCGCCGGCCTCGGTGGACAAGGCGGCCATTTTTTCCGCGGTGTCACGGGCGGCGGCGACCTGGATGGATTGGACTTTCGCCTGCAGCTCGGGGCTGGCGGCGACGGCTTCGCTGAATTTGGTGATGTTTTCGGTGCTCATTGGTGGGTGTGGGGTTTGGGGTTGGATCGGTCGGTGATGAAGGATGCGCGGGAGGGGATGTCCGGGCGAGCGGAATGGGATCGGCGGCGGCGGGATCGTGGATGAACGGTCGGTCGCCCGGCTCCGCCGAGGGAGAACTACATGCAGTTGTTCGGATTCTCGGAAGCGTTCCTCGAATTTTGGAGCATGAAGTAGCAGCCGAACCCTAGGGTGAAGATGCTTATGGCCACGTTCTCCTCCACCTTGCGTCCTCCGGCCACGCTTTCAAGCGCCTCGTCGGAGAGCTCCGCCGCATTCTGGAGAAATTCCTCGGCCGGAATCGGCGTGCCCGCCTCCGCGGAAAGGACCGCGATCTTCTCGGATGTCTGCCGTGCGACGGTCCCGTGGATGGCACGCAACTTGTCCTGCAGCTCGGGGCTCTGCGCCACCGCAGCCTGGAATTTCGAAAGATTTTCGGTGCTCATTTTTGTAAGTGGGGGAATCCTTGACCGGAAAATCGGACGATCCAAATCGATTGGGACGAACGGCTGCGGGAAAGCGGATGGACGGCGACCGCGCCACCGCGCGCAGCCGTTCGTCAAGGACCCGAAGACCGTTCGTCCCCGTGACATCGATGGGAACCAAATGGTCCGTGGCGACTTCGCCGCCCGATGTCGCGTGAGACCCCCTCGTGACCATCCCACGGAGAAAGCCGACCGGCTCGCGCCGCGACCGGAAACATACCAAAGTATGGTAGGCGGTTTCCCGCGCCTTCTATAGTTCGCCGGGGACGATTCGCGCGAAATGCCCATCAGAGTTCCCACCTCATCTTCCCCGCCGACGAAGGTCTCGCGTTGCGGAACGCTCCCGCTCGCCGCGCCGGTCCCACCGCGGCGGAGATCTCGAACCGACCGGGATTTTTCAGGTCCTCGCGGCGGTGGACACCAGCACGGATCGCGCGCTCGCGGATCCATCGCGGAATTTACGGATCAACTCGATGGCGGCCAGCGTGGCCGCCAGCCGGTTATCCACCCCCAGCGCATCGAAGATCGAGCCCACGTATCCCTTCACGGTCGAAAGCCCGAGATGGAGAACGTGCGCGATCTCGACGTTCGACTTGCCCTCCGTCAGCCAAAAAAGCACCTCGGACTGTCGCGGGCTCAATCCGAAACGGATGAAGAAGCCCGGCTCGACCGGCTGCGCGGCCTCGTGCCCCCTTGCCTCGGCCAGATTCCAGGCGTTCGCCAGATGCGGCTGCGCGAGCTCGAGAAGCTCCCGCTCACCGGCCGAGTAATCCCGCGCGCCGCCGCGCTCCAAACCGAAAAAAACGACCGTGTCGTCGCGCGTGGGGACGTGCAAAGCGAAATGATCCATGAGTCCCACGGATCCGAAGCCTTCCGCGTAGATGTCGAGATCGCGAAATTCGCGTCGCGAAAAAAAGTCCGCCCGGGAAAAAGGACGGCCGCCGTTCACGGCAGGGTCGAACCTGAACAAGGGATATTTTGCCATGTGCCGTCCAAATGCCCCCAGAGCACGGTCGAAATCCGCCGAGTCGACGTTGTGTTCGATGTAAAGCTGCCCCGACTTGGGATCATGTCTCGCGAAACAACTCGCGTCGTGCGAGACCAGTCCTCCCAGGAAGCCGAACGCGCGCTCCGAATAACTCGCCGCCGTCAGCCCGGGCGCGAACAACTCCAGCAAACCGGCGTTCAGTTTTCTCCATCCCGAGGCATTCATGCGCGGCGACGAGCAGAAGCAGGGACCAAATGCATTGCAATTTCTTTTCGTTAGAATGGCCCTTTCCCTCCATTCCAGTCCCTCGAACAAACTGCCGCTGGCGGCGGAGATCTTCAGCTCCGATCCGGCCGAAAGGGATCGACTGCGCCGGCTGTTGCTGATGCATCCGGCCATTTCCGTGACGCACACGCCCGAGACCCTGGCCGAGGTGAATTGGCCGGCGAGCCGCCTGCTTTTCTGCGATCTCGACCGGGACGCCGAGCGGGTGCTGCATCGACTGAGCGAGCGTCCCACTTCCCTCGACGTCATTCTTTTCGCCAGCGAGAAAAACTGGGCCGCGGCCGCGTTCGAGACCGACGCGATCGATTTTCTCGTCAAGCCGATCATCAAGGAGCGGCTGGGACGCAGCATCCGCCGCCTCCTGCGGTTGGACTGGTCGGCCGGGCCGGTGCCTCCCGCGGGGTCGAAACGCGTCTTCGTTCCCTTCGAGCGCGGTCGGCGAATGATCGCCATCGACGATATCTGCGCGATCCACGCGGTCGGCAACTACACGCGGGTCCTGCTCGCGGGCGGCGCGACCGAGATCGTTCTCCGGCCGCTTCGCCGCTGGGAGGAGACCCTCGATCCGTCCGCGTTTCTGCGCATCCACCGCTCGACCCTCGTCAATGCCAGCCGCATTCGCAAAGTGGCAATGGTCGCGAACGGCGACGGCGCCCTCGCCGACGTCGAAGGCCTGTCGGAGCCTCTCGCCGTCAGCCGCCGCTGCCTGGGCGCCGTGAGATCCGCGCTGGGCGCCGTTCGTCCTTATCCCGACAACCATTCGTCCGATGTCCGTCGCTAAGCCCGCCTCCGGCTGCTACCGTCGAGAAGCCGTCTTCCGATGAGTGAACCCGATTTTCAACAGATGACCCGCCGCGAGATCGAGGACTACGTCATCGAGAAAAGCCTTGTCGACGCCGACTTCCGCCGCCGCCTCGTGGCCAGCCCCGGCGACACCCTTGCCGCGCTCGGTCTTCCCATTGGCCACGTCGACATCAAAGTTCTCGTCGAAGAGCCGGGATCGTTCTGCATCGTGCTCCCGCGCGTCCTGCGCGATTCGCAGGAACTCGCGCCCGAGGAACTCGACCAGGTCTCCGGCGGCAGCGTTTTTCCTCCCGACGACCTCTTCCGCGGCTACGTGTGATCTCCGCGCGCCGAGTGGATCTCCCTCCCATCTGCGCGGTCCTGCTCGGGATGGCCGGCGCCCTCGCCGCAGCTCCCCTCCCGGCAAACGCGCCCGCCCCGCCCCCGGTCGTGTTTACGAGCCGCGATCTGGGTTTCGACCTTCCCCGCGTCGATCCGACCTCCGCCGTTTATCAGACGCTCGACCTCAGCCCGCAGATCCAACTGCAGAAGCAGGACGTCGAACAACGCATGGGCGGGGTCGTCGTGACGGAGGCTCCGTTCGACACCCGCGTCCGCGGGAACGGAACCGTCCGCGGCCAGCGCGAGGATCGCCATACGACCCGCCGCGCGGTCGAGATGGCCCCGGGCCAGGCCGCGCCGGCCGCTTTGCAGAACCCCTTCGTCCGCCGGGACGCGCTCTACGAGTGGGAACTCGGCATCGCCAAGAAATTCCGCAACGGCATCACGGTGGAACCGACGACGAACTACCGTTTCACCGGCAACGACAATCCCGGGAGCTTCAACAACCGCAGTCAGTTCGGCTTCAATTTCGGCGTCACCATTCCCCTCGCCCGCGGCCTCGGCGCCACCGTCAACGAAGCGCCGGAAATCGCCGCCCGCTTCGACTGGAAGGCCAGCTGGTTCTCGCTGCGCAACGTCACCTCGCAGGCCGTGCTCACGACGATGTCGACTTACTGGCGCTGCCAGGCCGCCGAACGGCGTTACCGCCTGCTCGTCGAGAACGAGGAAATCTCGGCTCGCCTCGAGGGCAACGCCGATTCCATGGTCGAGGCCCAGGAACTCGCGAACTCCCAGCTCGCCCAGGTTCGCGCCGACCAGCAAAGCACCACCGCGCAACGCATCCAGGGCGAGCAGGGCCTCATCCAGGCCCGGCAGCAACTTGCGCTTGCGGTCGGCTTCGGCCCCGACCGGCTGCCCATCGCCCCCTTGGCCGGCCATCCCCTCCCCGAGCCACCCGCGCCGCCGGCCTACCCCGACCTGAACGAACTCACGGCCGCCGCCCTCGCCCTGCGCGACGATCTGCGCGCGGCCGAGCTCATGGAAAAGTCCCGCCGGGTTCTCGTCACCGCCGGCTACCTCAACCTGCGTCCGATCATCAACCTGCGCCTCAATGCCGGCTACGCCCCCTTCGACGCTCGCAACCAGGTCACGACCGACCGCGGCGGCGAATTCACCGGCAGCGCCGGCTTGAACCTCGAATGGCCGCTTGAAAACAGCGCCCAACGGGGCGCTCTCATCCAGGACGTCGCCGCCTACGCCCAAAGCCAGATTCGCGCGAGCGACCTCGCCCGGAACATCGTCTCGTCGGTCATCTCCGATTTCGCCGAGGTGCGCTCTTCCACCGCCCAGGCGCTTCGCCTCCGCGAAGCCTCCCGGCTCAATCGCGTCGCCCTTGCGTCGCAGGAGGAACTCTTCTCGCTCGGTCAAAGCGCCCTCACCGACGTCATCACGGCCCGTCAACGCCTCATCTCTTCCGAGTTGGAATACTTGAGCGTGAGCGAGCGTTACGCGATCAGCATCGTGCAGCTGCGTTACGACACCGGCACCCTGCTTCCGTGGGACGAATCCGGAACCTGGATCACGCCGCAGCTCTGGACATCGCTCCCCTTCCTCGCTCCGCCATCCGGCAACTAACCCATGCAATCAAACCTCTTCCGCCAGACCGCCCTCGACAAACTCTCGTCCCCCGAGCGTCTCGACCAGCTCATGACGGTCACGCCGCGCCGCGCCTGGCTCGCGCTGTTCACCATCGTCGCCATTCTTCTCGCCGCCATCATCTGGAGCATCTTCGGCTCTCTGCCGACCCGCGTCTCCGGCCCCGGAATTTTCGTGCGCGAAGGCGGCGCCTTCCAAATCGTCTCCCGGGGCGACGGCTCGGTCGTCGGCCTCGATGTCGGCGTCGGCGACTTGGTGAAAAAAGGTCAGGTCATCGGTCGCCTTGAACTTCCCGAGCTCGAGGTGCGCGTCGAAAATGCCGGGTCGCGTCTCGACGAGCTCAAGAAGGAGGACCAAATCGCGGACTCCGCCGACGAGGCAAATCTCAAGCTGACCTTGACCGCGCTCGAGGCGCAGCGGCAGACGCTCTCCAAATCCGCCGCCGATTTCGACGAGCAGGTCAACGCGCTCACCGAGCAGGCGAACATTCAACGCAATCTTCAACGGCGGGGTCTCATCCCCCGATCGACGCTGCTCGCGACCCAGAACGCGCTCGCATCCGCCCGGCAGAGCGCCTCGACCTCGCGCGTCGAATTGGCGAACACCGAGACCCGCCGCTCCGAGACCGCCAACGCGCTTCGCGAAAAGGACGAGATGCGGCGCATGAGCATCGCCGATGCCGCGCGCGAGCTCCGCACGCTCGACAAGCAATACGACGAGGCGATCAACGTCCGCAGTCCCTTCGAGGGCCGCATCATCGAAGTCCAATCCGACGTCGGCGACGTCGTGAACCGGGGCAAAAGCGTGCTCGCCCTCGAGAACACCCGCGAGGCGCTGCAGGCGCTGCTCTTCATCCCCGCCGGCGAGGGGAAAAAGGTGAAGCCCGGCATGGCCGCGCAGATCGCCCCGTCCGTCGCGAAGCGCGAGGAATACGGATTCATGAAAGGCACCGTCATCAGCGTCAGCGGCCTTCCCGCGACCGACGCCGCCGCGGACTCCATCCTCCACAACGATCGCCTCGTCGGGCAGCTCTTCCAAAACGGCAATCCCATCATCGTCACGGTCGAGCTCGTCCCCGACAAAACGACGCCGAGCGGCTACGGCTGGTCCACCTCGCAGGGCCCGCCCACCGACGTCACTTCCGGCACCCTCGCCGAGGGCCAGATCGTCGTGTTGCGCCAGCGCCCGATCACGCTCGTCCTTCCGTATCTTCGCAAACTCTTCGGCCTTGATTAAGCGCACCCCCACCGTCATTCAGATGGAGGCCGTCGAATGCGGCGCCGCCGCGCTCGCCATCGTGCTGGCCTACCATGGGCGCATCGTGCCGCTCGAGGAGCTGCGCATCGCCTGCGGCGTCTCCCGCGACGGCAGCAAGGCGAGCAACATCGTCCGGGCCGCGCGCACCTACGGCCTCACCCCGCGCGCCTTCAAGAAGGAACCCGCCGACCTGCGCGCCCTCGACCTGCCGGCGATCATCTTCTGGGAATTCAACCACTTCATCGTCCTCGAAGGCTTCAAGAAGGGCCGCGTTTATCTGAACGACCCCGCGGTCGGGCCGCGACACGTGACCGACGAAGAGTTCGACGGATCATTCACCGGCATCGTCATCACCTTCGAGCGCACGCCGGAATTTCAGCGCGGCGGAGCGCGGCCCGGTCTGCTCGAAGCGCTCGGAGAAAGGCTTCGGGGCTCGCGGCGCGACCTGCTCTACGTCATCGCGGTGGGCCTCGCCCTCGTCGTTCCGGGCATGGTGCTGCCGTCCTTCACGCGCATCTTTCTCGACCAGGTCCTCGTGCAGGGCGAGCAATCCTGGCTGCGCCCGCTTCTCCTCTGCATGGGCGGAGTCATCGTCATCCAGGCCGCGCTCACCTGGCTTCAGCAGAATTATCTCCTGCGGCTGGAGACGAAACTCGCGCTGCAATCCTCGAGCCGCTTCTTCTGGCACGTTCTCTCGCTGCCGATCGAGTTCTTCGCGCAGCGGCACGGCGGAGAGATCGCCACCCGCGTCGCCATCAATGACCGCGTCGCCTCGCTCCTGTCCGGCCAGCTCGCTTCCAGCCTGCTGGGCTGTTTCACCGCCGTCTTCTATCTCCTCCTGCTGCTCCAATACGACTGGGTGCTCACGATCCTCGGCGTCGTGGTCGCCGCCGCGAACGCCTTCCTTCTCATCGCCGTCTCCCGCGTGCGAAAGGACGGCAACATGCGCGTCTTGCAGGAGTCCGGCAAACTCTCCGGCGTCACCATCGGCGGCCTCCGCAACATCGAGACGCTCAAGGCCTCCGGCGCCGAGGATTCCTTCTTCACGCGCTGGGCCGGCCACCACGCGACGACCTTGGTCGTGAAGCAACGGCTCGCCACCTTCGATCAGTTTCTCTTCAGCATTCCGACGCTGCTCGTCGCGATCAACACGACCGCGATCCTCGTGATCGGTGGGTTGCGCGTGATGGACGGCCACCTCACGATCGGCACGCTCGTCGCGTTCCAGACGCTCATGGCCAGCTTCCTGGCGCCGATCTCCACGCTCGTGAACCTCGGCGGATCGCTTCAGCAGACCGAGGGCGACCTCGGCCGCCTCGACGACGTCCTGCGCTACCGAGGCGCGCCGTATTTGACCGACGAACACGCCGATACCTCCCTCGTCGGTCGGCCGCGTCTTTCCGGCCACATCGAGTTTCGCAACGTCACCTTCGGCTACAGCCGCCTCGAGCCGCCGCTCATCAAGGATTTCAATCTCGAGATTCTTCCCGGCCAGCGCGTCGCGCTCATCGGCCGAACCGGAAGCGGAAAATCCACGCTCTCGAAACTCGCCTCGGGCCTCTACGAGCCGTGGTCGGGCGAGGTCCTTTTCGACGGCGTGCCGCGCCCGCTGGTGCCGCGCCACCTCTTCGTCTCATCCATCGGCGTCGTCGATCAGGACATCTTTCTTTTCAGCGGGACCATCCGCGAAAATCTCACCATGTGGGACGACGATCTCCCCGCGCAACGCGTCGTGCGCGCGGCGTGGGATGCGGAGATCCACGACATGATCAGCGCGCGCCAGGGCGCGTATGAAGCGGAGATCACCGAGGGCGGCGGCAACTTCAGCGGCGGCCAGCAACAGCGACTCGAGATCGCCCGCGCGCTCGTCAACGAGCCCAGCATCCTCATTCTCGACGAGGCGACGAGCGCGCTCGATCCCTCCACCGAAGAGGCCCTCACCGCGAACCTTCGCACCCGGGGCTGCACCTGCCTCATTGTTGCCCATCGTCTCAGCACCATCCGCGACGCCGACCAGATCGTCGTGCTCGACAAGGGCGCCATCGTCGAGCGCGGAAAACACCGGGAGCTCATCCAAGCCGGCGGCGCCTACGCCCGCCTGATGAAATGACGATGCACCTCGACGAACGCGATCACGTCTGGATCCTGCGCGCGGGCAGCGCCGAGCTCTTCGTCGTGCACGGGGGATCGCGGCGTCCCCTCGGCTTGGTCGAAGCGCCGGGCTGCCTGCCCGGGACGGGCGACGACACGACGCGAATCGAAGCCAAGCTTTCCGACGACGCGGAGATCGAGCCGATCACGTTCGGGGATCTCCTGCTCGCGCCCGAACTGCTCGAGCTCCACCTCATCGACACGCACGTCCTGCGCGCCAGCTTCGCTGCCACGAATCCGGAACTCACGGCTCCGGACTCGCTCGAGGCCCTGCGCAGCCAGCAGGCCGGGTTCGCGCGCGCCCTCGCCGAGGGATTCCTCGCGCTCGACCGCGCGGAGCTCGATCGGCAGGAATCCCGGACCCGCCAGACCACCGCGGCGATGCAGCGGGCATCCGACAATCTCGCGTCCGTCCTGCTTCCCGCCACCACGGCCGCCACCGCGAAGCGCGGCGATCCCCTCGTGGCGGCGATGGCTGCCGTCGGGCGCGCGATCGGCCTTTCCGTCGAGCCGCATCCGATGGCGAATTCCTTCCCGACGCTCTTGCTGCGCATCCAGGCCACGGCGCGCGCCTCCCGTTGCCGCATCCGCCAGGTCTCGCTCGCCCCCGGTTGGTGGCGCCAGGAAAATGGCCCCCTCCTCGCCTTTGCCGCCGAGGACGGCTCCCCCGTCGCCCTCGTCCCGGCCACCGGCGGCTATCGGATCGAAGACCCGGCCGGCCGGCTCTCCGGCCGCATCGATGCCGGGTTCGCGGCGCGCCTCGCCCCGACCGCCTACGCGCTCTACCGCGCCTTTCCCGACACGACGATCACCTGGCGGCACATCGCCGCGTTCGCGCTCCGCGACAACCTGCCCGACACGGCGCTCATCCTCACCATGGGCGCGCTGGTTGGCTTTCTCGGGCTCGCCACCCCCTTCGCCACGCAGCTCATCTTCGACTACGCCATTCCCGGCGGCCTTTCGGACCAGCTCTGGCAGCTCGGAGCCGGCATGCTTGTCGCCGCGCTCGGCACCGCCGCCTTCAGCCTCGCGCAGGGATTTCTCCTGCTTCGGGTCGAGACGAAAGCCGACCGCAACGTCCAGTCCGCCGTCATCGACCGCCTCCTCCGCCTGCCCGCCCCATTCTTTCGCCGCTACAGCGTCGGCGATCTCGCGAACCGTTCCATGAGCGTCGACGCCATCCGGCAGATCATCTCGGGCATCGGCGTGACGACCCTCCTCGGCACGGTGTCCTCGCTCTTCAATTTCTTCATCCTCTTTCGGCACGGCCTGCAGCTCTCGATCCTCGCCGTCGTTCTCGGCCTCACCGCGACGCTCGTCACGATCACGGTGAACCTCTGGTCGCTTCGGTTCGCCCGGGAGAGCGAGAATCTCGAGGGCGCGATCAGCGGCCTCGTCAACCAGCTCATCGCCGGCATGGCCAAACTTCGCGTCACCGGTTCCGCCGCGCCGGCGTTCGCGGTCTGGGCCGAAAAGTTCGCGGAAAAAACCCGCCTTCGCCTCCGCCTGAGCCGCGTTCAAAACGTGCTCACGGTCTTCAACGTCGCCTTTTCGCCGACCTGCACGTTGCTCATCTTCTGGTTCGCTTTCCAACGTCTCGAAGAACCCGGCAGCGGCTTCACGACCGGGGATTTCCTCGCCTTCAATTCGGCCTTCGGCGCCTTTCTCGGCGCCATGATGGCGTTTTCCGGCGCGACGATTCAGGCGATCATGGTCATCCCGCTTTACGAGCGCGCCGGCCCGATCCTCCGGGAGCTCCCGGAATCCGGCGCCGCCCAGTCCTGGCCCGGCGAACTCACCGGCGACATCGATCTGCGCCACGTCACCTTTCGCTACGCCTCCGATGGCCCGGCGGTGCTCGAGGACATCAATCTCACGATCAAACCCGGCGAATTCGTCGCCGTCGTCGGCCCCTCCGGCGGCGGAAAATCCACGCTGCTCCGTCTCCTTCTCGGCTTCGAGCAGCCGGAGTCCGGCACGATCTATTTCAACGGCCAGGTGCTTGAAACGCTCGACCGCATCGAGGTCCGCCGGCAGATCGGCGTCGTGCTGCAAAGCAGTCGCCCGCTTTCCGGCGACATCTTCGGCAACATCGCGAGCAACTCCGGCGCGACGCTCCCGCAAGCCTGGGCCGCCGCGGAGTTGGCGGGCTTTGCCGCCGACATCCGCGCCATGCCGATGGGCATGCACACCATCGTCAGCGAGGAGGGCGGCGGGCTTTCCGGCGGCCAACGTCAGCGCCTCATGATCGCGCGCGCGGTCGTCAGCAACCCGCGCATCCTCTTTTTCGACGAAGCCACGAGCGCGCTCGACAACGAAACCCAGGCCCACGTCGCCGAGGGTCTGACCAAGCTCAAGGCGACCCGCCTCGTCATCGCCCACCGTCTCAGCACGATCGCCGGAGCCGACCGCGTGATCGTGATCCGCGGCGGCCGCATCGTCGAGGAAGGCACCTTCCAAGCCCTGATGGAGAAACGCGGCTTCTTCTTCGAACTCGCCAACCGCCAGCTCGCCTAGCTTTCGGGCGCGGGCTGGAGCCGGCCCCTCCCAGGAGCGACGTCGATGGATTTCGTCGCCCGGCGAACCTCGGGCGAACTTTCGGCCGGAAGCACAGACGCCTCCTCGAATCGCGTCAGGGCTCGTCCGGTCTCCACCGCAACCATTCGCGGCGGGGAGAGGCATTGAGTTCGAATTCATGCCCGCGGGCCACGGCCGCGCCGGCGCCGGCCTCGTCCGGCGTGGCAAACGCCAGCCCGCCGCGCGCAAGCGTTTCGAGCGACGCGCTCGGCACCTTGAACGCAAAAAATCCGATTCCCACCCGCAATCCGCCGGCGTCCCAGAATTTCGTATTCTCCCGGACCAGGCCGGCGTGCGCCGGATCGATCACCAAGCAGAGCCCCACCTTTCCCCGGTCGGCCAGGAGAATCTTGCGCTCGACCCGGCCCACCTTCAGGCCGCGATAGGTCACCGGCGCGTCCACGTCGATGTTCGTCTGCGTCGCGGTGACAACGATCTCCAGGCCGGTTTCGGCCTTCTTCTCGAGCGTGGCCTGCGCGGTCGAAACTCCGTCGAAGCTCTCGGCGAGGCCGCCGCCCGGGGCGGGAACGCAATCGATGTAAACCCCGCTCACCATGGTTTCCAGTCCGGAGATCCCCTTCAACGAGACGTTCAGCCGCGCGATCGAGAAAGCGGAGCCTCTGCGCCGCAAGAAGCCGTATTCCGCCTGAAGCCGGACGACCGCCTCGACCTTTGCGCCCTTCGCCGTGACCGCCTCGACCAAACCGACCGGCAGCCCGAGGTAGCGCACCTGCGTCTGCCCCGCGAGGAGGCCCTGGCCATTTTCGAACGTGATCCGCACCGGCGGCGAAACCGCGCGCGCGGCGAACTCGGTGGCGAAAAGCTCGAACTTCGCGCCGTCGTTCGCCGACGGCCCCGCGGCCTCGAAGGCATCGAAGGCGACCCCGCCCTGCAGCAGAGTCTCCACGCCCGCGACGTCCACCTTGAAGACACCCGGCCCGGCCTGCAGCGAGACCGCCGGCACCTGCCAGAACCGCGTGTTCGCGCCCACGCTCGCGGCGAAATCCTTTCGGATCACCGCCGCCAGGACCGGGCCGTCCGTTCCCATCGCCGCCTTTTCCACCCGCCCGGCGACCAGCCCGCGGTAAAGCACCGGCGCGCCTTCCCGCAGCGGCGGAAGAACCTTCGCATGAAGCACGACGCGCACGCCCTCGCTCTCCGCCTGCGTCGTCCGAAATCCCTCGTCCGCGAGCGAGCGCCCCTCGAACCGGTCCGCGATCACGTTGCCCCCCCCGGGCGCCAGATCGACGTAAGGCCCGCTGAGCAGCGTCTCGAGCCCGGTCACGCCGGCCAGCGAAATCCGGGGACCGACGAGCGTGAAGACCGCGCCCTGATCATGCAGGCGATCGAACGCCGGCTGAAAGCGCGCCACGGCCACGACGGCCCGATTCGGCACGTCGAGCGTGGCGGACTCCACGTAGCCCACCGGCACGCCGAGATAACGCACCTCCGTCTGCCCTGGCTGGATGCCCTCTCCGCCGCGAAACGAGATCCGCACCGGATCTCCGGTCGCCCGCGCGGCCGACTGATTGGCGAAAAGCGTGAACTCGCCCTCATCCTTCACCGCGTCGCCCGGCGGCCCGAAAACCTCGAACTCCACGCCGCCGGCCAGCAGCGCTTTCAAGCCCGGGAGATCCACCTTCACGCCGCCCGAACCAACCTTCAGCGACGCCGCGGCCACCGGCCAGAACCGGGCGTTCCGCCGCACCGTGCCGGCAAATTTCTTTTCGATCGCCACGTTCAGATACGGATGACCGGCCGAGTCGAGTTCCTTGTCCTCCACGTTGCCAACCGTCACTCCGTGGTAAAAAACCGGCGATCCTCGGTCCACAAGCGGAATATTCGGCGCCCGCAGCTTCAACGTCAGAGCCGGAAATTCCATCGGCGTGAGCGGCGCGCGATCCCGCCCGACGAAATGCGTGGCCGGCGGCCCGTCACCCATCCGCGCCTCGATGGAATGCCCCTGGATCAAGGACTCGAGCCCCGTCACGTTTCCGATTCCCACCGCGGGCTGGTCGATCCAGAACACGGATCCCTCCCGTCCCAGCTTCGCCGCGAACTCCTGTAGCCGGACGACGACCACCGCTTTTTTCAACGCGGCATCGAGCCGGACTTCGGTGACCTTCCCCGCGGTCACCCCGCGATAGAGCAGCGGCGTCCTGCCCGCCTCGATGCCCGGCGCGGAGTCGAACTGGATCTCGATCACCGGCCCCTTTTGCCGCCAGTTCGACCAGAAAAGCCACGCCGTGGCGGCGGCCGCCAGCACCGGAAAAACCCAGGCCCAGGAAATGCGCGCCCTCGGGCGCGGCACCACCTCGCCGTGGTCCTCGGGTTCTTGCTCGTTGGTTTCCCTCATGCCGCGCGGTGCTTCCTGGTCTGCCAGATAAAACGCGGCTTGTAACTCTCCGAAGCGAAGATCGTGCACACCAGCACCGCCGAGAAAAACAGCGCCCCGGGCTGCGCGCGCACGCTCGCCAGCACGCCGAGCTGACCCACCGCTGCCAGCACCGAAAGCAGGAACACATCCACCATCGACCAGCTCCCGATCTTGCTCACGAACCTCCGCAGCGTGCCGCGCCCCCGCTTTCCGGACTCCCGCCCCTGCATCAGCAACAGCCAGCTCAGGCACGCCAGCTTGCCGAACGGCACCGCGATGCTGGCCAGGAAAACGACGATCGCGAGCGGCCACAAACCCGTGTCGTAAAGCTCCCGCACCCCGCCGATCACCGTGAGATCCTCGACCTTTCCGACCACGGTGATCGTCATCACCGGCAGCACGTTCGCGGGCACGTAGAGGATCAACCCCGCGACCACGAGCGCGGCCGTCGTTTGCAATCCCCCCCGCCCCCTCACACCCCCTCCTCCAGCTGCTTCTCCACCAGGCCATGGTCGAAAACCTGCGTCACCAGCAGCGAACAGAGCGACAGCGCCAGCACCCACAGCGCGCCCCGGCGCCATTCGGTCTCGCCCAGCAGATCCAGCCGCACCACCGCGACCACCGTCGCCACCGCGAAGACCGGCACCAGGTTCCACGCCTCCATGATTTCCGCGAGCTTCACCGCGCGGCCGAGATGCGGCCAGCGCCGTCCCAGGCAGGCTGCCGCCGCCACATACCACACCGCGCCGAGGTGCAGGACCGGGCCGCAGACCGCGGCGAAAAAAATCAGGATCGCCACCGGCCAATACCCCTGGCCGAACAGCTCCCGCACCCCCGTCACGATCCAGGCGGACTGCGCGTTTCCCGCCACCGAGAATGTCAGGATCGGCTCCGCGTTCGCCAGCGCCACCAGCAGCAACCCCGCCGTCGCCAGCGCCCAGGCGGGTTGCAGCGACGTCCCGCCCTGCTTCCGCGCGACGACGCCGCATCGCCGGCACCGCAACGCCGCGCCCGGGGCCAGTCTCCGGTTGCGAATGTTCGCCTCGCATTCCGGGCAGACGATCCATCCGTCGGCGCGATCCAGGGAGGCAGTTGAAGGGGACATCGCCGTTTCTTTTATCCGCATTCGTGCTCCGCGGCAATTTTGCGTTCCGTCGCCGTCGCCATGGATCCGTCGATCCCGCGGATGCGTCGGACCTGGCTCTTTTCCCATTGGTCGATCCGAATTTGGCTCGCCCGATTCCGCGATCGAGCGTTGTAGCCGCCCCGCTCCGCCGGGGCGTCGGTGGGCGGGCGAATCGCGCGAGGTGGCGCGGCACGCGGGCGGAGCCGCGGTTACAAGGATGGCCGCGCCGGCCGCGTAGGTGAAATCGCCGAAGACCGCGACGTGCTCTCCGTCGCTGGCTCATCCCCGGACGCGCTGCCTCCATCGCGATCAGGCCGGCGCTGACTTTCCGTCCGCCCGATTTCGCGGGGACGCGCGAATCTTGAGGACAATGAAACCAACCGTCGGCGACTTCATCATCTCCCGCCTCTCCGAATGGGGCGTCAAGCGCATCTACGGCTATCCCGGCGACGGCATCAACGGCATCATGGGCGCCCTCGACCGCGCCGGGGAGACGATGGATTTCGTTCAGGTGCGCCACGAGGAAATGGCCGCCTTCATGGCCTGCGCGCACGCGAAATTCACCGGCGAAGTCGGGGTTTGCCTCGCCACCTCCGGCCCTGGCGCGATCCACCTCCTCAACGGCCTCTACGACGCCAAGCTCGACCACCAGCCCGTCGTCGCCATCGTCGGCCAGCAGGCCCGCGCCGCCCTCGGTGGCCACTACCAGCAGGAAGTCGACCTCGTCAGCTTGTTCAAGGACGTCGCCCACGAGTTCGTGCAAATGGTTTCCGACCCCGTGCAAGTCCGCCACCTCGTCGACCGCGCCGTCCGCATCGCCCGCGCCGAGCGCACCGTCACCTGCATCATCGTGCCGAACGACGTGCAAGACATTCCCGCCATCACCACCCCTCCCCGCGCGCACGGCACCATCCACTCCGGCGTCGGCTTCACGTCCCCGCGCGTCATCCCGACGGATGCCGATCTCCAGCGCGCCGCCGACGTTTTGAACGCCGGAAAAAAAGTCGCCATGCTTGTCGGCGCCGGCGCCCTGAACGCCGCGGACGAGATCATCGAGGTCGCGGAAATCCTTGGCGCCGGCGTCGCGAAGGCCCTCCTCGGCAAGGCCGCGCTGCCCGACGATCTGCCCTTCGTCACCGGCCCCATCGGCCTCCTCGGCTCGAAGCCAAGCTGGGACCTCATGATGGGATGCGACACTCTCCTCATGGTCGGCTCGAGCTTCCCCTACTCGGAATTCCTTCCGAAGGACGGCGCCGCCCGCGGCGTGCAGATCGACCTCGACGGCCGCATGCTCAGCATCCGCTATCCCATGGAAGTCAACCTCACCGGCGACAGCGCCGAGACCCTGCGCGCATTGATTCCGCTGCTCGAAAGAAAGCCCGACCGTTCGTGGCGCGAAGGCATCGAGAAAGGCGTCGCCGCCTGGTGGGAGCTGCTCGAAAAGCGCGCGATGATGGACGCGAACCCCATTAATCCGCAGCGCGTTTTCTGGGAACTCTCCGCGCGCCTGCCCGACAATTGCATCCTCAGCAGCGACTCCGGCTCCGCCGCGAACTGGTACGCGCGCGACGTCAAGATCCGCCGCGGCATGCTCGGCTCGCTCTCCGGCACGCTCGCGACGATGTGCCCCGGGGTGCCCTACGCCATCGCCGCGAAATTCGCCTATCCCGACCGCGTCGCCATCGCTTTGATGGGCGATGGCGCCATGCAGATGCTCGGGAACAACGGCCTCATCACCATCGGCAAATATTGGAGGGAATGGAGCGACCCGCGGCTCATCATCCTCGTGCTCAACAACCGCGACCTCAACCAGGTCACCTGGGAGCAGCGCGTCATGATGGGCGACCCGAAGTTCAAGGGCTCGCAGGATCTCCCCGACTTCCCCTACGCCCGTTACGCCGAGTTGTGCGGCTTGGAAGGCATCCGCGTCGAGCGCCCCGAGGACGTCGGCCCTGCCTGGGACCGCGCCTTCGCCGCGCGCCGGCCCGTGGTCATCGAGGCGATCACCGACCCCGACGTCCCGCCGCTGCCGCCGCACATCACGATCGAGCAGGCCAAGGCCTTCGCCGTCTCCCTCGCCCACGGCGACTCCGACGCCGGCGGCGTCATCGTGCAATCCATCAAGCAAACCATCGGCGCGATTCTGCCGCCCAAGGATTGATGGGCTGGCTCGGCGACAGCCTCTCTCACGCCGCGGCCATGCTTTGGGAAATGCTCTGGGCGCTCGTCCTCGGCTTTTCCATCTCCGCCGCGCTGCAGGTGCTCGTCAGCCGGGAAAGAATCTCCGCCCTCCTTGGCGGGAACGGCTGGCGACCCGTGCTGCTCGCCACCGGCCTCGGCGCGGCGAGCTCCTCCTGCTCCTACGCCGCCGCCGCGGCCATGCGAACCGTGTTCCAGAAAGGCGCGGGCTTCGTCGCGGCGATTGCCCTGCTCATCTCCGCGACGAACCTCGTCATCGAACTCGGCATCGTGCTGTGGAACCTCATGGGCTGGGTCTTCGTGGCCGCCGAGATCGTCGGCGCGGCCGTGATGATCGCCCTCGCCGCACTGCTCGTGAAACTCACCGCCCCCCGCGCATGGCTCGAGCAGGCCCGCACGCGCGGCCGGGCGGAAGCCTCCTGCCACGACCACGGCGAGGCGCCCGCCCGCTCGCCGCTGGAGCGCGTCGCCGACGCCTTCGTCATGGACTGGTCGATGCTGTGGCGCGAAATCCTCGGCGGCGCGTTGATCGCCGGGTTTCTCATGACCCTCGTGCCGCCGGATGGGTGGCGCGCGCTTTTCCTCGTTGACGGCCCCTACGCCCTGCGCGTGATCGAGAACGCCGTCGTCGGCCCGCTCATCGCCCTCGCTTCGTTCGTCTGCTCCGTCGGCAACGTCCCGCTCGCCGCCCTGCTCTGGTCCAGCGGGTGCAGCTTCGGCGGCGTCGTCGCCTTCATCTACGGCGACCTCATCGTCCTGCCGCTCATCCTCGTCTACGGGAAATATTACGGCGCAAAGTTCGCGCTCTATCTCGCCGGCGTGCTCTTCGTCTCCATGGTCGGCGCGGGCGTCGTCGTCGACCTGCTCTTCACCGCGCTCGACATCGTTCCCTCATCGCGGCCCGCAGCCATGCTCATGGACCACGCGACGTTCCGGTGGAACTACACCACGTGGCTCGACTTCGTCGCCCTCGCCGTGGCCGCCACCCTTCTCGCGATCCACTTCCGCCGTCCCTCCGAAAGAGGCCACTGATGCGCCGCGAAACGCTTCTTCGATCGGTGCCGGCCACCGCCTGCGCGATCCCGACCGACGAGTCGGAATCCGACGGCGCGCGGGCTCGTCCGGATCAGGACTCCGCCGAGGCGGCCAGCGCCGGGTCGATCAGGATCGGCGACACCAATCGCACGATCTCGTCCGCCGCTTCTTCGCCGGAAGATCCGCCCGGGACGGCGAGGAGCCATTGCTTCGCGCCGCCGTAAATCGCCCAACTCGCCGCCGCCGCCCTCATTTCCAGCGAACCCGATCCCACCGGCGGATGCCGTTTGAGGCCGGCAAGGAGCATCGCGCCGATCACCGCGATGACGGCGGATTCCAAATGGGGTTCGAGCCGGCGCGGGGATTCGCCGCTCGAGCCGGAGACTCCGGTCAAGAAATCACCCACGCCCAGCACGATCGCCTTCACGGAAGCCAGGCAGCCACCATTGAAGTTCACGGCACGTTTCACGAGCAATTCCTCGAAACGGCGCGCCATGCAGCACTCCAGCAACGCAAATTTGTCCGGGTAGTGATCGTAGAAGGTTGCTCGATTCACCGTCGCCATTTCCGTGATGTCCTGGACGGACAGCTCCTCGAACGAAGTGGTCTCCAGGAGTTTTTCCAACGCGTCCTGCAGCAACCGGCGCGTCCGGCGCACGCGCGGATCGATCCTCTTGCCGCCCTGCTCCATCATGGCTCGAGGCTAAGCCGCCCGCGGGTATTTCGCCATCTTTAAACGACATTTGTCGTTATTTATTGACAACGACAGTCGTTTAGCCTTCGTTTGTCGTAAATCATCATGAAACTTGCTTCTCTCATCGCCCGTCTTCTCCTCGGCCTCGCTTTTCTGGTCTTCGGCTCCAACGGCTTTCTTCACTTCATCGCCATGCCGCCACCCACCGAGCCGCTTGCCGGCCAGTTTCTCGGGGCGCTTTTCACGTCGCACTTCATGGTTGTCGTCTTTCTGTTGCAGATCGTCCCGGGGATTCTGCTGCTCGTGAACCGCTTCGTGCCGCTGGCGCTCACGCTGCTCGGCCCGGTGCTCGTCAACATCGTCCTCTTCCACGGCTTCATGTCGCCGGCCGGCCTGCCCTTGCCGATCGTCCTCTCGGCGCTTTGGTGCCTCGTGGCCTTCCGCCACCGCGCCGCCTTCGCCCGGCTTTTCGAAGCCTGATTCCTCCACCCGCACCCTCGTCCCCGCGCCGTGATCCGGAGGCCGGCTCAAAAATCCGAGCCCGCCCCGCCCGCCGGGCGGGAGAGCTCCCGGTCGAGATTGAAGGCCGCGCTGATCAGCGCGAGATGCGTGAAAGCCTGCGGATAATTCCCCAGCGCCTCGCCGCTGAAGCCGGTCTGCTCGGCGTAGAGCCCGAGATGGTTGGCATAACCGAGCATGCGTTCGAAGAGCAGACGCGCCTCCTCGAGCCGCGCGGGATCCGTGCGGCCCGCGCGGGTGAGCGCCTCCACCATCCAGAACGTGCACATGTTGAAAGTCCCCTCGCGGTCGGAGAAGCCATCGGGCGAAAGCTCGCCGTCGTACCGATGGATGAGCCCGTCGACGCGCAGGCCGCCCTCGTCGCGTTTTTTTAGAATCGCGTCGATTGTCGCGAGCATGCGTGGCTCGTTCGGAGCGTTGAAAAAAATCATCGGCATGATGAGCACCGAGGCGTCCAGCGTATCGCTGCCGAAGCTCTGCGCGAAGGCGCCAAGTTTTTCCGACCAGCCGTCGCGCATGATGCTCTCGTAGATCTCGTCGCGGATTTTCAGGTAACGCGCACGGTCCGCCGGCAGCGAGCGTTTGTCGGCAAGGCGGAGGCCGCGATCGAAGGCGACCCAACACATGAGCTTCGAATACGTGAAATGCTTCGCGCCGCCGCGGGTCTCCCACAGGCCCTCGTCCTCGCGCTGCCAGTTATCGGCGAGCCAGTCGAGCACCCGGCGCGCCCGGCCCCAGGAATCGGCCGAAAGCGGCGCGGCGTATTTGTTGGCGAGATAGGCGGCGTCGAACATCTCGCCGTAGATGTCGAGCTGGAACTGATCGACGGCGGCGTTGCCGATGCGCACCGGCCCGGCGCCCCGATAGCCTTCGAGGTGCGGGAGGATTTCCTCGGGCAGCGCCTTGCTCCCGTCGATGCGATAGACCGGCTGGCGCGGCCCGCCCGAGCTCGATCCGGAGACCGGGGGCAGGTCATGAACCCATTCCATGAAGGCATTCGCCTCCTCGGTGAAGCCGATGCGGACGAAGGCGTAGACCGTGAAAGCGGCGTCGCGGAGCCACGTGTAGCGGTAGTCCCAGTTTCGCGTGCCGCCGGGTGCCTCCGGGAGGCTGCAGGTGGGCGCGGCGACGATGGCGCCGGTCGGCTCGAAGGTCATCAGCTTGAGGGCCAGCGCGGAGCGATGGACGGTCTCGCGCCAGCGGCCGGCGTAGCTGCAACGCTTCAGCCAGTTCCTCCAATATTGCACGGTCTGGCGGAACAATTCCTCCGAGCCCACATCGTCGGGACAGGTGTGCGCCGAGCTGTCCTCGCCGTCGAGCAGGCGCAGCACGAAGGTCTCCTCCTCGCCCTCGCCCAGGGCGAACTCCGCGGTGACTCCGCCGCCCCCGCCCGCGAAGGGAACGCGGGAGATCAACCCCAGCCGCAGGCCCGGGCCCGCGAAGTCGGCTCCCGTCGCGGACAGCTTCGTCTCATGCGAGGCGCGCGCGTAGTCGAACGCGGGGAAGCATTCCAGCCGGAAGGCGACCCGGCCGCGCGTGACCTTCACCCGACGCAGCAACTGGTGGGGCCATCGGACGCCGACGGGCATGAAGTCGACCAGCTCGGCCACGCCGTCCTCGTGGTAGAAGCGAGTGACCAGCACGTTGGTCTCGGGCCAATAGAATTGCTTCGTGCGGCAGCCCTCGACGACGGGAGCGATGCGGAACCGGCCGCCCTTCCCGTCGTCGAGGATGGCGGCAAAGATGCTCGGCGAGTCGAAATGCGGGAAGCAGAGCCAGTCGATCGAGCCGTTCAACCCGACCAACGCGGCCGTGCGCAGGTTGCCGATGACGCCGTAATTCTCGATGGGCTGGTAGGCCATGGCTACTGCTCGCGATAGTTGCGCCGCAGGCCGCCGTCAATCGTCAGCGTCGCGCCATGCACGTAATCACCGTCGGCCGAGGCCAGGAAAACCACCGCGCCCGCGACATCTTCGGGCTGGCCGATCCGGCCGAGCGGGATCTTCTCGAGCAGGGGTCTCCGCTTCGCGGGATCGTTCATCAGATCGTGATTCATCGGCGTCTCGATCGCGCCGGGGGCCACGTTGTTGACCGTGATGCCGAGCGGGCCGAGCTCGACGGCGAGCGTGCGGGTGAGCATCTTCAGCGCGCCCTTGCTGGCGGCGTAGGCGGTGAAATTCGGGAAGGCGAGATCTTCGTGGACCGAGCTGATGTTGATGATCTTGCCGGCCTGCTTCCCTTCCCGCCAGAGGCGCACGACGGCCTGGGCGGTGAAAAAGACGCCCTTCAAATTCACGGCCAGAACCTTGTCGTAATCGTTTTCCGCGACATCCCAGAACGCCGCGTTCTTTTCCAGGCCGGCGTTGTTCACGAGCACATCGATCCGACCGAATTGCCGCACGGTTTCCGCCACGAGCCGCCCGATGTCGTCGAGCTCGCGGACGTCCGCCCGGATCGCCACCGCGCGCCCTCCGGCTTTCTGGATCTCCGCCACCACCTCGTTCGCGCCGTCCGGGCTCGTGCGATAATTCACGGCCACCGACGCGCCTTCCCGCGCGAGGCGCGTCGCGATGCCCGCGCCGATGCCCTTGCTGCCACCGGTGACGAGGGCGACTTTTCCGGAGAGCTTCACGAGCCTGGATCGTCGCGCCGGAAGGCGGCGGATGCCCTCACGCCGCCTTCCCGACGCTCTCGCCCGGCGGCCGCTGGCAGAACCACACCAGCACGGCCGCGGCCAGCAGGCTCCATCCGAGGAAGATGAACGCGTCGTTGAACGCCATGATGAACGCCTCGCGCTGCACGGTCATCTTGAGCGCCATCAGCGCCTGCCGGGCCGCGGTGGCGGAATCGATGCCCTGGGCGACGAGACCGGCGGCGCTCTCGGCCAGCCGCTGCTGGACGGCGGGATCGTAGGCCGTCACCCGTTCGCCGATGCGCCAGTCGTGGAATTGCTCGCGGCGCGTGATGATCGTCGAGAGGATGGCGATGCCGCCGGAGCCGCCGATGTTGCGGAAGATATTGAAAATGGCCGAAGCGTCGCCGGCCTGACTGCGCACGAGCAGCGAGGTGGCGATCGCGGTGACCGGCACGATCGTGAATGGCTGCCCGAGCGCTCGGATGATGTTCGTGAAGACGAATTGGGGCCCCGAGTTGTCGAAATCCATGTGCGTGCTCAGGTAGCAGCTGAGCGCGAAGAGCGCGCATCCGACGGAGACGAGCGCGCGCGGGTCGAAACGCTTCATCAGGAGCGGGAGAACCGGAAAAATGAGCAGCTGCGGAAGGCCGATCCACACCAGCGTGGCGCCGATTTGAAACGGGCTGTAGCCCTGGATCGTGCCGAGGTAGAGCGGGATGACGTAGACGGATCCGTAGAGGCCGAGGCCAAGGCCGGATCCGACGAGCGAGGCGAAGAGCAGGTTGCGGTCCCGCATCAGCTTGAGGTCGACGAACGGCTCCTTGACGACCAGCTCGATGATGACGAAAGCCGGGATGAAAATCGCCGCGAGCAGCGCGCAGGTGACGATGAACCCGCTGCCGAACCAGTCCTTCCGCTGGCCGTCCTCGAGCATCGCGATGAGCGACCCGAGGCCGATCGCCATGCAGCCGATGCCCCACCAGTCGCCGTGCGCGAGCTTCCCGAGCTTCATCGGCCGGGGATCGATGGTGAACCAGATCGCGGCGAACATGAGGGCGCCGGGCACGAAATTGATGAAGAAGTTCCATTCCCAGCCGAACTGGTCGGTGAGCCAGCCGCCGAGCGCGGGCCCGATCGCGGGGGCGAGCGTCGCGGTGAGGCCGAACGTCGCCTGGCCGACCGATTGGAGATTTTTCGGCATGACCTGCACGATGACCGCCAGCGCGGTGGGGATGAACACGCCGCCGGTGAAGCCCTGCCCGAGGCGGAAGGCGATCATTTCCCCGAGATTCGTCGACAGCCCGCACAGGGCGGAAAAGACGAGGAAGAGCACGATGTTCGCGAGCAGATACCAGCGCAGCGTGAAGACCTTCACGAACCACGCGGTGAGCGGGATGGTGATGATTTCGCCGATGAGGTAGGCGGTGGAAATCCACGAGCCTTCGTCCGGGGTGGCGGCGATGCCGCCGGCGATGTCCTCGAGCGAGGAGTTCGTGATCTGGATGTCGAGCACGGCCATGAACGCCCCGAGCATGGTGCCGAGGACCGCGATCCACTGGCGCGTCTTCATTTGCCCCAGCCGCCGCCGAGCGCCTTGATCAGCTGGACCGTGGCCTGCAGCCGCTGGCCGAGAGTCTGCGCCTGCGTGCGCTGGTCGCGCAGCAAGGTGCGCTCGGCATCCAGGACGTCGAGAAAGGCGACCCGCCCCCGGTTGAATTGCTCCCGCGCGATATCGAGGGACCGGGCCTCGGCCTCGACCGCGCGGGCCTGCGCGGCCGCCTGCGCGGCCAGATGACGCAGGTCGCCGAGCGCGTTTTCGACTTCGCGGAAGGCGTTCAGAACCCGGCCGCGATACGTGCCCACCGCCTGCGCGTAGCGGGCCTGCGCCGCCTTGAGGTTTCCGTAGTTCGATCCGCCGCGAAAAATCGGGAGCGTGATCGTGGGGCCGAGCTGCCAGATGTGGCTTTGCCACGTGAAAAGCTCGCCGAGGTCCACGCTCTCGAAGCCCGCCGCGCCGGTGAGGTGCACCGAGGGAAAGAACGCGGCCACGGCCACGCCGATCTGCGCGTTCGCCGCGGCGAGCTGGCGCTCCGCCCCGGCGACATCGGGACGCCGCTCGAGCAGCTCGCTCGGCAATCCCGCGGGCACGGCCGGCGGGGAGAGGTCGATGGGAACCGGCCGTCGGGCGATCTCCACCTGGCTCGCGGGCATGCCGAGCAGGACGGCGAGGGCGTTCTCGGTCTGGTTGCGGGACCGGGCGACCGAGGCGCCTTCGGCTTCGTCGCTGGCGAGCTCCGCCTGCTCGCGCGAGACGTCGAGCTCGTTGGTGAGGCCGGCGTCGAGCCGCTCGCGCGCGATTTCGAGCGCTTCTTTCCGGCTGCGGATGGTGTTGGTGATGATCTCCCGCTCGGTGTCGAGCTCGCGGAGCGTGTAATAATTCATGGCGACGCTGGCGGCCACGCTCAAGCCGACGTTCTGCAGATCAGCCTCCGCGGCCTGCCGCTGGGCGCGGGAGGCTTCGTAGCCGCGGCGCACGCGGCCGAAGACGTCGATTTCCCAATCCATGTCCACGGGCGCGCGGAAATGATATTGCGTGGTGCTGAGCGGCTGGGTGGTAAAAACCTGCGGACCGCTCGACGACGTCTGGACGGCGGGGGCTCCTCCGGCGGCGGCGCCCCCGAACGGGCTCGCGCCGCCGGCGTCGCCGACGATCTGTCCGCGCTGGACGGGCAGCGTGTCGCTGGTGCGCTCGCGCTTGGCGTCGAAGGTGCCGGTGATTTGCGGGTAGAAATCGGCGGCGGCGACCTTGTTCAGCGCGCGCGCTTCGTCGAGTCGGGCGACGGCGACGCGCAGGTCCTGGTTGTGCAGCAGGGCCTGGACGACGAGTCGATCCAGCACGGGATCGCGAAAAATGCGCCACCATTCGCCGCGGAAGTCGCGATCGGCGGGTGCCGCGACCTTCCAGCGGTTCTTGAACGCGGATGGCGGGGCCGTCCCGGGCGCGGGGGGGCCGTGGTAATCCGGGCCGACGGCGCAACCGGCGAGAAGCGCCAGCATTCCGCCCAGGGTGGCCGTGCGCCTCATGGCCGGGGGGCCTGCGGACGGACCTCTTCCTGCTTGGCCTTTTGTTTTTCGCGGTGCTCCGCCTGGTCCTGATTTTGTTCCTGTTCGCTCTTCTGACGCTTCGTCTCGCGGCGGGTGTCCTCGAGGCTCTCGAGATCGATGGTGGGGACCACGGACAAACCGGGGACGATCTTGTCCTTGAAATCGCGGATGCTTTCCCGGTCGAAGACGATCTTCACGGGCACGCGCTGGACGATCTTCGTGAAGTTGCCGGTGGCGTTGTCCGGCGGCAGCAGCGCGAACGTGGCACCGCTGCCTTCCTGAATGCTGTGGACGGTGGCGTAGAACGTGCGACCGGAAAGCGCGTCGATCTCGACGTTCACGCGCTGGCCGACCTCGACGCGGCCGAGCTGCGTTTCCTTCAAGTTCGCGATGACCCACACCTCCGGCGACACGACGGAAAGCAGCGCCTGCCCGGGGGTCAGACGCTGGCCGGCCTCCACGGTTTTTCGGGAAATCTTCCCGTCCACGGGAGCCGCGATCTGGCAATAGGAGAGCTGCAGCTCCGCGGCGCGTTGCCGCGCCAGGGCCGCGGTGAGGTTTGCCTCCGCCACGTCGACCTGGGCCTGGCTGGACTTCTCGGCGGCTTGGGCGGCCTTGGTCTGCGCCAGCGCGGAGGACAGCCCGGCGCGCGCCTGGTCGGCCGCGCCTTGCGCGGATTTCAAGGCGGCGCTGGCGGCATCGACGTCCGCCCGGGCGATCGCGCGACGGTCTCGTTCGAACAATCCCTCGCCGCGGTCGTAATCGAGCTGCGCCTTCGTCAACTGGGCGTCGGCCTGCGTGATTTGCGCCCGCGCCTGCCCCTCCTGCGCCTTTGCGGCGTCGACTTGCGCGGAGGATTCGCCCACCGTCGCCCCCTGCTGGGCCAGCGTGGCGCGGGCCTGCACGACGGAGGCCTGGGCCTGCAAAAGTGAAGCCTGGTAATCGCGCGGATCGAGCCGGACGATCACGTCCCCGGCGCGGATCGTCTGGTTGTCGTCCACGAGGACCTCGGAGACGGTGCCGGCAACGCGCGAGCTGACCTGATGAACGTGGGCGGCGGTGTAGGCGTCGTCGGTGCTGACGAATTGCCGCGCATGCCGCCAATACAAGATGATTCCGACGAGAAGGACGGTCGCGGCGGCGACCAGAATGACGATCGTTTTCCCGGAGAGCTTTTTCTTCGATTTTTCGTCCTGATCGTCGCTTTGCTCGCCCGGGCCTTTGTCGCCGCCGGTCGGGCGTTTCTTCTCGAGCCGGGTCCCGCCTTCATCGGCGCCATCGTCGGTCGCCTCGCTCGTGCCTTCTCCCTCTGATTTCTCGTTCATCGCGTCCTTCGTTTCCGCATTTCAGGGAATGACTCATGTCGTCGAACCAACCGGACAAGGCGTTTTCCGTTAAGAACGTTCGAAGCCGGCGGCGAGGCCGCATTTATTTTACGAGCAGGCTGGCGAGGTCGACGAAGGATTCGGGGCTGCGCAGCACCAGGCCCTGCTTCACGTAAGGCTGCATCACCTCGGCGCGCAACGCGTCGAAATCGGCGGCGGCAATCCGCCCGGTCTCCGAGAATCCGAGGACCCGCCCCGAGTCGTTGGCCGCGCGCGATGCGGGAAGGGACCGAAGGGGCGGGCCGCCGGCAATGCACACGGGCGCGTTCTTGTTGTCGCCGCCAAGCCGCACGAGCACGCCATCAGGATCGTCGGGCCGGGCGGTGTGGCAAATTTCGATGCCGCCCGCCTCCGTGCGATGCGTGAAGACGATGCCCCCCGGAAACGCGGTGGTCTTCCAGGCCAGCCGCCCGAGATCGAGCGAGCGGTCATTCCGCGTGACGAGAATCCGCCCCCGCCCCTCTCGCGATGCGCCCTTATTTCTGAAATCGCGCCGTGATGGCGAGCTCGTGCTCAGCCCGATCCCGCAGCGCGCCAGCCGGGAAAACGGCCACCCAGGATTGGGCGCCGGCCCGGTCCCGCATGGCCCACTGAGAGACCACGGACACGATGGCTTCCGTCTGATCCGGACCGGGAGCAATGCGCTCCACGACCATCCGGGCCGCTTCGGCCGGAGACGTGTGGGCTCTCACGATGGCCAGACGCATGAACATCCGGTCCCGTTGTTCGCCCGCCGGCTGCGCGTCGACCCAATCGGCCGCCTCGGGAAAGTTTTGATCCGCCCATTGCTGCGCCAGATTTGCCACGATGTCCCCGGGAGCCTTCTCCAGCTGATACTGCCTGGCCTTTTCCACGGCCTGAGCGGCATCCGTCCGCGCCAATTCGAAACAAACGGCGGTCAACACCGACCCGCGCTCCGAGGCGTCGGGCAACCGAGCCGCCCAATCCTCCGCGCCGGCCGGATCATGGGTGGTCCAGAATTGGGCGACCCGCCGAAGAGCCTCTCCCCGCCTGCGACCGGGAGCCAAAGACCGGGCGAAACGAGCGGCGGCCGCGGGATCGCTCTGCACCAACTCGCGCAACAAGGCGGAAAACTGGTCCCAATCAAGGGTCTCGTCCGGACCGGTAAAGGCGTTGAGCCGCGTGACGAGATTTCGCCCGGATGCGTCCTCCGCGAAGGCGGCCCGAGCGGGAGGGAGCGTGCGACGCCCCGGAGCGGGGACCCGCGCGGCGAGGCCCGTCGCCCGCAGTGTCTTCGGAATCCCGGGACGCGGCGGGGCCGGTTCCGCGGCCGGCGGAACTTTGGCCTCGTAGAACCAAAAAAGGGCGAGGAAAAGCAGGAGGCCAACGCCCCCAAGAGTCATTTTCTTCGCCATGGTTCGAGGATAAACGCGTGGATGCGACCGTGCAATCCCGGGCCGCGCAACCGGAGACCGGGCGGAGAACTTCGCCCCGGCCCAGTCCCGTCGAGGCTCGGAGTGATCTCGGGATCCCGTTGGACTTCTGGCGGGCGCCGCCGTCTGCGCCCCGTCGGTCGAATTGCTCCGCCTGCATTTTGCCATTGGGATTATCGAGGACCGGACCGCGGTTCCGATTCGAGAACACGATCGTCCCGTCCGCGTGCCGGCTTGGGCACCGTCGGTCGTCGAGGCGCCGGCGACGGCGACGTCCAGGCCGCTCTTCGCGCTTCTGATCTGATGAGAGCCGTTGCTCGTGGGTGAACATGGAGCTTCCCGTCATGGGAGGAGGGCTCAATTCCATCGCGGACTCCGGGGAGAAAATCACGGTCTCGGGCCGGAGACCGGACCAGGGGGAAGGTGTCCACGGAGCTCGTTGTTGCGGACCGCGGCTCCATCCCCCAGGCGGGTCAAGATGGACGGAACCCAGCGGGAACGACTTTCCCACCCTGTGCGGGGATCATGACCGCCTTCGGCGGGAGATCTTGGTAAAAGCCGATGGACGAACGATTCCGCCGCCGCCAGCAACCCCGGAGCCACCGCCTGGGCCACCACGGCCACTTGCGCCGGAAGGGAAATGACGAGTTCGGCGTCTCCCCGGCGGCACGCCGCGACGATCTGTCGCGCCGCTCTTTCCGCGTTCATCGACGCACCCGGCAGGCTCGCGCCATGAGCGAACCAGGCAAATTCCTTTTCCGACCGGCCCTTGAAGAACGCATTCCAATGCGAGCCCGTGCGCATCAATCCCGGACAGACGGTCGTGACCGCGATCGCGTCCCGGGAGAGCTCCGCGCGGAGCGTCGCGGACAACCCGACCAAGGCAAACTTGCCCGCGCAATAGGCGCTGAGGTGCGGCACCGGAATCTTGCCGCCGATCGAGGAGATATTCACGATGCGACCGCCTCCCCGACTTTTCATGCCGGGAAGGATCGCCCGGATCATTCGAAACGGAGCCATGAGATGCAGCGCGAGCGAGCGTTCGAAGTCATCCGGGGCGAGGGTCTCGAAGGGTCCGACGACGATTTCGCCGGCATTGTTGACGAGAACGTCGATGCGCCCATGAAGGTCCAGAATTTTTGCGGTCAATCCCTCGATGCCTTCCGCCTGGAGCAGGTCGAAGGGCCAGACGGTGACCGGGTAGCCCCGGCCGCGAAGCTCGTCGGCGGCGCGGTCGAGCTCGGCTCCATCCCGGGCGATCAGCACCAGCGTGGCGCCCTGCGCGCCGAATTCCCGCGCCAGCGCGAGACCGAGACCGCGCGAACCGCCCGTGATCACGACCACCTGGTCCCTCAACGAGAGACCGGGGCGCCTTCGCCACAGGGCGATGCCGGCGGCAGCCGCCAGCCCGACGACGGCCCATGTTTTTGCTTTCATCGCTTCCCGTCAGATCGGCATCTGCCCGCCCGTGACGCCATAAATCTCACCCGTCACGTAGCTGGCCTGATCGCTCGCGAGGAAAACGAAGATCGGCGCGACTTCGGCGGGTTGCCCGGGCCGCCCGAAAACGGAGCTCTTGCCAAAGTTGCGCACCGCTTCGATCTCCATCGTCGCGGGAATGAGCGGGGTCCAGATCGGGCCCGGAGCGACGGCGTTCACCCGCACCCCTCGATCGATCGCCAGAGCGGCGAGCGACCGCGTGAAGCTGGCGATCGCGGCCTTCGACGCCGCGTAGGCGATGAGGGGCTCGCTCGGATCGAAAGACTGGATCGACGCGGTGTTGATGATCGCGCCGCCCGCTCCCATCTGCGGCAGGACGAGTTGGCAGAGCCGGAACATGCCCAGGACGTTCACGCGAAACGTCTCGTCGAAATCTTCGTCGGGAATCTCCTCGAATTTCTCGTAGGTTCGCTGGAAGGCGGCGTTGTTGACGAGGATGTCGATGCCTCCGAGCGTCTCGACGGTCTGGTCCACGATCTCCCGGCAGGTCTCGCGGGATCCGATGTCGCCCGGCAGCAAGAGCGAGCGCCGACCTGCGTCCGTCACCCACCGCGCGGTCTCCGCCGCGTCGTCGTCCTCGTCAAGATAAGAGATGGCAACGTCGGCGCCCTCGCGCGCGAAGGCGATCGCCACCGCCCGGCCGATCCCGCTGTCGCCCCCGGTGATCAAGGCCCGCCGGCCCTTCAACCGGCCGACGCCCCGGTAACTTTTTTCGCCATGATCGGCCTCCGGTCGCAATTCCGCCTGCCGACCGGGCGGAGAAATCTTCGTCGCGTCGGAAAAAGGCGGCTTGGCGTGGAGGTCCCGGGGATCGACGGAAATCGGTTTCATGCCTCCCGATTCGTGACGCTCCCGGCGGCCGGCTCTCGGGGAAAACCCTGTTGCGACGGATAATCCCCCGCGCCGAGCCCCTCGAGGGAAACGACCGGCGCGCGAGGATCCCGCGATTTCACCTCGGATTTTCCGCGTGCCTCCGTGCGCCTTGACGGCACCGGGGAACCCTCCGAAAGCGGCTCCACTGGATCCTCGTCGGCCGCGGGGGCGGGATCGGAATTTGCCTTCGCCGGTTGCGAGCTTGGCGGTCGGCGTGAAAATCGGTAGGAACTGACTTTCCGACCGCCCAGAAGGAAAAATTCAGCCAATCATCCATGAAACCGTCCGCCCTCCTTGCCCTCGTGTCGATGTTGCTCGGCGGCTGCACCATCGACCCCCTTGGCCCCCTCGGCAAGGGTCCGCAGCCCCGGCCGGCCCGGTCCGCGCCGCATCTCGCCGACAAATTCGCGTGGGGCATCTCGACCGCGGCCTACCAATACGAGGACCCCGCCGTGAAGCCCGGCGACAGGGATTATTTCTTCTCGGACTGGGATATTTTCATCGAGGAAGGCAAAGCCCCGCCAAAGGGTAACGCCCTGTATAGCTGGACGCATTTCGACAAGGATCTCGCCGCGCTCGAGAAGATCGGCGTCACGCATTACCGCTTCAGCATTTCCTGGGCACGCGTCGAGCCGCAGCCCGGCGTCTACGACGAGGCGGCGATCGCCCGCTATGTCGAGATGGCCAGGCGCTTGAAGGAGGCGGGCATCGAGCCCGTGATTTGTCTCTGGCACTTCAATTTCCCTTCCTGGCTTTACGACCGAAAAAATCCCGGCAAATCGAACTGGCTGCACCCCCTCGCCCGCCCGCGGTGGGACGCCTTCGTCGACCGCCTGGTCCACGCCACCGCTCCCTTCACGAATTTTTACGCGCCGCAGAATGAGCCGAACGGCCAGATCACCACCGCCTACATCGTCGGCGTCTGGCCGCCGGGCCTGGATCTCGCCTTCGGCCATTACTGGCAGGCGATCGACGCGAGCACGGCCATGTTCCGGGACGCCGCACACATCATCAAGAAGATCAAGCCGGCGGCCAAGGTCGTCAGCGTCGAGGCCCTTCCCTGGTGGGAGCGCGCGCCCCTCGATCCCGGCGGACTGATCTATGAAACAATGATCCACGGCAACCTCGATCATCTGGACCGCGTCTACGACGTCTGCGACATCCTCGGCATAAATTATTATTACTCGCAGGCGCCCGGCCCCATTTCGCTCCTGGCCGAGCCCTATCGGCACGGGCCGGACTTCACCTCGATGGGCTGGAGAATCGATCCCGATGGACTCTACAAGGAAATCCGGCGCGTCGGCGACCGCTACGGCAAGCCCATGATGATCACCGAAAACGGGATCGCCACGAAGAACGACGCCAAGCGCGTCTGGTACCTCCAGAACCACCTTGCCGCCGTGGGCCGCGCCATCCGCGACGGATACGACGTCCGCGGCTACTTCCATTGGTCCCTCGCGGACAATTACGAATGGCACTACGGCTACACCGCAAACTTCGGTCTCTCCCACATGGATCCGAAAACCTACGATCGCGTCTTCAAGCCAAGCGCGAACGTCTTCGCGCGGGACATTCGCGGCCATCGCACCGTCGGATCGGTGACGGAAATCCCGCCGCAGAAAGACGAGTGACTAACGGCGATGGCGGTCGCGGTGCGTCCACGCGTAGGTAAACGCCGCGAGCATCCCGCCGGCCACATACCAGAGAATGGTTTGCGCCGCGGTCCGTCGGGTGCGCGCACTGGGCGCGCCTCCCACCCCGAGTGGCTCGGGCAGGGTGACCGCCTCGATTCCCATCGCGAGTCCAAGTGCGCCGCCGCGCAGCACGGCCGCCCGTCGACCACCCAGCCCGACGAGTCCAAAAAACAGCGAATTCGAGACGAGGTCCCCGACCAGGGCAAGCATCCGGATCGTCCATCCGCCCGGCGGCCGCCGGCCGGCCTTCCGAAACGCCGCCGCCGCCAGCCGCAAGCCGAGCACGTCCAATCTCGGGGCCTCGGGCAGATAGCGCTTCCCGATTTGATTGAAGGCCGTGACCCCGAGCGCGCCCACGAGGCCGGACCCGAGAGCACGTTTCACGAGGCCGCCTCCATCTCTTCCTTGAAGCGACGAAGATCGGCTTCGAGCTGTCGACCCGGCGACACGCCGAGGACGTGCGCCGCCAGCGCGCCGGCCCGCCCGCCCGGAGGGAGATAATCGAACGCGACTTTGACTCGCGTCCCGCCTCCGCCTCCTTCGATCGGCTCGAAATGCACCGATCCCGCGTTGCGAACCTGCGAGCCGGGAAGAGACTGCCAGGCAAGCAGCACGCCGGGGACTTCGTTGATGAACTCGGCGTCCCATTCCACGTCGCGCCCCGCCGGACCCGCGACCACCCAATGCGATCGGGAAGCCGTGACCGTCACCGATTTCACGTGGGGCATGACCCGCGGCAGGTTCGCGAGATCGTGCCAGAAGTGATAAAGCTCCATCGCGGATCGCGAGATGTGGATCGACCGCTCCACCTTGACGCCGGCTTCACCGGGGACCCCGCGCCCGTCGGCATGGCCGGTCGTATCGAGGCCCAGCTTCCGGTAGCACGCGCATTTCCCACTTGCTCCCCGATACAGCAACGCGCCGCCGACGAGCCCGATGAGGTTCCCGCCCAGATTGCGCCGCGCCAACGCGTAGGTCACGAACGCCCCGCCGACAAGGGCTGAGCCGATCCGCTCGGCCCGGCCGACATTGATCGTCTTCGTGGGCAGACCCGCCAGATCCTCCAGTCCCGAAAAAGGGGCGAACGAATGGGCCACGGCTATTTGTTCGCCGCGATGTTGATCGTGCTTTTCGCGAGCTTCGTGAGCTTCTTGTCGGTCGCGATTTCCTCGTCGAGAGTCGTCTGCAGCAGCTTGGCGCCCTCCTTGTCGCCGAGGAGTTCCGCGTAGGTGCGGGCGGATCCATACCCCGCCATTTCATAGTGCTCGACCCGTTGAGCCGCGGAAATCAGGCCCGCGTCGCGAACCTCGTCGTCCGCCTCCTCCTCGATCATCTCGGCGCCTTCGGCGAGCACGCCTTCCATCCCCTTGCACTTCGGCCCGCGGGTCGTCTGCTTGTGGCTGGCAAGGATTTTTTCGAGGCGCCCGACTTGCTCTTTCGTCTCGTCGAGATGCCGCTTGAAGCCAGCGACGAGCTCCGGGCTGGACGCGGCCTTGGCCATTTTGGGCAGCGCCTTGATGATTTGCTTTTCGGCGCTGAGGAGATCCTTGAGCTCGAGAACGTAGAGGTCTTTGAGGGTGGTTAGTTCCATGGAGGACTATCGCCGGCCCGCTCGCCAACGGATGCATCCACCTTCGAGCTCAGGGCAATGCCTGAGGACACTCTTCACCCGCACGGATGTCCCCACGCGCGATTGGGATTGCAGATGAAGAAGTCCGCCGAAAAAAAAGGGGGCGTTGCGCCTCGCTCCACTCTCGCAATCAAGGGCAAGAGCCGCCCGCCGCGGGTCGAAAAACTCCGTGGCGACGAGGTGCCCCCGCCCGATGCGCCGACCGCGAAAAACCCATCGCCGTAACGGCCGCGACCCGTTCGCCTCGGTCGCCCATTCCGAAGCGGCGAGAGGGAGGCGGAAGCGGTCTCTTTGCCAAGAACGAGGGAGCGATTTCCAGCCGCCGAATCCTCCGGCGTTGCAATTGATGGCCGCCCGCCCGGCGGGCCATTGATCCTTGCGAAGGACGGCTCGATTCACGCCCCGGACAGCGCGCCCCGCATCCTTCACGATTCCTTCTTTTTCGTCGGCAGCTTCTTTCGCTTCGTTTTCGCGAGATCCTCGAGTTGATCCTTGGACATCGACTTCGCCATTTGTCTGGAAGCGCCTTTCAGGCTCGAACTTTCCGTTTCGCCCCGCTTCGCGGAGAGGGCGGCTCCCGCGGCCATTTGCTGTTTTTTGGACTTTGCCGGCATGCGGGAAGTTCGGAAAAATCTTGCCGGCTGGACGCCTCCTGCGTCCGAAGACACGGCCGCAAACGATCCCCGGAAAAATCCCATGCGATCCATCTGGAAAGGCGCCATCACGTTCGGCCTCGTCAATATTCCCGTCTCGCTCTACCCGGCGACACGCCGGGAGGAATTGAAATTCCGCCTTCTCCGCGCGACGGACCTCAGTCCGGTCAATTACAAGCGCGTCGCCGAGGCGGACGGCAAGGAGGTCTCCTGGGATCACATCGTCAAGGGCTACGAATACGAAAAAGGCAAATTCGTGGTGCTGAAAAACGAGGATTTCGAGCGCGTCGACATCGAGGCCACGCAGACGGTCGACATCCTGAACTTCGTGCAGATCAAGCAGGTGAATCCGCTCCTTTTCTACAAGCCCTACTACATGGAAGCGGGCAAGGGCGGGGACCGAGCCTACGTGCTTCTCCGCGACGCCCTCGCCGAAACGGGCAAGATCGCCATCGCGAAGGTGGTCATCCGCACCCGCCAGCACCTGGCCGCCGTGAAGCCCCAGGAGACGGGGCTGATGCTCGAGCTGATGCACTTCCCGCACGAAATCCTGGCGCTGGGCGAATTCAAGGCGCCGGATGAAAAAGCGCCGGGGAAATCCGAGATCACGATGGCCAAGCAGCTCATCGAAAGCATGACGGAGACGTGGGAGCCGGAAAATTACACCGACGAATACCGCGACGCGCTCGAGAAAATGATCGAGGAAAAAGTCGAGCACGGCGACCCCGCCGCACCCGCCCAGGCCCGACGCGCCAAGCCCACCAACGTCATCGACCTCGTCTCGGTCCTCCAGCAAAGCATCGACCAGACGAGGGGGAAACCGGCCGCCGCCCGCGCGCCAAGGAAAAAAGCCGCGCCCGCGCCGGCGAAAAAGAAAGCCCGGAAGGCGGCTTAGGCCATGTCACTCGCGGAATACACGCGCAAGCGCAACTTCGCGAAAACCGCGGAGCCGCCCGCGTCGCGACCGAAGAGATCGACCCACCGGTTCGTCGTCCAGAAGCACGACGCCTCGCGCCTCCACTACGATTTTCGGCTCGAACTCGACGGCGCGCTGAAGTCCTGGGCCGTCCCGAAAGGCATGCCCTTCGCGCACGGCGAAAAACGGCTGGCCGTGCGCGTGGAGGATCATCCCGTCTCCTACATCGACTTCGAGGGCACGATCCCGGCGGGCCAATACGGCGGCGGCACCGTGATGGTCTGGGATCGCGGGACATTCGAGCCGCTTTCGAAAGATCCGCTCGAGGAGCTGAAAAACGGCAAGCTGCACTTCGTCCTGCGCGGGAAAAAACTTGTCGGCGAGTGGTATCTCGTGCGCCTGCGCGAGGGCGACGAGTGGCTGCTCATCCGAGGCGGCGATTCCATGACGCCCGTCTCGAAAAAAGCGGACGACACGTCGGTGAATTCGGGACGCTCGATGAAGGAACTCGCCGCTGGCGACCGGACGTGGAACTCCAAACCCGCGGCCGCGAAAAAAACCGTCTCGAGCCCGCTCCCGGATTTCGTCGAGCCCATGAAGGCAAAGCTCGTCGCCTCCGCGCCCACGCACGGAGACTGGACCTACGAGATCAAGTTCGACGGATTTCGCGCCCTCGGCCTGCGGGGCAGCGACGAGACGCGCCTGCTTTCGCGCACGAACAACGATCTCGGCGCCAAATTTCCCGCCGTGCTCGAAGCGGTCGCGGCCCTGAAGGTGAAGGATGCCATCGTCGACGGCGAGATCGTCGCCCTCGACCCGGAAGGGCGCTCCTCCTTTCAGCTGCTTCAGGCCTCCGAGTTGGGCGAGGAACGGCCGCCGTTGTTCTTCTACGCGTTCGACCTGCTGCGGCTCGACGGCAAGGACCTGCGCGATCTTCCCCTGCATGAAAGAAAAGCGCGGCTCGAGAAGATTCTGCCCGCGAAGGACGGCCTCATCCGCTATTCCGCCGGGCTCGGATCCGACGCGTCGCCGCTCCTCGAGCGGGCCCGCGAGATCGGGCTCGAAGGGCTCATCGGAAAGCGCGCGAATTCTCCCTACGAAAGCGGCAGCCGAAGCGGCGCCTGGATCAAGCTCAAGCTGCTGCGCGAACAGGAATTCGTCATCGGCGGCTACACGAATCCCGAGGGCACGCGGAAGCATTTCGGCGCGCTGATCGTGGGCGTCTACGAGCGGAAAAAACTGCGGTTCTGCGGCAAGGTCGGCACCGGTTTCAACCACAAGCTCCTCCAGGCGCTGCACGCGCGATTCCGGGGGATCGCAAGCGACTCGTGCCCGTTTTCCGATCTGCCCGAGCCGCGCGACTCGCGCTGGGGCCAGGCCATCACGGCCTCTGAAATGAAGCGCTGCCACTGGGTCGATCCCACGATGGTCGCGCAGGTGCGGTTCTCGGAGTGGACCCGCGACCACCACCTCCGGCAGCCCGTGTTCCTTGGCCTGCGCGAGGACAAGCCGGCCCTCGAGGTCGTGCGGGAACACCCGGTGAAATCATGAGAACCCGCGCCACCCTCGACGTCGCCGGCACGAAGGTCGACGTCACGAACATCGACAAGGTTCTCTACCCGAAAGCGGGATTCACGAAGGGGCAGATCATCGACTACTACGTGCGCATCTCGGCGGTGCTGCTGCCCTACCTCAAGGCGCGCCCCATCACGCTCAAGCGTTATCCCGACGGCGTGGAGGGATTCTTTTTCTACGAAAAAAAATGCCCGGTGCATCGGCCGGATTGGGTGCAAACCACGAAGGTTCCGAAGACCGAGGGCGGCGAGATCGACTACTGCGTGATGGATGACCTGCCCGCGCTCGTGTGGGCGGCCAACCTCGCCGACATCGAGTTGCACACGTTCCTTCATCGCGCGCCGAAGATCGACCGGCCGGACTTCATCGCGTTCGACCTGGATCCCGGGCCGCCGGCGGACATCGTCCTCTGCTGCAAGGTGGCCCTCCGCGTCCGCCAGCTTTTTGCCTCGATGGGCCTCGAAAGTTTCGCCAAGACCTCCGGCTCCAAGGGACTGCAAATCTACGTGCCGCTGAACACCGCGACCACCTACGAAAAGACCAAGCCCTTCGCGCGCGTCGTCGCCGAAAAGCTCGAGCGGGAGATGCCGAAGGAGGTCGTCTCCCGCATGCAAAAAAGTCTCCGCGCCGGCAAGGTGCTCGTGGACTGGAGCCAGAACGACGACAAAAAAACGACGATCAACGTCTACTCGCTTCGCGCCAAGGATCGCCCGACCGTCTCGACTCCGGTCCGCTGGGACGAGGTGGAGTCGGCCTGGAAACGCCGGCGACCGCTGAGTTTCGAGACCGAAGACGTCTTGAAACGGGTGGAAAAATTCGGCGATCCGTTCGCGCCGACCTTGCGATTGAAGCAAAAGCTCCCGTCGCTCGCCGCGCTCGAAAAAGCAGGGTGACCTCGCCGGACGACCGTCTGCCCCACGAAGCGGGGCGGCCCTGACGCGGCCTCCTTCCGCATCGATTCGCGCAAGATTTTCCAAATCCCGACGCCGGATTTCCCCCCGTCGTCCCTCGGCGCGATTCCACCGGCCACGCCTTGTCGCCACGGCGCTCCGTCGCCGTGGCGCGCAAGATCACGCGCCCCCTTGCCGGGCGGCCACAATGAAGCCGACGATCGCGCCGATTCGTCGGGGTCCGCCTAAACCGACGATTTCCCCACCTCGCCCGTGGCGGAGTCCTGGAACGTGCCCGCCCGGAAACCCGCCTGGCGCAGAGCCGCGCGGATTTCGTCGTGGGACACCGTTTCCGGATGGTAGGAGACCCACGCTCCTTGCTTGACCAGGCGCACGCCCGTCACCCCCGGCAGCTGCCGGAGCACCACGCCGGCGCGCGCTTCATCCTCCAACGATTGCATGTTCGGGATCGAGAGATCCACCTCTTCATTCGTTATTTGCACCCTTCTCCCTTGCTCCTTTCCCGTTCCTTTTGCAATCAGGGGTTTTCCCCGGATTCCCGTTCGGCGCGCGACCGAGCCGCCGCCTGGAGGTTCCCGGCCGAAACGCCGGATTCGCCGAGAAAATCCGCGCGCGTGGTTTTCGCGGCGCCACCGCGAGAACTCCGCCGGCCGCTGCGCGCCGTTCAGATTCACGCCGAAAACCCGGTTCGCCCCCGCGCCGAAAAAAGCCCCGGGGCGAACGCCGTCCGCGCGGCGACGCCGGGATTCACCCTCCCCTTTTCCCGGGGCCCATCGCGGTTCCCCTCGGCCCGGTCTATCGGCGAACGGCGAAATTCGCGGAAGGCGTGAAAATTGCATTCGCGCCCCGGCCCGAAGCGTGCGGAAGTGGCCGGGTGACCGTCGTCGCCCCGATCCACCCGCCCGCCGCATGAACGATCCGCTTGGCCGATCGGTGGATTACCTGCGGCTTTCGGTGACGGACCGCTGCAACGAGCGCTGCCTCTATTGCATGCCGGAAAACTACCGCGGGTGGATGCCTTCGAAAGACATCCTGACCGACGCGGAACTGATGGCCGTCGTGCGCGCCGCCGCCGATCTGGGGTTCCGCCGATTCCGCGTGACCGGCGGCGAGCCGTTGCTGCGGCCCGGCATCGCCGCCCTCGTCGCGGCCATCGCCGCCGAACCCGGCGTGGAATCCGTGATGATGACGACGAACGGCGTCCTCCTCCCAAAGCTCGGCGCGGACTTGATCCGGGCGGGCGCGCGGGATTTCAACGTCAGCCTCGACGCCGTCGATCCCGCCCGTTACCGCGCGATCACCCACGGCGACATCGCGCCCGTGCTGGCCGGGATTCGTCACGTGCAGGCTCTCGGCGCGCGGGTGAAGCTGAACGTCGTGCTCATCCGCGGCAAGAACGAGGATCAGGTCGCGCCCATTCTCGACCTCGCCGAAGAGCTCGACCTCGTCGTGCGCTTCATCGAGCTCATGCCCGTGAGCATGGGCGAGATGCTCAGCGAGGAAAACTTTCTCCCCGTCGGCGAAGTGCGCCGATCCCTCGAGCTCCACGACGCGCTCGATCCGCTCGACGATCCGCTCGGCGCCGGTCCCGCCCGGTATTTCCGCCTGCGACGCCGGGGCGTCATCGTCGGTTTCATCAGCGCCATCACCGACCTGCATTTCTGCGCGCGCTGCAACAAGATGCGCGTCACCGCGGACGGCCGGCTCCGCCCCTGCCTTGGCAATCACCTCGAAACGAATCTCCTCCCGGCCCTGCGCCCGGAGATCGACCGCGGCGCCCTCCGGCGGGCGTTCCTCGACTCGCTCGCGGAAAAGCCGGCCGAGCATCTCTTCCGCGACAACTACCGGCCCGGTCGCGTCATGACGGCCATCGGCGGCTGACGCGTTGATTTTTCCGGCGACTCATTCTACGGTTGGCTCCCGCGTTTTTCCGGGGCACATTCCTTGGTCCGCGTTTCTGGGGCCCCGCCCGCGCCCGCGCGCCTCACTTAGGTCCCGAGACCCCGTTCACCATCCGTAATCCATGAGTTCAGAACCCACGACCGCCAAGCCACTCGTCGCCAACGAGGGCATCAAGGCCGACTCCCATCTGCTGCGCGGCCCGATCGTTCAGGACATCGCCGACCGCTCGACCGGCGGCATTTCCGAGGACAGCAACCAGCTCCTGAAATTTCACGGTCTTTACATCCAGGACGACCGCGACGTGCGCAACGTGCGCAAAAAAGAGGGCCGGGAAAAGGCGTTCGGCTTCATGCTCCGCGTCCGCCTCCCCGCGGGCAAGGCGACGGCCGCGCAATGGATCGTCCTCGACCAGCTCGCCAGCGAGCTCGCCTCGCCCTCGCTGCGCCTCACCACGCGCCAGACCTTTCAGTTCCACGGCATCCTCAAAGGCAACGTCAAGCCGCTCGTGCAGCGCATGCACCACGCTCTGCTCGACTCCATCGCGGCGTGCGGCGACGTGAACCGCAACGTCATGGCGCCGCCGAACCCCGAGCGCAGCGCCGTGCTCCAGCAGGTCTACGAGCACGCCCGCAACTGGAGCGAACACGCCCTGCCGAAGACCCGCGCCTACCACGAAATCTGGCTCGACGAAGAACTCGTCGCCGGCGGCGAACCCGAGCGCGAGCCGATGTATGGCGCGACGTATCTGCCGCGCAAGTTCAAGACCGGCTTCGCGATTCCACCCTCGAACGACGTGGACGTTTTTTCGCAGGACCTCGGCTTCATCGCCATCGTCGAAGGCGACCGGCTCCTCGGCTACAACGTCACCGTCGGCGGCGGCCTCGGCATGAACCACGGCAACGTCGAGACATTCCCGCGCATCGCCGACGTGCTCGGATTCATCGCCCCGGATCAGGTCAACGCCATCGGCGAAGCCGTGCTCACGACCCAGCGCGATTTCGGCGACCGGACGAACCGCCGCCACGCTCGCCTGAAATACACGATCGCCGACCGCGGCGCGGAATGGTTCCGCGGCGAGGTCGAGCGGCGCTCCGGCCTCACCTTCGCGCCCGCCCGCGCATTTGCCTTCACGACCATCGAGGATCCGCACGGCTGGCACGAGTGCGCGGACGGCACCTGGTTCTACGGCCTCCACCTTCTCAGCGGCCGCATCAAGGACGTGCCCGGCTGGCCGATGAAGACCGCCCTCCGCGAGATCGCCGAGATCCACGCCGGCGACTTCCGCCTCACGCCGTCGCAAAATCTCTCGATCTCCGGCGTCACCCCCGAGCAGAGACCGCTCGTCGAAGCCATTCTTGCGAAACACGGACTCGCCGACGAGAACCGCCGCTCCGGCCTGCGCCTGAACGCGCTTTCCTGCGTGGCGCTGCCGACCTGCGGCCTCGCCCTCGCCGAGAGCGAGCGCTCTCTGCCCGACATCCTCGAGAAGTTCGAGACCGTGCTCGAGGAAGCCGGCCTGCGGGACGACGCGATCAGCCTGCGCGTGACCGGCTGCCCGAACGGCTGCGCCCGGCCCTATCTCGCTGAGATCGGTTTCGTGGGTCGCGCGCCCGGCAAATACGCCCTCTTCCTCGGCGCCAGCTACAACGGCACCCGGCTCAACCGCCTGTTCGCGCCGAGCATCACGATCGACGACGCGGTCGCCCTGCTCACGCCGATCATCAAGCGCTACGCGCTCGAGCGAAACGACGGCGAAGGCTTCGGCGACTTCTGCGACCGCGCGGTGTTGCCGGCGGACGCCACGATCCATCAAGTGGGCACCGCCGCCTAACCGACGCGCCTTCCCGCTCTCCTTGGAGCCGCTCCGCTCCGTCGGGGCGTGGCCGTTCCGCCCGGAACCCGCCCCACGCACGGCGACGGAGCGCCGTGGCCACAACGCCCAGCAACCGACGCGCCTTCCCGCTCTCCTTGGAGCCGCCCCGCTCCGTCGGGGCGTGGCCGTTCCGCCCGGAACCCGCCCCCCGCACGGCGACGGAGCGCCGTGGCCACAACGCCCAGCAACCGACGCGCCTTCCCG